>NZ_JBZYAO010000016.1:33091-185105 GCF_059820445.1 Paenibacillus sp. sgz302190
CCGGCCGCGCGGCCGGCCACGCAAAACCTGCGAAAGCGCAGGTTTTCGCGGTGCAAGCGGCCCGTCCCGTGGAAAAGCCCGCGAAAGTGCAGGCTTTTGCGGTATATACGGCCCGTCCCGAGGAAAAACCTGCGAGAGTGCAGGAATTTCCGGCGTAAGCGGCCCGTCCAGTGGAAAAGCCTGCGAGAGTGCAGGTTTTTGCGGTACAAACGACCCGTTCCGGGAAAAACCTGCAAAAGTGCAGGAATTTCCGGTGTAAACGGCCCGTTCCGGGGAAAAGCCTGCGAAAGTGCAGGAATTTCCGACCAGAACGGGGCCGAGCTGGCATTTCGGCTAAAATACCTGTAGATTTGCAGGAATTATTCGAGGAAAGCACATTAAGCAGCAAAAAGATGTACTTTTGCAGGCTTTTTGAGTTTTTCTGCACATTGCCTACGCTACTTAGCGAGCAAGCATTTCAGGAACGGGCGCCCGTCCGCGTACTCTGTCAGTACTAAGTCTTGCGCCGCTCAAAACGCAGCCCCCGTCCCGCCGCGCCGCCTCCCGCGCCGTCCGCGGTGCCCGCCCCTGGCCCGCCACGCCGCCGCCCGCGCCGCGCCCGGTCCGCGAAGCCTGCCCCCGGCCCGCCGCGCCGTATCCGGTGCCGCGCCCGTCCGCGAAGCCTGCCCCGTCCCGCCATGTCGCCTCCCGTGCCGCGCCCGTCCGCGAAGCCTGCCCCCGGCCCGCCGCGCCGCCTCGGCCTTCGCCTCCGCCCAGACGGCTCGCCTGAGCGATTCCCGCCCGGGCGGTCAGGTCGCGACCGGATCGTCGCCTATTTTGACGAACGTTGTTTTTCCCGGCGGGCCGGGCTTGTTTTGGACGAACTGGCGGATATTTTTGATTCTCGTTTCGGAGCGAATGTTGTGATTGCTCCCGATATGCAGCACTGCGGAAGAAGAGATAGCGAGGATGCGTACGCTGCGAACTTTGATGCAAGATCCGAGGTTATCCGTACATACGCTTGCCGGTCCGTCCGGCTCAGGCTGCGGAAACGGTCTTTCGAAAAGAGGATCGGCCGCGAAGCTGCCCTCATTCCCGTAAAAAATCGGCACTTCCCTTTGGACGGCAAAAACCCCGGTTTTCAAAATCATGTTCACGCTGTCACCCACCTGCATGACGCTTCCCGAACCGACTTCGTTATTGTAGACCCAATCTACGATCGATAGCCGCGCCATCCTTTCGCCTACCTTTCTCCGGCAAGCGGAACGAGGGGGCTGATAATGACCGATTCCGGCGGAGTGTCGAACATGGAGGATAAGGAGACGTTAACCGTGTCCCCGATCAAAAACACCGAGGAACTGGAAACGCCGATAATGCGCACATCGCCGACGCACAACTGTTTGTTTTCAACATGAAAATCCATCGGTCAATCACTATCCTTTCGCGGCAAGTTGGAAATATACGTTTCAATGGCGCTCAAAATATCCTGTTTGGTGCGTTCGAAAATGTTGGCCGTAACGGCTTCCAACGGCTGATCGAACCCGACGCTGCGGTATTGGCTGACGTAGTGCCGAATCCGGGTTTCAATCTGTTTGCGGATGTCATCCAAAATCATATCCCGGAAGCCGTCTTCCAGCGGATACTGGTATTTCTCCTCTATGCCGAGCATATCGGCCTGTACATCTTTCTTCAGATACTGTTCGATCCCGCTGGACACCTGCTGCTCAAGGCCGGAATCCGGAGGAACCTCCTCGGGAAACGAATCTTTGCCGCCGGCTCCGCCACCTGCCCCGAAGGACTTGCCGTTCACGCTGAAGTCGTCGATCGCATCCATGGATGCCGGACTGATCCCGATGGTCAGCGTTCCGTCCAGCTTTTCGACTTTGAGCTGGTCGAAGTGGTATTCGATCTTGTCAATGTGCACCCGTTTTTGATCTTTCAGCTCTTTCAGCTCCGTTTGCAGCTTCGCGACGCTTTGCTCCAGTTTGTCGATGCGCTGCTTTTGCGCCTCAATGTAATTGCACAACTGCTGTGTCCATTGCTGCCAGGTTATGGGCTTTTGCATCCGAGTAAGCACCTCTTTTTACCACATCGGTATGTAAGGCTTTTTGACAATTGCCGGTATCCGTCATGCCGGCGAGGGCAGAGGAACCAGGGACACCGGATTCGTAGCGGTCTGCCCAAGCTGCGGGGCAGGTTCGACAAACCCGCCGGTGTTATATAAATTGGAGAGGGATCGGATAGATCCGGCGCTGCCGATTTGTAGAACGGATGAGTTGGATACGGAATTGACTCGCAGATGCTGAATGAGTATGGTTTGGTGTATCGTCCAGTTCATGCTAAATGATCACCCCGTTTGCAGTAGTATCGATCAGATCGGGATCGTTGGTTACGGTATTGCTGAGCGCGTTGAAAACGCTAGGGAAATCCCCGGTGTTAAAGGAACCCGCACCGGCAAAAGTTTTGGATGAGCTGGTAGGAGATATAATCACGCAATCGCCGAAATGGATGACGGAGCTGGGACCTACGGACAGTATCTTTACGTTTCCTACGATAGACGGCATGTTCGCTCTCCCCCGATTCAGGCTCTATTGCTTTTAGTATATGTGGGTATCCGCCCAGAGGTACCTTTATAGATCGGTGTCACATGCGCATACCACGCACATATACTGTAGGGAAAATGAGGTGATGAGCTTGAACGGGTTTAATCGCCACCCTTGGTTGAAGTGGGAGCAGCTTGAAAAATTTTTAGGGCAAAAGCTGCCTTTTCGCGAAAATGGGCAGACCTTTCTAGATAATATGACGTGGGTTGAAGGATATGTACAGGACACGCTGAAAAAAGCGATGCACGGCTTGGACGCCACCGTTGCGTCCACTGCCCGAGCCGATGCTTCCGACATTTTTGAAACGCACGATCATGTTATCGTCAAGGTGAGGCTTCCTAAGGATGAGAATCCGAGAGCGCTGCAAGTGTTTGTCAAATCCGACCATATTAAGGTGACAGGTACTTTGGACGGTAAAGACCGTGTCATCAAGCTGCCTTCCATGGTGATACCGAAGACGGCGAGAGTGCGGTACAGGGAGAGGCTGATGCAGGTTCAGGTACGCAAGCGCGGTCTCAAGGAAGGCTACCATGAGGCGTTTATCCGCTTCTAGGAAATTGAGCCCCGGCGGCATATCCGCGAAACGCAAACACCCTTAGGGGCTAGCCCTAAGGGTGTACTGGTGAGGTGATTACAAAACGCGGCGCGCCGTCATGTAACGCGAGGACCACGTTCCGCTGCTCATCTTCGTGATGCGGACTCCGCCTGCTCCGTACGTATGCAGCAGGGTGCCGTTCCCCATGTAGATCGCGACATGGTGGATAACGCCCGGTTTGCCGGGATTGGAGAAGAAAACAAGATCGCCTGGCTGCAGATTGCTTCTTGAAACATACTTGCCTACGTGAGATTGCTGCTGAGAGGTCCGGGGCAGATTAACGCCGACCTTCTTAAATACGTACTGGGTAAAAGACGAACAGTCGAATGTTCTCGTCTGTCCCGATTTGGCCCCGAACTGATACGGAGTGCCTAAATAATGCTTGCCGATGGAGATGACCTGACTGGCTTTGGAAGATGAAGAGGTTACCGCCGCCTCGGCCGCATGAGGGGCGCCGACCATTCCCGCAGATATCCCTATTGAAACTGTCATTGCTGCAACGAGCAGTTTTTTGTATACTTTCTGTTGGTTTTTCATAACGTCCTCCTTGAGCTTTGTTGTGTGGTGATCGCTTCACCTAAGCCCAAGTATAGCAGATGAAAAACCGCCTATAATTTACCGGACAAGCCTGTACGGCCCGAGAGAGTAGGAGCCGGAAGCAATTCTGAGAGAATGATGAGAGTTGTCTGATAATATTTTTATTGACACGATCTTGGCAGCTTCACGGTGACGGTCGTCCCTTCGCCCGGCCGGCTGCTGAAGGCAATGGCGCCTTCGTGCGATTTGACGATGTTCGCCGCGATGGCCAGCCCCAGTCCCGCTCCTCCCAGCCTGCGGCTGCGGGCTTTGTCGGTGCGGTAAAAGCGGTCGAACAAGTGCGGCAAATCCTCTTCGGCGATGCCGATTCCCTGATCGATGACTTTGATCGCAAGAAGGTTAACCGTTTCTTCCTCAATGTTCACGATGACGGTTTTGGAGCTGTATTTCAAGGCATTGTCGAGCAAAATAACGAGCAGCTGCTTGATTCTGTAAGGGTCGCCCGTCATTTCGAGCCGCTCGGCCGCGCATTTGATTTCGATCTCCCGGCCGGAGGTGACGCGCAGCGAAGCGGCCGTTGACTGGACGAGCGGAACCAGGTCATAAGTTTCCCCGTCCTTGCAATGATCTTTCTCCGTCTCGATCAGGGAGAGAAGATGGCGGGTCAGCCGCTTGAGCTGGGCGCTTTCCGATAAGATGGCCTCGATGGCCTCGTCGCGCAGCTTGGCGTCGCTGAAAGCCCAGCGGCGCAGCAGGCTGGCGTAGCTCTCAATAATGGTAAGCGGCGTGCGAAGCTCATGGGAAGCATCGGCCAGAAACTGTTCCTGTTTCTGAAACGTCTCCTCCAGCCTGTCTATCATCCGGTTGAACGTGCCGCCCAGCAGCGCCAATTCGTCGGGATCTTTCTTCTCGCTCAGCTCGATGCGGCGGAACGTTCCGCTTTTCTCGATATTTTGCATAGTTGCGATCAATTGCTGCAAAGGACGGAAAATCGCATTCGTATAAAAATAGCCGCCGCAAATCGCCACGATCAAGGCGCCTATGGATGTCAGCAGCAAAATGGAAATCAGAGTGCTGGAATATTCCCCTAATTTATCGAGGCTGCGGCCGATTTCCAAAGTGGCGATCTGCTTTCCCTGATCGAATACCGGAGTTCGCACGAACACGAAAATGCCGTCGCTCGCCTGCTTGGTGGACACACTTTCCCGCGAGACATACACGGGCTTGTAGCTGAGCAGCCTTTGGTCGGAATAAATTTGATATTTGACCGTTCCGTCCTGTATCACATAGCGGATCATTTCCTGGGGGATCAACAGTTCGTCCAGATGATTCGTGCCGGTCCAATATTCCGGGTGATGCGGCAAATCCCGCTGCAGCAGCGTATGGGCTTTTTCTTTTAGCAGTTCAAGCTCGCCGCTCGTTGTAATGCGGATAAACATGAAGTAGACGAACGTAAAGCTCAGGAAAAGGATGACCGCCAGCCCCGCCGTTACCCAAGCGGTGATTTTTAATTTCAGGCTCATGGTCAGGAAGACTCTTCAGAGGGCGGCTCAGCGTCCTGATCCTCGGAATTTTTATCCCCCGGCTCCGCCTTAAGCATATATCCGACTCCCCGTATCGTATGAATCAGCTTGGACGCAAACGGTTTGTCCACCTTTTGGCGCAAGTAGCGGATGTACACATCCACAACGTTCGTATCCCCGATAAAATCGTATCCCCAAACCTCGGAAATGATTTGTTCCCTTGACATGACTTCATCCTGGTGGCGGATCAGGAAACGCAAAAGATCGAACTCCGTCGGCGTCAGCTCAATCGGGCTTCCCTCGCGCTGGACGGCTCTGCTCCGCAAATCCATCGTCAGGCTGTCCACTCTCAACAGATGGTCCTGCTCGGGCTGTTCCTGCAGAGTCTTCTGGCGCAGCAGGCTGCGGATTCGCGCAAGCAGCTCTTCGATGGCGAAAGGCTTGATGATATAGTCGTTCGCTCCCTGATCCAGCCCGCTAACCCGATCGGGAACGGCGTCCCTGGCGGTAAGCAGGATGATGGGAAGCGTGGCGTTCACCTGCCTGACCCGCCGCAGCACTTCCAGGCCGCTCATTCCCGGGAGCATGATATCCAGCAAAATCAGATCCCAACTACTGCCCGCGAACGCGGTCTGCAGCCCCAGCTTTCCGTCGTTTTCCACCTGCACCGAGTAGCCTTCATGTTCCAGTTCCAACTGAAGCACTCTTGCGATGCGCTGCTCGTCTTCGATAAGCAAAATTCGACTCATACGGACCGAATCACTCCCGGTATCTAGTAGCTTTATTATTTTCTACATTCCCGATTGCATACGCCGCTTTGGGCAATTGACAGGTATTGCCTTAAAAAGCAGGGATACCTTTTGGACGGACGGAATTTGTAGGGTAGAGAATATAAAAGAGAGGCGCTGACAGTGACGACGAATCAGGCATGCAAGCTGCAACATCTGCAGGATGCTTATGCATCTTTATGCGGATTGACGCTCATTTTGATTGATCCGGCCGGCCGCAATATGACGGAGCCTTCCGGACCGATTCAGCTTCCCAGAATGTTATGGGAGGCTCCTTTAATTATGAAAAACAAGGCTCTGGACGATACGATGGAACGTGTGCAAACCGTGCAAAGACCGATCGTGTATGAAAGCGAGGACGGCATCAAAATTATTGTGGCGCCTGTTCTCGTGCAGGAACGGGCGGTTTGTTTTTTGCTTGCCGGCGCCTGGCTGGATGCGCGGAACAAGGAGCTTGTCAAGCGCATAGTCACCGAATCCGCCGCTGCGGCCAACAAAGAGCTGTGGGAGCAAGCTGTGGAGGAGGCCCCGTCCTTGTCCGCTCCCGAAGTGGAAGGCGCGCTGGAGAAACTGGTCGTCATGACGGATATGATCAGCGACATGTTCGAGACGAGGGACAGGGTGAAAGCGCATGCCAACCGGCTTCAGCTGCTTCGCGTGCTGAGTCTTTTGAATGGCCGGGACGATGCCTGGCTGCGCAGTATACTGGATATTTTCGTGAAAATCACCGAGCTGCAGTTCGCCGGATTTGCGGTGAAATCCGGGGGCGAGCAGTACGTCGTTGCCGAGACGTCCGGCACCGGTACGGATCATAAGCGGCTGCAAGGGGCTCATTTTTATATGGGTGAGGGGCTGCTGGGGCAAGTGGCTTTGACGCAGATTATGGGATACTGGGAGGATATTGCGGAAGATCCCAGGGCTTCGATTTTCACGTGGCGGGGCTTGGTTCCGCGATTCATCATTTGCTATCCCGTCAAGTATAACGGGCGGCTGTACGGGCTGTTGTTTGGCGGCAGCGCCGCGGGCGGTTCCGGCATGTCGGAGGAATTGGCCGATATGGGCGGCATTTTGGCCGGGCAAATGGCCTCCGAAATCCACTACAGCCACATGCAGAAGGAAATGGACAAGAAGCGGTACCAGGAGCGAGCTCTGCTGGAGCTTTCTCAAGGATTGATTGACGTTCATGAGCATAAGACCGCATACAAATGGATCGTCGAGACGATTTTTCGTGACACGGATGCGAAATTTGTCGCTTTTCAGCAGCAAAATACAATCGTGTACGCGCTGGACGGCGATGAGGGGCAGCTGACAAAAGCATTTGCCGAAATGATCGCCGAACGCGGCACCATGTCCGCTTTCCGCAAAACGATGACGAGCCGCTGGCGGGGCACGGAGCTGCTTGAACTCCCCTTGGTCGTGCGGGGGGAACCGTTTGGCGCGCTTGCGGCTGCTTTTGAGCAAGGGCACGATGTCAAAGAAGTGCTCTACTTTTTCCATATGGCCGGCAGTCTGCTGGTTCATATGATGGGAAGCGGGCCCAAAGATGCCGGCGCCAAGGAGTGCATAGGAACAAATTCCTATGCGGAAAGCCCAGGTCTCGCCAATAAGCTGCCGGCAGACGGACTTCCGGCGCAGGCCGAGGCGGGCTCGTCCCGCCGTTTTTACGGCAAGCTGACCTCCCGGGAGGCGGAAGTGCTTGATTTGGCGGTGCAGGGCCTGAACAACACGGAGATAGCCAAAGTCCTTTTTATAAGCGCCCATACCGTCAAAAATCATATGACCAAAATATATGAAAAGCTCGAAGTCGCCGACAGGCCGCAGGCGCTGGCGAAATATTTTCAGGCGTTAGGAAATTATTCCTAGATCCGTTCATAGTACATAAGGCCCAAAACAGGAGCCGCAGGGGATGTTCCGAAGCATGGTTTTCACCTCAAAATAGAAGCTATAAAGATGAGGGAGGAAACCAGAATGAGATTCACGATTCGTTTCAAGCTGTTATCTAGCTTTTTAGCGGTTATTGTGCTTTTGATTGCAACGGGAATCACCTCTATTGTGGGGATGAACGCCATGGGCAACAAAGCCGGAGATGTGAAAGATTCATATATGCCGAGCATTGTGGCGCTTTCCAAAATGAAAGAGAACGTTCTGGACACCAGGGGATGGATGCTCCGGTATATTGTGGATAACGATGCCGCCGGCAGGGCCAAAGCGGAGAAGACGATAAGCGACAATCTGGAGCTGCAAAAGGCGATTCAACGCGAGTACGAGCCGACCATTACGTCGCCGGAAGAGCGGGGCTATTACAATGAATTTGCGAAAAGCTGGAATGCGTATACCGATCAAATACCCGGCATCATTCAGGCGAGCAAGGACAATAACGTCACGCGGGCTAACGAGCTGCTGCGGATTGCCATCGCGGATATAACGAAAGCTTCGGAGATGTTGAACAAAAACGTAGATCTGAACAATAACGGGGCTGTCGCTTCTATTGACGCTTCGGTAGACAGTTATCTTCAGGGACGAACCATCGTTATTATTCTCGTTGCGGCCGCAAGTATTATCGCCATCGTCTTGGCGCTGATGATTTCGCAATCGGTAGCGAGCGCGGTCCAAAAGCTTGTCGCCTCGCTGCGCAAAATCGCATCCGGCGACTTGCGGGAGCAGGTGGAGGTGCGCTCCAGAGACGAAATGGGTCAACTGGGAGCCTCGCTGAACGAAACGACGGAAAAGCTGCGCAGGCTGATCGGCGATATTATGACTTCGGCGCAAAGTCTGGCGGCGGCTTCCGAGCAAATTTCCGCCAGTTCGCAAGAAATTGCCGGCGGAACGACAACGCAGGCGTCTGCGGCACAGACGATCAACGAGCTGTTCAAGGATTTGTCCCGGGCGATCGAATCCGTAGCGCGAAGCGCGGAGACGGCTTCCGAGCTGTCCAATAATACGCGAGTGGGGGCGGAACAGGGCGGCAAAGTCGTCCAGGCTTCGATGGACGGGATACAGCAGTTGAACAGGCAGATGTCCCTGCTCAAGGAGGACTCGATCAAGATCGGGGACATTATCGAGGTGATCGATGAAATTGCCGAGCAGACGAATTTGCTGGCGTTGAATGCGGCCATCGAAGCGGCCAGGGCGGGCGAGCAGGGCCGCGGATTCGCCGTAGTGGCCGATGAAGTGCGCAAGCTGGCCGAGCGGAGCTCTTCGGCTACGAAGCAGATCGGCCAGATCATCAGCGGGATGCAGGATAATACGGAGAACAGCGTCAGAGCGCTGGCCGGCACGGTGGAGATGTCGCATCAGACCGGCGATGCGCTGAGCAGCATCATCGGCAAGGTGAACGAGACGGCGCATCAAGTGGCGGAAATCGCCGCCGCGAGCGAGGAGCAGGCGGCCCAGTCTTCCGAGGTGCTCGGCGCCATCGAAGCGATCGCGTCCGCAAGCGAAGAAGCTGCTGCGGCGGCGGAAGAGACAGCTTCCTCCGCGCAATCGCTGGCTTTGCTCGCCGAAGATCTCAACCGCTCCGTGGCGTTGTTTAAAATCTAGCATGCATTTTGAACATAGGGCAGATTTTGGAGACGGGGAGGGATCGGCAGGATGGATAATATGAATTCGGCATACCTCGGCGTTTATTTGGACGAACTGGAAGAGCAGCTTCAAGTGCTGGACGAAGAATGCCTGCGGCTGGAGCAGCACGGGGCGACGACCGATACGATACAGCGCATGTTCCGCGCCGCACACACGCTGAAGGGCTCTGCGGCGGCGATGGGCTTTCATGCGATTCAAGATGTTACCCACAATATTGAGAGCGTGTTTGACGGCATCCGCAGCGGCAAGCTGGCTGTCGGCGCGGAATTGATCAATACGGTATTTGCCGCTCTGGACGTGCTGAGATCGCTCAAAGGTTCCATAGCGTCAGGCAAGCTTGACTCCATCGAAGTCGGCCCCGTCCTGGAGCAATTGAAGCGCTATGGGGCGGGAGCGGAGTCCGCGGAGGCGCATCCGCCGGCGGCGGCGTTCCAAGGCGCTGGGGCAGAACGGAACAGCGACGATAATCCATTGGCTGAACTGGACGAGTACCAGCAGGAAGCGGCCAATCGAGCGCTTGAGGGCGGGTATAAAGTACAGGCGGTTTCCGCCCGGCTGCAGCCCGATGCGGAGATGAAGCATATTCGCGCACTGCTCATCCATAACCAATTGAAGGAATTGGGCGAGATTATCGCAGCCTTTCCCGACGCGGCGACGCTGGAGCAGGACGAGAACTTTCAAGGCAGCCTTGTGTTTGTTCTGGTCACGATGGAGGCCGAACCGGCGATTGCGCACAGCATGAACCAGATTGCGCAAATAGCGGAATTCCATATTCGGTCGATTGAGCCTTCTCGTGCCGAGACCTCTGTGCAGCAATCGCCGCCCGCTGCGGCCGCTCCTGCCGAACCGAAGGAAGAAACGGCCGGCGAGAGCGCCGAGAAGCAAGCAGGCGAACCGGAGGCCAAGGTGAAAGTCAACCAGACGGTCCGCGTCGATGTAGAGCGCCTGGAGCGTCTGCTGAATTACGTTGGAGAGCTGCTCATTGACAACACCCGGCTGCACGAGGTGAAAAACAGGCTGCACATGCAGTACCAGGAGGACGACGATGTCATGCTTCTGAACGATATCGCCGGCCGCTTCAGCCGTGTGATCAGCGAGCTGCAGGACGGCATGATGAAAACCCGGATGCTGCCCATCGAGCAGTTGTTCAACCGTTTTCCCAGAGTCGTCAGGGATATCGGCCAGAAGGCGGGCAAAGAGATCGAATTTCTGATCGAAGGCAAAGAAACGGAGCTTGACCGCACCTTGATCGAAGAACTGGGCGATCCGATTTTGCACATTTTGCGCAATGCGGCCGACCACGGGCTGGAAGGACCGGCGGAACGGCTTCAGCTCGGCAAGCCGGCCAAAGGGCGAATTACGCTCAAAGCCGCCCATCAGGAAAATCAGATCGTCATTACGATTGCCGACGACGGGCGCGGCATAGACCCGCAAAAAATTAAAAGCTCAGCCGTCAAAAAAGGCTTTATCACCGAAGAGGACGCAGCCCGGATGACGGACCGGGAGCTCGTATTTCTCATTTTTCATTCCGGCTTCTCGACGGCGGCTTCGGTCACGGACATATCCGGACGCGGCGTAGGCATGGACATCGTGCGCTCACAAATCGAAAAGCTGAACGGCGTCATCGGGATCGACACGACTCTCGGGGGCGGCACCGTATTCACGATCAAGCTGCCGCTGACGCTTGCCATTATCCGTTCTCTCCTGATTAAACTGCACAATCAGACTTTTGCCGTGCCGCTTGTCAACGTGATTGAAATTTTGCGGCTTTCGCCGGGCGATATCCGCCGTCTCCAGGGCCAGGAGGTGTGCCTAATCCGCGGGGCGGTATTCCCGCTCGTGCGGCTCCACCGGAAGCTCGGCATTCAGCATTCATCTTCGACAACCCCGAAGCGGTTGTTCGTCGTCATGCTTGGCGTTGCCGACAAGCGGGTATGCGTGGCGGTGGACGGTCTCGTGGGCAACCAGGAGATCGTAATCAAATCGCTCGGTGCTTACATAGGCAACGTTCCTTTCATTTCCGGCTCTACGATTCTCGGCAACGGGAATGTGGCGCTGATACTCGATGTAGGCTCGCTCGTCCGGGAAGAGGGCTCGATTCCGGTGTCAGGCCCATCCGAGCTTCTGCCTGGAGAAGACGGTCAACAGGAAGAACGGCAGCTGGTCACGTTCAAGGTGGAGGAAGGCCAGTATGCGCTGGATATTCAACAAGTCAAAGAAATTATTACCGTTCCTTATATAACACGGGTCGTTGCCTCGTCCGATCATATGCTCGGCATTATCAAGCTGCGCGGCCAGACTATGCCGGTATGGGATCTGCGGTCTTTTTTCCGGCTGCCGCCCCTTGCCCAAACGGATAAAACCCGCATCGTCGTGGTGGAGATGCACGGAACGGAATTTGGCATTCGCGTGGACGCGGTGACGGAGGTTATCAAAATCCGCCGGGAGGAGCTTGGCCCTATACCTAAGGAACTGACAGACCCGGAACGCGATATTATCGATCTTGTCTACGAGCGGGAAGGCCGCTTTGTCATGCTGTTGAAATTGGAACGAATCGTATCGCTGCAGCGGTTGGAGCGTCATGAGTCTCATGCTTTTGCATAAAGAAAGGACTGGCCTGCAGATGAGAATCGAAACGGTGGATGGAATTGAACTGCTCATTTGGCAGCAGGATATCACGCTTAAAAATGTCGATGACTTCCGCGCCGCCGTCAACAAGCTGGCCGAAGGAAGCGGCGACAAGCTCATCGTGGATTTATACGGCGCAGCCTACCTGAATAGCGCGGCGTTGGGCGTCATCGCCGATGCGGCGCTCTCGGCGGAAAGCCGGGGCAAGGAGCTCGTTATTTCCGGCGTGCGTGCGGCGGTCGCGGAAATTTTGGCGATCGTCCGTTTCGAGACGTTCATGAACATCTTTGCCAGCCTCGAGGAGGCGCGCGCCTATTACGGCAATGGGAAAGGATGATCGTATCCTTGGCGCAGGTCTGCAAGCGTTTGGCGATCGGCAGCAAAGAAGAGATTTTGACGGCTATGCAAATTTCCGCAGAAATGGCCGCTGCCGCCAATATAACGGGCACCAGGGCGGCCCTCCTGAAGCTGGCCACGGAAGAGGCGTGTATGAACGCTTGGGAGTATGGCGGTTTGGCGTCCGCGCGGTCTTTTGTCGTGCAGTGGCTGTTGGACCGGGAGCAGCTCGAAATCAGCGTCATTCAGCCCAAATACAGCGGCTTCGGGCTCCCTGCCGGATACGCGCCTAACCGGAGCGGCCGCGGCCGGGGGCTTGTTCTGATTCAAGGCATCATGGACGAGGTGGGGTTGTATCATCAGCGGGCTTATACCGCCCTATGGATGAGAATGAACAGAGGAGATTGCGATGTTGAAACAGACTCCGATTTTTAAACTGTCCGGCGATGGGGGGAAATACCGGCTGACGGCGAAGGTATCGCTCTTGCTTTTGGCATTGTGCTTCTTCATCCCGATGGAATCGTTATATCATGCGGTCATTCAAATTGTTCTGTTTGTTCTCATTCTCGCGTTCGTAAGATTCGAACCGGCGGCACAGCCGCTGGGCAGCCGCAAACGGGCGCATATGGAGATTCCGCTGGAAGAAATACTGGGAAATATCGATGCTCATCTTTATTCTTATGACATTTCCCGGCAAAAGATCGTGGCGGTATCTCCGTCGTCCGAAAGGCTGCACGGCTATCCGTTCGAAACTTTTGTGAAAAATCCCGATTTCTGGCTTGAGCTGATCTACCCCGATGACGTTCCCCTGCTCAGTCTGGAAGCTATCCGTTCGGCGGGCAAGGCCCCTTATGTGTGCAGCTTTCGCATTATACATGCCAGCGGCGCCATCAAATGGGTCGATTCCAGAATGTACTCGGAGTTCGACGACAGCGGCAGCCTGCTGATGATCAAAGGCATCCTTCTGGATATGACCGGGCAAAAAGCGGCGGAAGAAGTGCGCAAGAAAGATTTGGAGCTTGCCACACTCGTGCAGCAAAGCGTGCTCAGCCCGCCGCTTCGGAACGATGCCATATCGATTCTAGGCAAATACGCGCCTTCCCACTATCTCGGGGGAGATATGTATGCGTGGTATCAGCTCGACGACCATCGCTACGGCATTATTATTATCGATGTCATGGGCAGCGGGGTAGCATCGTCGCTGATCAGCATGTCGATCCGCTCGCTGCTGGAAGGAATTATCCGCAAATGCAAAGAGCCCGAGATCGTCATCAAAGAGCTGAACGTCCACATGTACAAGTTGTTCCGCGCCGCGAGCAGTCCCAAGCATTTCTTTTTTACAGCGCTTTACACAGTGATCGATACGGAACGCAAATGCTTGGAATACATTAATGCCGGCCACACCTCGGGGTTTGTGGTAGTTGCGGACAAGGAGGTCAAGGAGCTTGGATCAACCTGCGTACCTATCGGCCTGATACCGGAGCTTCAGCCGATGAAGCAGACGCTGCATTATGCCGGTCCGGCGCGCCTGGTGCTGTATACGGACGGCTTGATCGAATCCCCGGGCGTATCCATGAAGCTCAAGCAGGAGGAGCTGAAGGCGATGCTGAGAGCCGGTACAGAGGTTTCTTTGCCGTTATTTCTGGAGCAGATGCTGCAAATCAAAGGGAAAGATTGCCCGAATCCGGATGACGTGTGCATGGTGGGGGCCGATTTATAACAGGGAGTTTGACAATCTTATTTAGGTTTTGTAAAATTAAATTGCGTAAAATTTAAATGACGAACCGTGGGAGATGATGGGGATGAGCGTTCACGAATATGAAGCCAAAAGCATTCGCGGCACTGATGTCCGGTTGGAGCAGTATAAGGGGAAAGTTGTGCTGATCGTGAATACGGCGAGCAAATGCGGTTTTACCTCGCAATATTCCGATTTGCAAAAGCTGTATGAGAAGTACCGGGAACAAGACTTCGTCATTCTCGGTTTTCCTTGCAACCAGTTCGGGGGGCAGGAGCCGGCAGCGAACGAGGACGTACATGTATTTTGCCAACTGAATTATGGCGTAACGTTTCCGCTTTTTGAAAAGCTGGAAGTCCGCGGGGAAGGGAAGCATCCGCTGTTTGCTTACTTGACGGAACAGGCGCCGTTCAAAGGGTTCGATCAGAGCCAGCCGTCAGGCAAAATGCTGCATTCGATGTTCGCCGAGAAGATGCCCGAGCAGCTTCTCGATAACGAGATC
The DNA here is from genome assembly GCF_059820445.1 of Paenibacillus sp. sgz302190. Classification (NCBI taxonomy): domain Bacteria; kingdom Bacillati; phylum Bacillota; class Bacilli; order Caryophanales; family Paenibacillaceae; genus Paenibacillus; species Paenibacillus sp. sgz302190. The sequence continues at coordinate 47,900 of NZ_JBZYAO010000016.1, forward strand.
AAGTGGAACTTTACGAAGTTTTTGGTGGACCGCGACGGGCGTGTCGTCGATCGCTTCGAACCGCCTGTCGATCCTAAGGACGTCGGGCCTGCTATCGAAGCGCTGCTGTAAATAGGTCAAACAAGAAAGCAGCTAATTTTATTAATTAACAGGGTATGTGCTTAGAACGTATACGAGTCACACTATTTTATATGATGTGACACAATAAAATAGCCCGCCTGAACTTGTATGTCGTTCAGGCGGGCTTTTATTTCGATAATCAGCCGCTCACCCATTAAGCTATTGGGCAGGATTCTTTGAAAAATTACATTAAGGAAATAGATAACCAACTTTGAACTTTAACACTTGTGGGTAATTATTACAATTTGGAGGGATTATTTATGCAAAGTAAAGAAGAGTTGATAAAGGAAATTTTCATCACTTATTCTGCTTGTTCAATCATTAAAGCAGTATAGCGGAATAAACAAGACTGGAATTCCGTAAAATGATGGAACTTTTGTGAGGTTGAATGTCTGATAATAGTAACATACAGCAGGTGGTTCAATGAAAATAATCACGAAACCTAGCCTGAAACTACATATTGATTTCAAGTTGAATCACGTTGGTGAGCCATATGCCTTAGTAGGGCACGTACGGTTCGATAAGGTGGAAGCCATGAGAGTGGTTTCCCTACTTTATATTTAAAAGATCTATGCTCGGTGCTAGAGACAGTTAATACGGCTGCACTCTAATTGTTTTTGACCAATACATCTTGTCAATTACCCTGGCTATTGTAAGCTGGAGGGTGACTTTCTTTTTGCCTATTTTATCTATTCCATGGTACGAGATAGACTGATCCCAAAATAAAACAGAGGCGAATTGGCTTAAAAGTCTTGATCCGCCTCGTTCGTTGTGTCACGCCACTGATAGCTAGCCCAACACCTGACAGGTATCGGGATTGAATAATTAAAAAAAGTGCTACTTATTCTTTCGATAATAAAAAAAATAAAAAGTTAGTTGTGAAAGTATAAAGATAGTTAAGAAAGTGGTTATATATTTTAAAAAGGTTGCTTCCGGGTTAGAACTATAGGTTGAGAAGATAACAACAGGCAGAATCACAAGAAAGTCGAAATAGTATCTCTTCTTTGTAATATATACCCGGAAGTATTTGCTCATTTTTTACATTTCACCTCAATTCCTAGGGTCTACCGAATGAATCGGGAATACCGATAGGATTGTCATAAAATAGTGCCCCTGTATCCTTATATGATTGATAGAATTGAGTAATTGCGTATGATATAAGTGCTCCAGCGAATATTGTAATTGAATTTTTTGCTGCACTCGATGGTTGAATACTACTTTTTTTACTGATCAAATCGAGAGAAGTTGATGTGGCAAGGCTTACTGAACCAGAAATATAGCCGTTATAATCTTGAAGGTCAGCAACAAAGCGAGGGCTAATCCATAAATGCACAGCGCCGTACCATTTAACATCGTAATCAAAATAGTTATCAGTGTCAATATCACCAATAATTATGTTTGTCGTAATATCAGGTCTTTTGGGCTTAAGCGATCCTTCAGGTGTTTCTTCTAGAATAGTACCTTCATTAAGCATAGACTCTACAGTAGCATTCGCCCCCTTGATGAGTTGTTGAGCCTGCTTAATTTCACTCTGTGTTAGACCATTTGTTCTAGCTTCTTTTACGTCTAGGCTAAATTGTTTATTATCAATTACTTTAACATACGGTGAAGCTTTCTCAATAATGTCTTGGGGGGTAAACTCTTTCTCAGCAAAGGCAATTGAAGCTGTTGATGAGACCTGTATTCCGTGACATAAAGAACAACCGCGGCTTCAAAAAATTCCTGCTTCGAGGCTTACCCAAAGTAAGTTTGGAGGTCGGGTGGCTTTCGCATGCCCATAATTTGCTGAAGAAAGCGGCAGTAGACGCAAAAAGCAAAGGAGTTAAGCACATGCAAGGCGCTTAACTCCTTTGTTTAGTAAAAATTTATTTTTCCTGATTATAGGTTATGTCCATAGCCTATTTAATTTTCACTTCTGGGACAGCCTCTCAATTAAGATATACAGTGACACTTCATATTTGAACTACTTGCTGTGTTGAGAATCAGCTTCAAACATGCCAGTTAAGTTTACATAATGAGGGCTTTTTGACGTCTTATACGATGTCGCGGACGATAATTTCGCCGAGATATCTTCCGAGATCGACCGGACCATACCCGGTTTGCGTCGGCGCTGTAATGCTCGCATCTACGACAATCTGCGCCGTATTGCCTACTAGCACGCCTGCAGCAAGCAGTGCATCTGCGGAAGCTGTCGCCACATTCTGCTCATTCCCGCCATTCGCTGCAGTAAATAAAGGAACGGTCAGTACGATGATGCCAAGAATATTTAAGATTTGCAGCGTTGCGCTTACGAATGCCGTTTCATTGGCCAAAACACGCTTACTGGCAAAGCTACGGCAAGAATAGGCAGTCCAGGGATGACGAAGGTGCTCCGCAAAGTAACGGTTTGTCCCGGAACATTATTGGGAGACCAAATATAAGCGGTGCTTCCGTTAACCGCCGGGGACAGAAGCGACGGGAGAGTCGCAACGGCCGCCGTAGGAAGAGTTCCCGGAGGAGCTGCGGTGTCGGCAATTACCTGCGTGTTGGTTGTCGTTGTAAAAGCTTGTAAAGCAAGAGCCATATAAATATCGCCTCCATAGTAGGTTATGCCTCTTTTGGCATGATTTATATTATGTTTGTCTATTACTCTACGATTGGACAGGTTGAGTGGTATAAAGACCAATTTTTTTTTTGAATGATTTTGTCGAAAGCGCCATCCCAATGATGTTGCCCTGCATCGGCCTAGTTCATATGCAGCATTTGCCACATAAAATAGCAGCAAGATCTGCAATGGCTGTTAAAGATGAACGTAAAGGAGCGCTGCGTATGAGCCTTTCTCCCAGAAGAAAAGCGTTTGCCGGACCGCTGCAAAAAGTTGTGATCATGCTCGAGGATCATGATGCCACAGGAAAAGTGTATGCGGAAATCAACGGGTTTCTTACATCGAAAGATACGTTGATCGAGGCGATTAGAAGAATAGAGGCCGGCAACATTTACGCCGATGAAGCATGCACAAAGTTGGTCGACGACGAATATATCGAAGCCTACAGAAAAATACCTTCCGGCCAAAAAGACGATGAGTTCGTGTTTTTAATCGACCGGCGGTTTGCGGAGAACCATATCGTAGGGGCGAGACTGGTAAAATAACGTTCGCACCGTTATCCGGCAAGCAAAAACACCCCTTGGCACGGCAGAGAGAACGGATCTCTTCGGCCGGGACCAAGGGGTGTTGGCGTCGTGCGCTTAAATTATTCTTTGTGAGCTACAGGCACAGTTTCCGGGGAAGTCAACTTATCGTAGAAATCTACGAACTTGTCTCTGTCCGGGCTGTTCAGGTGCGCCATCGCAGTGCGCGGATGCTCATCCAGCGCGCCGACGATCATGTATGGAATGAGGTAGCCCCAATCCCATTTTTGACGCATGGCGATCATGTGCTTCTCGATAATTTCCAGCACCGGACGCACGTCGTAGCGCGGGTTTTTCAAATGGCTGAGCAGCAGCTCGGTGGTGCAGTTGCCGGCGGCGCGGCCCATTCCGTACACGGAGGAATCCAGGAAGGCAACGCCTTTGTCCGCCCCCATGATCGTGTTGGAGAAAGCAAGCTGCAAATTGTTGTGCATGTGCAGGCCGAGCTCTTTTTCAGGCAGCAAGCGCTGGAATTTCGCCACGAGGTAGTCGATGTCCTTGTAATTCATGCTGCCGTAGGAGTCTACGATATAGACGACGTCAACCGGGCTTTTGTTGATTTCTTCGAAAGCTTCCACGAGTTCGTTTTCCATGACATGCGAAAGCGCCATGATGTTCAGCGACGTTTCGTATCCCATGTCGTGGAATTTTTGAACGAGCTCAAGACCTTTATCTACATCTTTGATGTAGCAAGCGACGCGGATCAAGTCCAGCAGACTGTCTTCGCGAGGCAAAATATCTTTCTCATCGACACGGCCGATATCCACAAGGGCGGAAAGCTTGGTGTCGGTTTTTTGCGTAATCACGTCTCTCAGAAACGATTCGTTCAAAAATCTCCAAGGACCGGAAGCCCCGCCTTTCAGCAGTTTTTCCGAGTTTTTGTAGCCGATTTCCATATATTCGACGCCGGCTGCGCTCAAACCGCGATACATGTCTTTGACAAACTCTACGCTAAAATCCCAATCGTTGACCAGACCGCCGTCGCGAATCGTGCAGTCCAAAATTTTGTGTTGATGATGCTTGACCATGCTCTGTATACCCCTTCCCGCTTGTCAAAATATCGGATCTGATTTTGCTATATTATGACTTATCTTCCGCATGCTTGTCAATGAACAGATGCCGCATGCCAAAGCAACTTTCCCGCCGCGCCTGCGTTTATAGGGTATAAAGTTTGTGTAAAAGAACAGGAGGTGCCCGGGTGAATCTCGAGATTCGGACATTGGCGCAAGAAGTTGCCGTAAAAGCCGCCCGGCAGGCAGGCGAGCTGGCGAGAGAACGATTTGGCGGCAAACTGGATATCCGGCATAAAGACAGCCGGGGAGATCTGGTCACGGAAGTCGATATTATGGCGGACAAGCTGATCGTGGAGGAGATCGGACGGCATTTTCCGGATCACCGTATTTTCAGCGAAGAAGCGGGGGCTGGCGGCGCCGACAGCGATTGGGTCTGGCATGTCGATCCGCTGGACGGCACGAACAATTTTGCGCTTGGCATTCCGCTCTACGGCGTTTCGATCTCGCTAAGCTTCCGGGGACAAATCACCGTCGGCGTCGTGCACGATTCTGCGCTCCGGCAGACGTATTCGGCGATCCGCGGCGGTGGAGCTTGGCTGAAGGATGCGAGGCTGGAGGCGAAGCCCCGGGGAGCTTTGGTCAAATCCACGATTTCGTGGATTCAGGGCCACATCGTCGGCAAGGACGACGTCCTGGCGCTGAAGCTCAGGCATACGCTGGAGCAGCGGCTCAAAAGAGTGCTGCGCGTATGGGCGCCGTCGCTGACCTGGGGCATGCTCGCCAGAGGCGACCTGCACGGGATCGTGCTGTACAACTCCGAAGGCGAGGATTTGTACGCGGGGCTGCTGCTTGCCCTGGAAGCAGGGGTCAAGGTTACGGATTTCGCCGGAAATCCGGTCACCGGCGGGGAGACGCCGACGCCTTATCTGGTCGCGGCAGCGCCCGAATACCACGATGAGCTGCTGCGTATCGTGCAGGAAGTTATAGAATAGGACGAGATTGCAGAAGCTAGTGGCAGACTTTACAATTTGGATGCAGAAAGGATGCCGGATATGAACAGTTCTACTCCGATTTTTTTCGAATTTGCGCAGGAACGCGATGCGCTTCTGGCGCTTGATACGCTGGAAGAGCTTGGCTACGAGCCCGAATTGCTTCCTGAGACCGAGCGGCCGACTTTGCACATTCATATCGACGACCAGGAGCTTACGTCAGCATTGGAAATTGCCCAAGCGCACGGGGGCAAACTGGTCGAGCGCCAGCAAAGCCGGTCCGAAGGGGACACTTATGCGATGGCCTACGATCTGGAGAATTCGATCCGCATTCCGGCGCATACGGTGAATGAAGATTGGCCCGAAGGCTATGCGGAGCAAAACGGCCCGGCAGCGGCGGACGCGGTGCCGACCGACGACGAGGCCGCCTTCGACCCGTCCGCGGACGACTACAACCGCTTCAGCGCGGGAATCCGCTTTTGAGGCAGGCGCCGCCGGGAGGGCGCCCCCACGATCGTTTCGTGGGGGCGTTTTTGTTGTGCGGGGCAAGCCTATTTTTGGAGCGGCGGTGATTGGGCCGGCGATGTTTGCCGATGGTTGCGCAGCTCCTAGCGCGCCCAGCCCCCAGCGTGCGCAGCACTACCCACCCGTGCGCAGCACTACCCAGCGTGCGCAGCACCACCCAGCGTGCGCAGCACTACCCAGCGTGCGCAGCACAACCCAGCGTGCGCAGCACCACCCACCCGTGCGCAGCACCACCCACCGTGCGGTGGTGGTGTGCTGCATGAGGGTGGTCGGTCGAGTCAGGCTTTTGGGAAAGCCGCACGCGCACGCTAGAGCCGGTATTGCACATTCTCATCTGGCTCTGGTTGCGCGAAGAAAACCTGCAAAAGTACAGTTTTTGCTCGGTTGAAACGCCGGTGACGAAAAATCCCTGCAATTGTGCAGGCTTTTCGCCGCGAACATGGGCTCAGATCCATTTTCATCGAAAATTCCTGCACTTTCGCAGGCTTTTCGCCAAAATGGACCACTTTCACGGGGAAAACCTGCACTTTTGCAGGTTTTCTTCCAGTCAAGCCGCCTTGTGTCCCCTATTTCAGCGCCGCAACCCGTGCAGGAGAGGTGCGGGTTAGAGAAGATCTGCTGCGGCCGTCGAGTTGTCCGGCTGCCGTCATGCAGCGCAACGCTGCATGCTGGAGCTGTGCGCAGTGCGCAGTGCGCAGTGCGAAAACTGCCGCGGCTGCACGTATCCCCCATGCGGAACGGTGAAAGCGAGCGGGAATTCCTTTGCAGAAGCGGTTCAACAAAGCGGGCCGGTACGCTTTTTTCGACATACGCTTTTTTCGAGTGTTTCGGTTTTATGCAGTTTGTTTTACAATGGATAGTATCGCTGTGCTGAAAGGCCGGCTATATTGTCGAATTTTGGGGGAAATATGATTGTTTTAGCTTGTTTGTTGTTTGCGGTAACCATTGCTTTGGTGATTTGGCAGCCCAGAGGGCTCGGAATCGGCTGGACGGCGTCGGGAGGGGCGCTGCTGGCGCTTTTGCTTGGTGTAGTGACCTGGCACAATGTAATCGAAGTTACCGGTATTGTGTGGAATGCCACGCTGGCGTTTGTCGCGATCATTTTGAACTCGCTGCTGCTCGATGAGATCGGCTTTTTCGAGTGGGCGGCGCTGCATATGGCGCGTCTGGCAAAGGGCAGCGGAAGACGCATGTTCGTATACGCGGTCCTGCTCGGCGCAGCCGTATCGGGGCTGTTCGCGAATGACGGGGCGGCGCTCATTTTGACGCCGATTGTTCTCGCGGTGGTGCGCGCGCTGAAGTTCGAGCAGGCGATGGTGCTGCCTTTTATTATGGCGGGCGGATTTATCGCCGATACGGCGTCGCTGCCGCTCACCGTCAGCAATTTGACGAATATCGTGTCTGCGGACTATTTCGGCATCGGTTTTGGAGAATACGCATCGCGCATGCTCGTGCCGAACCTGTTCTCGATTGGAGCCAGCCTGCTGATGCTGTACCTCGTCTACCGCAAGCGAATGCCGCGGCAAATCGATGTGTCCGCGCTCAAGCAGCCGCGCGAGGCGATCAAAGACATGCGCTTGTTCCGCTTGGCGTGGATCATTCTCGGCATTATGCTGGCGGGATTTTTTGCCAGCGAGTTTATCAAGATTCCCGTCAGCATGATCACCGGCCTGGCGACGCTGTTTTTCCTGATTGCCGCCGGACGGAGCAAGACCGTGAATGTCCGCAAAATCGTCAAGGAAGCGCCCTGGACGATCGTCGTTTTTTCTATCGGCATGTATGTGGTCGTATATGGGCTCAAAAACGCGGGACTAACGGACCTGCTTGGCAAGCTGATTCAGGCTTCGGCGGATTACGGCTTGTACGCGGGAACGCTGGGCATGGGTTTCCTTGCGGCGGTATTGTCCTCGATCATGAACAATCTGCCTACTCTTATGATCGACGCGCTCGCCATTCACGGCACGCAGACCGAAGGAATCATGCGCGAGGCGCTGATTTACGCCAACGTCATCGGCACCGACCTCGGGCCGAAAATCACCCCGATCGGCTCCCTGGCCACGCTGTTGTGGCTGCATATTTTGTCCCGCAAGGACGTGAAGATTACGTGGGGGTACTATTTCAAAATCGGCTTCGTACTGACTGTTCCAACCTTGTTTGTGACGCTTACAGGACTTTATTTATGGCTCAAATGGATTCATTGAGGTGGATGAGAAGCGGCACCGCCGCGGCGGCCAAGCTTTTCCGGCTGTATCCCGGCCGCTGCTGCTGCGGACAGCTGGCCGCGAACGAGCCGGCTATCCGTTTTTGGCGCAGTGTCTACGAAGCGCAGCAGTGCGAGTTTTACAAATTGGGGAGAGAAGAGGACCTACAGTTCCAGCGCAGCTGCGCTTAGGCCCGCCGTATAGCCCGTCGCAAAAGCAGCCGTGATGTTGTAGCCCCCGGTGTAGCCGTGAATATCGAGAATTTCCCCGCAGAAAAACAGCCCGTCCATGAGCTTGGACTGCATCGTCCGCGGGTCGATTTCTTTGAGATGGACGCCGCCGCCGGTGACGAAAGCTTCCTCCAGAGAAAGCGTGCCGTGAACGGAGACGGGAAAAGCTTTCAGCAGCTTGCTCAGTTCCAGCCAGTTCTGCTTCGGAATATGGTCGAAGGTCAACTGCCCGTCCAGGCCGGCTTTGTCCAGCAAAAGCGGAATCAGCCGCTCGGATACGAGGCTTTTCAGCACGTTCTTGATCGCTTTTTTGGCCTCCGCTTTGGCGAGATCCAGGCTTTCGCCGAACACTTCGTCCATGCTCCGATCCGGAAAAAGGTCGATCGTCAGCAGCACTTCTTTCCGTTCGGACTTGGGCAGCTCTTTGACGACGAACTGGCTGCAGCGCAGGGCAATCGGGCCGGATAAGCCGAAATGGGTAAACAAAAGATCGCCGCGATGGGTGATGACGGCTTTGTCCTTCGCGTTCCATACCGACAAAGCCGCGTCCCGCAGGGCAAGGCCCTGCAGCTCCCGGCTGCGGATGAAAGGCTCCTTCGAGGTCAAAGGGACCTCGGTTGGAAACAGCTCCGTAATGGTGTGCCCGGCATCCTTCGCCCATTCGTAGCCGTCGCCCGTCGAGCCGGTGTGCGGCACGGAGCAGCCGCCGGAAGCGACGATGACGGAGCGGCTGCGGAACGTTTCGCCACTGCGCGTACGGATGCCGCGGACATGTCCGTCTTCGTACAGCACCTTGGCGACCGGACTGTTCGTGCGGATGTCCACGCCTTGCTTGCGGACTTGATTCACGAGCGCGTCGACGACCGTTTTGGCTTTGTCCGTGACCGGAAACATGCGTCCGTTGTCTTCCTCTTTCAAGCGGATGCCCAAATTTTCAAAGAACGCGATAATATCGCGGTTGCCGAACCGGGAGAACGCGCTGTGCAAAAAGCGTCCGTTGCCCGGAATATGCCGGATCAGCTCATCCATATCCTTATTGTTCGTCACGTTGCATCTTCCGCCGCCGGAGATGCCGAGCTTGCGACCCAACTTGTCCCCTTTATCCACAAGCAATACTTTCGCGCCGCCGGCACTGGCGGCAATACCTGCCATCAATCCGGCTGATCCGCCGCCGATAACAATCACATCATAGTTCATTGCAAAAGCCCCTACACGATTATTTCTTCCATAATAGCACGGGAGCGCGGCAGTTCAAAACAAACGCCCGATGAAGGCCGGAAGTGTTTCAGGAAACTTTCATTTTACGTTCATGCGATGTTCATCTGGATTTGGTACGTTGATGCTGGAGCGATGGAGAATACATACGACATTCAGGCACGACCCAAATTCGATGAGGAGGACTCGCCAATGAACATTTCCAGTTCAACCGTCAGTTATTTGTACAGGCAATCTTTGCAAACTTCCGCCAGCTCGGAAAGCGGAGGTTCATGCAGCACGTCCGAAAGCAGCAGCAGTTCCAGCTCAAGCAATTCCGCCGACTCCGTGGAGTTGAGCTCCGCAGCTTTGCAGCTTTACGCGCAGTTACAAAATTCTTCTTCCGATTCTTCCGGGACCGGAGAAGGAGTTACTTCCATAGATACAGGGGATACGTCTTCTATTGCAGCATCGATATCCTCGGGCAAAAAGCCTATGGGACCTCCTCCTGGGGGCATGCCTCCGGGTGGGGGACCAGGCGGGCCAGGAGGACCCGGCGGCGCCGGCGGACCTCAAGGAGCCTCCTCCAAGGAGGATGACTCGCTCCAGTCGATTCTTCAGACGCTGAAAAGCGATGATGACGATGATGACGACAGCACCTCAAGCAGTACGAGCAGCAGCAGCAGCTCTACCAACAGTTTGCAGGAGCTTTTGAAAAAAGCTTACAGCTTAGGCAAAGCGGACGCTGCATCGGAGACAGCCTCCGTCCTGAACGTGCAGGCTTAATCAGCAAAAAAACGGCGGCCTTTGGAGCGTAAAACTCCAGGGCCGCTTTTGTTTTGGCTCCGCGCGGAATCGTGGCATGCCTCTGCATCGGTCCCCCGCCAAGGGGCGGGGTTCGCATGCAGCAGCCGGCAATTGCCGGCAATCGCGCAGAAATCTGCCTGGCTGCACGAAGAAAACCTGCAAAAATACATGAATTTGCGTCCTTGATCGCTGGTCGCGAACAATTCCTGCAAAAGTGCAGGCTTTTCATCCGAACTTATGGACGCAGACTCACTTCCAGCGAAAATTCCTGCACTTTTGCAGGTATTTCGCCAAAATTAGCCGATTTCGCAGAAAAAACCTGCACTTTCGCAGGTTTTCTCCTTACCAAGCTGCCTCCTGCCCAGTTGTGCGGTTCCACGACCCACACCGGAGAGGTGCCGCTGGGGAAAAGCAGGCTCTCCCGCTAAGCGGAGCCCCTCTGGTTCCCCTATCCCTAACAAAGTGCCGCGACTTTCTCGGGCGATCTGACAATCGCGGGCTTCTCAGGCTCGCCAAAGCCCCGGGCCCCGCTCGCCAGAGCCTGGACCCCGCGCGCCAAAGCCACCGGGCCCCTGCTCGCTCAGGAAGCCTCCTGTCTGAAATGATAATGATCGATGCTCATATCCAGCCAGGTTTTGCCGAGCGATTCCTTTTTGCCGAAGTAGTGGATTTGCCTGTTGGTCGAAATCAGGATGGCCTCGCACATCGTTGTGCGCTCCGATAGCAGCGCAAGACCTGCCTCGATGCCCAGTGTGCAGATCGCTTTGGCCCATACATGGCATTCGATGACATCCTGGCCGATGACCGTGCATTGCTCCACGTCGCTGTCGCCGGGCACGGGGTTTTCATATTTGCTGTACGTGGACAAAGCTCCTTGGGGCAGAGCGACGCCGCCCACCTTCATATTGCCGTTCCACGGGTTCTGAATGCCGATGATCCAGGGGTCAAGCTGGCGCAGGGCTCTTCCCCATGCGGTCAGACTGCCTCCGGCGAGAATGAGGCCTTGTTTCAGTTCCATGCCGGTCTGCATGTACTCGGCCATTTTTTTCACGGACCAGCTCGTTTCGATGCCCCCCAGATCGATGATGGAATGCTCGGGAAGCGTAATGGACTTCTGAACGGGATCCATTTTCCAGAGCAGTGCCGGCTTTTTGGAGTTGGCCGTTTGCGCCTCGCCGCTGTTAAGCAGGGGGAAAAACCCGCCCTCGGTCGCCGTTTGATAAGCCTCTGCCAAAAAAAGTACTTCCAACATCGTGTTCGAAACCATACAGCTTTCGCCGGCCAACGTATTTAACAAGCTGATTTCGCTATCGGCCAAATTGCGGCTGAAGCGTTTTTCTGCGCTTCGGAACCAATCCACGGCAAGCTTCTCGACGACGAGAGCATCCTTGTCTTCGCACCTGAGCAGCAGCTCTACGTCCACTTGCATGGCCTGAAAGCGAAACGGATGGAAGGACTCTGTGATAAGTTCCATAATGCTTCCCCTCTTTTCATGTACTGCCTCTTGAATGATGTATTTAGTATAAAATCGACAGCTGAGATGAACTTGATTGTTTGCTGAAAAATCACTGAATGTTTCCTGTTCCAACCATTTCAGCATAGGCTCAGAAAGCTTTCACTAAAAACTCAGGGGGCTTTCAGCTAGGATTCAGCAACGGTGATTAAAGTGTTAGGTGTAAAGGGAAATCAATCAAGGGGTGAACGACCGAATATGAAAACAAAACGATATCAACAAGTGGATATCAGCCTTATTTTGATCGCGTTGCTGGCTGCTTTCCTTAACATGTATAACATTTGGACGGATAAAACGGTGAATGCCTACTACACTTCGGCTGTCACCAGCATGCTGCAAAGCTTTCATAATTTTTTCTTTGCTTCCTTCGATCCGGGCGGTTATGTAACGGTGGATAAGCCGCCGGTGACGTTCTGGGTGCAGACGCTCAGCGCCTACATCTTCGGGCTGCACGGCTGGAGCGTGATTTTGCCGCAAGCTCTGGCGGGCGTCGGGTCGGTGCTGCTCATCTACGTGATCGTGAAGCCGAGTTTCGGCCGTACGGCGGCGCGGCTGGCGAGTCTGGTCTTTGCTTGTACGCCGATCGCGGCGGCGGTCAGCAGAACGAACAATGTGGACAGCTTACTTGTATTCACATTGGTATCGGCAACCTGGATGCTGTTCCGGGGCATTCGCAGACAGCAGTGGGGCTGGGTGATCGCAGCGTTCGCTGCCGTCGGTGTCGGGTTTAATATCAAAATGCTGCAAGCTTACATGGTAGTGCCCGCTTTTTATTTCTTTTATCTGATCGCGGCCAAGGTGAACTGGAAGAAAAAACTGAGCGTACTGGCCGCGTCATCCATAGTTTTGGCGGCTGTATCTTTATCCTGGGCGGTAGTCGTGGACTCGATCCCGCAAGACAAGCGCCCGTATATGGGCAGCAGCCAAACGAACTCGGTGCTGGAGCTTGCTTTTGGCTATAACGGCGTGTCGCGTTTGACGGGCATGAAGGGAGGGCCTGGCGGCGGAGGCGGCGGCCAGATGCAAATGCCGAACGGCGAGGGCCGTTCGCAGGACGGCGGCCGCATGAACCGCGAGGACGGCGGCACGCCGAACAGCGAAGCGGCCGCAGACCGCAACGGCGGCATGGCTAGCGGCGGCCAGAACGGCGGCGTGCCGGACGGCGGTGCGTCGAACGGGCAGATGCCGAACTTCGGCGGCCAAGGCTTCTCCGGAGGCGGAGGCGGCCCGGGAGGCCCCGGCGGTCCGGGCGGCGGAGGCGCGTTCAACACCGGCCAAGCCGGGCCGCTGCGCCTGTTCCAATCGGCGCTGTCCGGTCAAATCAGCTGGCTGATTCCTTTTGCAGCCATTGGCGCACTCGCGCTGCTGGCAGGCATCCGAAGAAGAACGCCGCTTACTCACAAGCAGCAAGAAACGTTGTTCTGGCTGGCCTGGCTGCTGCCGGCTATGGGATTTTTCAGTATCGCCGGCTTCTTCCATCAATATTATTTGATCATGCTGGCTGCGCCGATCGCGGCGCTTGCCGGAGCCGGTTGGGTGGAGCTGTGGCACCGCTACCGCGACAGAGCGGGCTGGCAAACATGGCTGCTGCCGGCGGCGATTTTGGGAACGACAGCTTTTGAAGTGTACATTATTTACCCTTACAATGCGCAAATCGGTTACAGTTGGGCGGCTGGAGTCGGCGCCGCGGGTGTCATCATGACCCTGCTGCTGCTCATCGCCGCCAAAAAAGAACAGCTGGCGCACACCGCAGCCATGCTCGGATTGCTGTCGCTGCTCGCGGCGCCTCTGTTCTGGGCGGCAACGCCGCTTCTGTACGGCGGCAACAGCATGCTGCCCGAGGCGGGGCCCAGCTTGATGAGAAGCGGCGGCATGGGCCGGATGGGCGGCGGTATGAACGAGCAGGTCAACACCAAGCTGCTGGACTACGTGACCAAAAACAATACCGGCGAGAAGTACCTGTTCGCGGTATCCAGCGCCACTTCGGCGTCGCCGTATATTATTCAGACCGGCAAGCCGGTCATGGCTATGGGGGGCTTTTCGGGTTCCGACCCGATTTTGACGGTAGATAAATTAAAGCAAATGATTGCCAATAAAGAGATCAAATACTTCCTGTTATCGTCCGGTGGATTCGGCGGCGAGAGAGGAAACTCGGAAGTCATTACCTGGATCAAAGAACACAGCAAGGAAATTCCATCGTCGGAGTGGCAATCGGCAACGTCGTCGCAAAACCAGGATGGCGGGCGCGGCGGTCCGATGGGAATGGGCGGAAGAGACGGCAACTCGACACTGTATGAAATTACTCAATAAACCGAAGGAGGAAACCGATATGACGGCATATGTACGCTATTCGATTGTAATTCCCGTATTCAACGAGGAGGCTGTCATTCATGAGACGTACCGGCGCTTGAGGGAAGTGATGGATATGACCGGCGATTCGTACGAGCTGCTGTTCGTCAACGACGGAAGCCGCGACGAGACGGCGGCGATTATCAAAGGCTTCAGCGACCTGGATGAGCGGGTCAAGCTGATCAATTTTTCCCGTAACTTCGGTCACCAGATCGCGATTACGGCGGGCGTGGATTACGCCGGCGGAGATGCCGTCGTCGTGATCGACGCCGATCTCCAGGACCCTCCGGAGCTGATCCTGGAGATGATTGCCAAATGGAAGCAAGGCTACGACGTCGTCTACGCCAAGCGGACGAAACGGAAGGGCGAAACCTTTTTCAAAAAGCAGACGGCTCATATGTTTTATCGGATTCTGCGGGCGTCCACGGACATCGCGATCCCGGTCGATACCGGCGACTTCCGCCTGATGGACCGCAAAGTATGCGAGGAAATGCGCCGCCTGACGGAGAAAAACCGTTTTGTCCGCGGGCTCGTTAGCTGGGTCGGTTTCAAACAAACGGCCGTCGAATACGTGCGCGACGAACGCCTGGCGGGAGAAACGAAATACCCGCTGAAGAAAATGCTCAAGCTGTGCCTGGACGGAATCACTTCCTTTTCCTATAAACCTTTGAAATTAGCGAGTTATTTGGGAGGCTTGCTCTCGGTTTCGGGTCTGATCTACATGCTCGTCGTCTTCTATCTCAAACTGTTCACCAGCGCGGCCGTACCCGGATGGAACGCCATCGCGATCATTCAACTGATTTTCAGCGGCTTTATTTTGATCATGCTGGGCGTTCTGGGCGAATATACCGGCCGTATTTACGACGAGGCTAAAGGCCGGCCTTTATACATTGTGCGCGATTGCTACGGAATGAAAAAAAAAGAACGCCGCATCAAGAGCGTCATCTGATATGAGCAAAAATGTGGCGCAATTCGTGAAGTTCGCTATGACGGGAGGCGTAAATACGGCGATTGATTTTGGAGTGTTTACTCTCCTTACTTTGTGGGGATGGCCGTATTTGGCGGCTCAGGCCGTATCGTATTCCAGCGGTGTGATCAACAGTTATTTGATGAATCGGGCATGGACGTTTGCAAAAGGCAGGGAGCCTTCGCGGAGCCGCAGCGAATTTCTCAAATTCGTCGGCGTGAACGGCGTAGTCCTGTTAATGACTTCGGCATTGATGGCCTGGCTTGGACAGCATGCGGGATGGCCGGTGTGGAGCAGTAAATTGTGCGTAAGCGTTTTGGGAATGATAGTCAACTATACGGGGAGCCGCTTCTGGGTATTCAGCCAGCAGCCCCCTGCGACGAAAAGGAGTGGTATATGATGAAGAAAATTAAAAAAGCCGTAATTCCGGCAGCCGGATTAGGAACAAGAATTTTGCCGGCCACGAAGGCGCAGCCCAAAGAAATGCTGCCGATCGTCGATAAGCCGGCCATTCAATACATTGTTGAAGAAGCGGTGCGCGCCGGTATCGAGAACATTCTCATCGTGACCGGGCGCAACAAGAAGTCGATCGAAGACCATTTCGACAAAACGGTTGAGCTGGAGCAGGCGCTGTTCGAGAAAGGAAAGCTGGAGACGCTCCGCGAAATCCAGAACATCTCGGGCATGGCGAACATCCATTATATCCGGCAAAAGGAGCCGCTTGGATTGGGGCATGCGATTTTGTGCGCGGAGTCTTTTATCGGCAATGAGCCGTTTGCGGTGCTGCTGGGAGACGACATTCTCTCGAAAGATTCCTGCGCGCTTACGGAAATGATCGATCTGTACGAATCCACATACAAGCAAATTGTCGGCGTGCAGCCGGTGCCGCAGTCGGAAGTGAGCAAATATGGCGTGATCGCGACATCAAGGCAGCAAAACCGGACCTTCCAGGTGACGGACCTGATCGAAAAGCCTGCGCCTAACAAAGCTCCCTCCAATATGGCGATCATGGGACGGTACATTTTGAAACCGAGCATCTTCCAGGCGCTGAAGCGGATCGAAAGAGGAGCGGGCAACGAGTACCAACTGACCGACGCTTTGCGCGAGATTTGCCGGCTGGAAGGGCTTCTGGCGCTGGAGATGAAGGGCGACCGCTACGATATCGGCGACAAGTTCGGGTATTTGAAAGCGACGATGGAGCTCGGATTGCAGCGGGAGGAGCTTCGCGCGCAAATGTTGGCCTACATGGATCTCCTGTTAAAAAGGGAGCTGGGCAATGAGCCGCCTTCCATACGGGCCGTTTAACAGGTGTCAGGTGACAAGAACATAATCTTATTCCCGATGAACGTTAAGGTTGAGGCTTCGATGCTAAATCTGCAGATTGGAGCTTAAGTACACACTCGATGCATGTGGAGTGCGTAATAGGAATGCAACGAATAGATACGTAGAAATCCTTTGTTTTCACGACGCTCACGATGGACGGCGCTGATTTCAAAAATAAGGTACTGAAGAACAAAATCGAAGTTTCAGTCGTGCTTGATTGTTTTATACAGATATGCTTAAGAGCCGGATGTTTTGCACTTCAGAGCATTCCGCTCTGTGCATGAAATGGGAGATTAACGCATGCCACGTGTCAATCGAAGTTAAAGATAACTCCGGTTAATTTCTCTGAGACATCCCAGAGGCTTTCAGCTACCAAAGGGGTATACAGTTTCTCGATGATAGGATCGCTTTTGGGATAGCCTTTCCTGCCTCCTTTTCCGTCAGGGCCAATATACTCCCCTCCGTTTAGGTAGGGGGATGTGGAGCTGTATAACGAGGGCAACGCGCCCATGTTCGCCGGCTGTGTCATGAAAAAGGACATTAGACGCATCACAGCATTGGGACGCTTTCCCGAACCAAAAGAAGTAAGATTCGTATTCGAGAATCCTGGATGGCAAGCGATACTCTTTGTCTTCGTCCCGTTCCTGCTGAGCTTGCTATGCAAGGCTCTGGCAAAGAGCAGATTGGCCAGCTTGCTCTGACCGTAAAATTTCCAGCTGCTATATCCCTTGGAACCGTCGAGATTATCGAAATCGATTTTGGCATTGTGAGCGGCTAAACAGCTTAAAGTGACCACTCTTGAGGATGGAGCGGCAACCAACCGGGGCAGCAATAATCCGGTTAATGCAAAATGACCCAGATGGTTGCTTCCAAACTGGGATTCAAAACCATCCTTGGTTAGCCGATAAGGAGTATTCATTATACCTGCAGCTTGGCCCTTATCCGTATTGCGGACAGCCAGAATAACCGTGGCATTTTTTTCTGCCAACACGGATGCCGTTTCGAATCCGATTCCGCTATTTGCACCCGTAATCACGGCAACTTTGCCCGACAAATCGGGAATATCGTCCTTTGACCAGCCTTTGTTCATTTCGCTAGCGACCTCCCTCGTTTGCTAAAGCATGAAAACCCCTTGGAAGGGGCTTCATGCTTCGAGAAACTGATTACATTCGATTCAGCAGTTCGACAATCGTTTCTTTCGGATAAAGGGATTGCATCCGGGCCATTTCAATGGTTCGATAAATATGGGAGGCAATCTCTTCGATCTTGTCCTTTGTGATATGAACTTGCTCTAGCTTGACCGGAGCGCCAATGCTGACAAACCAGTTCATTAACGCCCCGATGCCTTCTTCGGCTGTTTGCAGGCCGAAGATATGGCGTGCGAATCGTTCATATCTTGTCGGGTTCATGGCAAGATGCCAATTCATCCATGCCGGGTAAACGACGGCGAGACCGGCGCCATGAGGCACATCGTACAGGGCCGATAGGGAATGCTCGATCAAGTGGGTGTCGTAGCGATTCCCCTCCACCCCGGCGAAGGTGGTTCTATTCAAGGCTTGCGCCGCAGCCCAAGCAAATTCGCTTCTGGCTTCATAGTCCCTCGGATTCTTCAACAAGGCGTCCGTGGTTCGAATGACCGTTCTGATGATGTTCTCGATATGATTCGCCGTCATTTCTGGAATGTAGGCGGCGGTAAAATATAAATCCATGCAGTGGGACAAAATATCAACGCCGGAGTAAGCCAAATATTCCGGGGTGACCGTTTCCTGAAGCACCGGATTGATGACCGACACAGTCGGGAAAGCGGCCGGGCTGGAGAAGCCGAACTTTTCCGTCGTTTCCTCGTTGGTAATGACCGCGGAAGCGTTCATTTCGCTGCCGGTTGCCGACAAGGTCAAAATATCGAAAATTTTCAGCGCGGCATCCGGATATTTCTTGTAGCTGCACAAGTCCCAAACGTCGCCCTCGTATACGGCTCCTGCGGCAATGACCTTGGCTGTATCGAGCACGGAGCCGCCGCCCACGGCGAGCACGGCGTCGACGCCGTTCTCCTTGGCGATGCGTACGCCTTCCCTCGCTTTGCTGATGACCGGATTGCTTTTGATCCCGCCCAGGGTGACAAAGCTGATTCCGTGATCGGCGAGCGATTTCGCAACCCTGTCGAACAGGCCAGACGTTTTGATTCGCTCCGAGCCGTAAACCAGTAGCACTTTCTTTATGCCGTAGGGCACCATGTAGCTGCCGATTAGGTTTTCTTTATCTTTTCCGAACTCCACTCTCGTCGGGTTGTAGAATGTAAAATCTTTCATCTTGCATCCTTCTCCTCTTTCGACCAAGGGGCGGTCTTATTTTTTGTGTTTCTATCCTGTACAATAAATGAAAAGCCTATGCGGTTACATATCCAGATTACTGAACATGTTGTCTGAATCACTGATCGGCTTGAATCCGTAATCGGCACAAGTTCATCGTGGATTTGACTATGTATGGGACGCCGATTCGGATGTATAATGACATTTACTTAAACAAGACGATCGGCAAAGCCCGCACCGGCTTTGCTTGCAGGGAGGCTGGGCGCATGATCAATATCGAATCGATCTCTGTGCTGCACGACATACTGGGCTGCCCCAAGCCCAGGCATCCATTGATCACGCTGATCGACTACAATTCGATCAATCCTCGCGATTCCGAATACAAGGTGTTGTACAAGCTGAACTTCTATATGATTTCCTTGAAAAACAATGCCGAGTGCGAACTGATTTACGGACGCAAATATTACGACTTCCTTGAAGGAAGCCTGATGTTTGCGGCACCGGGACAAATTCTCGCTAAGGGGAACCGGAACAGCGACGAAAAGACGGACGGTTGGATGCTTTGCTTCCATCCGGATCTGATCAGAGGCAGCGCATTGTGGCACAAAATGCCGGAATACAGCTTTTTTGAATACGAGGCGAATGAAGCCTTGCATCTCTCGGATCAGGAAAAGGAAATTATCGATCGCATCGTCAGCCATATTCAGGTTGAATACGGCGGAAATTTGGACACCTACAGCAACGACCTGCTCCTGTCGCATCTAGAAGTGCTTCTGAACTATGCCAAACGCTTTTACGGGAGACAATTTATTACGAGAAAGGCAGTCGTCAAAGATTCGGTTGCCAAATTTGAGCGGCTGCTGCAGGAGCAGTGCACGACGGAAACGATTGAAAAAGTGGGGATGCCCAGCGTAAAGGGACTTGCGCAGGCGATGGGGTATTCCCCTAACTATCTTTCGGATATGCTGAAGAAAGAAACGGGGAAAACGGCACAGGAATTTATTAAATTGCACATGCTGGAGATCGCTAAGCGATTGCTCGTGACGACGAAGGACCCCATTTATCTGATTGCGGGGAGACTCGGATTTGAACAACCGTCAAGCTTTACGAAGTTTATAAAAATGCAATTAGGCGTTAGCCCCGCTGAGTATAGAAGGATGAAAGCTGAGTGATTTGGCAAATATGCGATTAGAGAGCCAAGACTTTTTAAGTAACATGTTCAACCGCTTAAATTTAGAATATTCAAGGGGACGCGCTTAATTGCGTCCCCTTTTTGTGCGCCATGCATGGCGATTAACTAGGTGGTGAAAGTCCACTGTGGGGGTTTGTCAATTAACCAAGCACATTCCTATGGATCAGGGCACCCTCTATTGAGGGTGCCCTAAATTTCGCCTTAGAGATGATATGCTGAACCGTATCACAAATAGTGGTAAAGCAGAAATTAGAATTGAATGTTGAAGCAGCAATGTTAAATCATTTCCGCTCATATCGCAAATAGGAGGAACATGTTGTAAAATATCGAATGTTATTTTAAGTATATTCAACCGAAAACAACCAAAAACAGGGGGATTCACACGATGAATATTAATCTTGCTGGAAAGAAAACTAGAGTACCTATTATGGCGAAGTTTATTTCTATTCTGGGAGTCATGATGGTAATCACATTGCTTTTGTCCAATGTATTAACATATATACAAGTGAAGTCCTCCTATACCGCAGACGCTATCAAGTTGGACGAGATCAACTCAACGAATGCAGTTACGCAACTGGACCTCATTCTAAAGGAAGCGAAGTCGACTGCTAACAATTTAGCAAATCAAGTTTCGATAATGATAGAGACCAATACATTCAATGCTTCTGTTTTGACCGAGAACTTCAAACGGATTAAAGAGTCTGACCCCGTTAGAAGTAATGTCTTGTTCTTGGACGCTGTGAATAACAAAATATTGGACTTAAATAACGATAAATCTGATGTTCCGGTAACGGAAAGACTGGCTTATTCAGCAGCCAAACAAGCCATGAAGCCAGCTTTTACCTATGCTGTACCAAACCGTGCGGGGAAGATGATCATCACTGTTGCAACCCCCGTAATGGTTAAGGATAAGATGGTTGGCGCTGTCGGGATACAGATGGGCTTGGATAATTTTTACATCATTCGCGAGCAGTTAGAGAAATCTACGGGAGATAAGTTTATCATTCTGGACAACAGGGGAGTGGTGATCACCTCATCTTTACAAGAGTTGACTTCAAAAAACATCAACCCGGAGCAAGCCGGTAAACTTAAGTCCGTTGAAGATGTGACGAAGGATGCCAACGAATTTGAATCGAATTACGGTTGGGTCAAGAAGCTTTATCAGTCTGAACCAAGCATCCCCCAGCAGTTGACATTGAGCGGTGAATCCTATACGCCTCATTTCACGCAATTGCCTGAACTGAACTGGAAAATTGTTTCACTTGTCCCTTCAGACCGTCTTGCGAATAAACTTAAACTGATCCAAAAAGATGCGCTAGTCGCAGCGATTATTGGATTGCTTTTGGCCCTAATTTCCAGTTATTTTATTTCCCGATATGTTGTTAAAATTTTGAAGGACCTTAGTTCAGTCATTCGGAAGACCGCCAAGGGAGATTTATCTGCCAAAGTTCGTTACGCTTCCAACGATGAAATCGGCGATTTGGCTGTGGATTATAATACGATGGTATCCAATATAAACAGCTTGGTTTGGCAAGTCCAAACTAGCGCAGTTTCGGTGAAAACGGCCGCGGAAGGCGTACAAATGATTTCCGACAAAAACGCCGCAGCCGCTAACGATGTCGTCCAGACTACGGAGGAGATTGCCCATGGCGCATCCAATACTGCTACGGATATCGAAAGCGCGTCGGATGCAGTGCATCAGCTTAGCAGCGAAATCGAAGTATTGATTACCCAATCTTTGGATATCAGCAAAACTGCCGAGGATTCAAGCACCCAAATTGAAACGGCAAACCAGCAGGTGCAGTATCTGGAAGATTCGTACGGCAAGCTGGAACAGTCGTTTCAGCACGTTACCTCGCTGGTAAATAACTTAAATGAGAAATCGAAATCGATCTCTTCTGTTTCACAAGCTATTTTTGAAATCGCCGGTCAGACGAATCTCTTATCGTTGAATGCTTCGATTGAAGCGGCCCGGGCAGGCGAACACGGCAAAGGCTTTGCAGTTGTTGCCCACGAGGTTAGAAAACTAGCCGAGCTATCTCAAACATCAGCCAATGAAATTAACACTACCATTGGTCAGATATTGACTGAAACGAACCGCTTGGTTGAAGTTGTACATGATACGGATCAAATCAACAAGGTTCAAAAGGAAGCCGTTGCCCATGTAAGTGTTACCATGAAACAAATGATCACTTCATTTGATAAAATTACGGCAGAAATCCAAGCGGAGCTTCAATCGATTGAGAACATCCAGTCAAAGAAGGCGGTGGTCATCGGGGCTGTCGAAAATATTGCGGCATTGTCGGAGGAGACGGCAGCTTCCGCGGAGGAAATATCTTCTTCTATGGCCGAGCAGGCTGAATCTCTCCAACAAGTGGCGCAATATACTAGCAATTTATCTAATTTAGTGGAAGAATTACAGCAAGCGATTCAGAAATTTCAAGTTGAAAGAGACGCAAATTTATTCGAATGAGTGCGTTTTTAGCCCTGTTTTCTTAGAGCGATGATTTCAGCCTCAGACAGCCCGGAGGCTTTGGCTATAAAAGATGTATCCACTCCAAGCTTGAGGAGCTCCAGAGCCATCTGGACGTGCACTAAGCAGGCACGCAAAAGTGAATTTCGCGTGGGAAGGGCGTAGAGGCGTTAAAAGAAGCTGGAGCGGATAGGGTGGGGGATGGAAGAAATGGGCCCGATTAGCTTGGTTTAAGAGCTAATCGGGCCCATTAATAAGCGAGCAGGGGTTCGAAATGACGAACCGTGGCTTGGCAAAACCACAATCCGCCGTCGCGATGATTCGGATGTTTACCTTCTGCACCTAAAGCAAGGGCCGTCCCTCAGCTTCATATCTGCTTTCGGACGGCCCCGCTCGGACTGCGCATTATTTGGAATTTCTGTTGTCGATCAGCTTAGCCTTTTCCAGCATCCGCTGCGCGATGGCCGCCGTCTCCGCCCGAGTGATTTCGCTCGTCGGCTTCAGCCCTGCTTCCCGGCCTTGGACCAATCCGCTCTTCACCGTGGCCGCGACTGCTTGCTTCGCCCACACGTCTACCGCTGCGCCGTCCGCAAACGGGGCGAGTACGGTTGCCGCGTCTGTGCTGCTGACGTTCGTGTCGAGTCCCGTCCACTTCATCGCCCGTGCCATCATCGCCATCGCTTCTTCGCGCGTGATTGTTTTGCCTGGGCGGAACGTGCCGTCTTCGTACCCGTTGATGATACCGTACTCCTGCGCTTTCGCTACCGCACCGACGTACCAGTCGCCGGACTTCACATCCGCGAACGCGGCGGTTTTGCCGTTGTCGGCAAGGCCGAGCGCCCGTACCATGATCGCTGCGAACTCGGCGCGGGTGATCGAAGCATCCGGATTGTAATGTGTGGCATCGACTCCGTTCACGACCAGACGCGACGCCATGTCGTTAACAGCATCCTTGGACCAATGCCCCTCCACATCCGCAAACGTCATCGGGTGCCAAATGAGCGAGTACGCGCTGTTCGTCAAGCTGTTCACGACCGCGTAATTTTTTCCGTCGCGTGCTGTCACGTAAGTCGGCACGTGGCGGGTTGTTCCGTCCGCATCGAGCACGACGGCGGTCGTGATTTTGCCGGGGGCGATACCGTCCGGCAGCGGAATTTCCCGCTCCACATACGAACTGAACTTGTCCACGGTCACCGTTTGGCCGTTATACGAAGCAGTTATCGTAAAATCGACCGGCGAAACGACAACGGTAAACTTGCTGTTGTCCGCCGCATTTTGCATCAGGGTAGCCGTGGCCGCGCCGCT
The DNA here is from genome assembly GCF_059820445.1 of Paenibacillus sp. sgz302190. Lineage (NCBI taxonomy): Bacteria > Bacillati > Bacillota > Bacilli > Caryophanales > Paenibacillaceae > Paenibacillus > Paenibacillus sp. sgz302190. The sequence continues at coordinate 71,578 of NZ_JBZYAO010000016.1, forward strand.
CTTGGCAATCTCCACATGGAGGACGATATCTGCCAAGTTCACTTGCCCGCCAAGCTGCTTCGATATTTGATCGATGAATACTTCCGCCGCCGGAAGTGTATAGTTCCCGTTCGGCGTTTGAATTTCCAGCACGGCCTGCTTGTTTTCCAACGCTTTCACCGCCGCCCCGGTCAGCACCGCCGTCACTTTGCCCGCGCCCGACGTCGTTACCGGGATGACGATGACCGGTTTGTCTCCTTCTTTCGCGAGCTGCGCCGCCAATTGGGCCGTATCCACCGTTACCGTCAGCACCGTTTTCCCGTCTTCTTTCGTTGTTGCGCCAGTGGCGATTTGTTCCTGCTCTCTGCCGTTCACAATGACGCGGAAGCCTGAGCTGTCGGAGGGCTTGCTATCGCTGCCGCCGGACGAGCTCCCGGATGAACTGCCGCCGGATGAATTGTTGCCAGACGCTTCCTCACGCGTCACCGTCACCATATACGTCTTCACCGCGCCGTCCTGTGCTGTCACGACTAACTTGATCGTGTTGCTGCCTACGTCCAGCGAAAGCGGTGCATCCGACGCCACGCCGTTCGTCAGGCTTAGAGTACTACCCGCCTGCGTCCCTGCGCTGTTGTACACGCTCGCCGTCACTGTGCCATAGACGCTGTCATACACCGTCGCCGTCACCGTCACCGACGAGACGCTGTTAGCCACGTTCGCCGTATATGCGGTCGTCGCCGCAGCAAACGCCGGGCTCAGCGATATCGCTACTCCCGACGCTGCGTCTTTCAAGCTCAATGCGCTCAAATCCGCGTTGCTGCTCGGCACGTAAGGCGTTACAGTCACTTTTCCCGCGTTCAACGTTTTGCCCATCTCAATGGCCGCTGTATCCGTGAACGAAAAATTCGCTACTTCTCCGGTCGCCACTGCTAAAGCTTTATCTCCTAACGTTGCCGCGTCTTTAATTTTAAACGTTACCGTAAACAGCTTCTGCCCTGCGGCAATCGGGCGATCGCCGCCTGTTGCGTCAGCCCAACCGGCTTTCAACCACCCGTCTGTGTTGTTGAAGTTGGATCCGAAAAGCTCCCCGCCTGACTCTTCCCGAATGCTCACCACTTCGAGCGCGTTCTTGTCAAAATCGATTTGCATGCCGTATGAACCGATGCCTGCTGATGCGGCGGTTACGGAAACCGGCACATCGACCGTTTGCCCCACAGCCCCGCTCGCGCTGCCGATGGCCACCGTTACGGTATTCATCGTCACCGGTCCTAACGCCGCGCTGGAAACTGCGATTCCCGGCATTTGGCCTGTCAAAGCTGCCGGCGTCACTTCAAACGTGATGTACTTGCCCTCCTGCGCGGACGTAGGCACGAACGCCCGGTTTGTCGCTCCCGCGATCGCCGTTTTGTTCGTTCCGCTCGCGTCATCCGCCGCGTACCACTGGAACGTACTCGCTCCTTCCGCATCATGGTCCGCGTCGGCGTACGTATAGTTCCCTGTCAGCGTGTAGCCCGCTTTTGCCGTTCCTGTAATGCTTACAGCGCTTGCCTTCGGCGCGGTGTTGTTGACGGTTACTTTACCCGCTGTCGTTTGCGCCGTTAGCGATTGGGCATTATTATCACTCATCGTGTTGGAGTGGATAGTCACATTCGAATCGCCGAATGCGGCGCCGGATTTAATTTTAAACTGAATCGTAAATACCTTCTGTTTCTGCGTGATGGTAGTCGCAATACCTGTAAAGTTAACATTGACGATACCGCTCTGGCTTGTGGTGTTGTACTCAAAAGTATCGAACTCTGTATCCGTCGAGGTTTGATTCGTAACCGCGTCGCTCGACGGAAGCTCAAGTACGTTGGGATCGTATGCTACATTAATGCCGTAGGAAACGATTGTATAACTGCTGGGATCCAAATACACGGCTACGCCGACGGTATCCCCTTGATTTCCCGACACGCTGCCCACCTCAATCGCAGGATCGGCACGGGCACTGGTTAACGCACTGAAGGAAACCATCATGCAAAACACCAGGATACTCGAAATTACCCGTTTAAAATGAAAAGCTTGTCCAAACCATGTCCGATGTTTCAAGCGTCTCAGACTCCTTTACCCAAGTAAATGTTCATGATGATTTTCGCATCGTTGGCATCGACTACACCATCGCCGTTCATGTCCAGCGATTGCAGTTGTTCGTTCGTTAACGTAATCTGCCCCTTCACATATTGGTAGACGATCTGCGCATCCGCGGAAGTGACCGCGCCGTCCCCGTTCGCGTCGCCCTTCGGTGCGCGCCTCACCGACACCGTATATGTCTTCGTCGTCCCATCCTGTGCCGTTACGACGATCGGTATCGGGTTGTCGCCCGCGTTTAGGCTAAGTGCGCCCGACGCTGTACCGCTCGTCACTGCTGTGCCGTTCACCGTCACCGTCGCATGGCTGTCGCTCACCGCCGGCGTCACCGTGATGCTGCTGACGCTATACAGCACGGTTGCCGTATAGCTTGTCGTACCCGCCGCAAACGCCGGACTCAGCGTGCCGCTCGACAGCGCCAGGCCACTTAAATTCGCATCGTTGCTCCCTGCTCGCGTCACCGTCACCGTATACGTTTTTGTTGTCCCATCCTGTGCCGTTACGACGATCGGTATCGGGTTGTCGCCCGCGTGCAGGCTAACTGCGCCCGACGCTGTACCGCTCGTCACTGCCGTGCCGTTCACCGTCACCGTCGCATGGCTGTCGCTCACCGCCGGCGTCACCGTGATGCTGCTGATGTTATACAGCACGGTTGCCGTATAGCTTGTCGTACCCGCCGCAAACGCCGGGCTCAGCGTGCCGCTCGACAGCGTCAGGCCACTCAAATTCGCATCGTTGCTCCCTGCTCGTCTCACCGTCACCGTATACGTCTTCGTCGTCCCATCCTGTGCCGTTACGACGATCGGTATCGGGTTTTTGCCCACGTTCAGGCTAAGTGCGCCCGACGCTGTACCGCTCGTCACTGCCGTGCCGTTCACCGTCACCGTCGCATGGCTGTCGCTCACCGCCGGCGTCACCGTGATGCTGCTCACGCTGTTGGCCACGCTCGCCGTGTAGCTGGTCGTGCCCAACGCAAACGTTGGACTTAGCGTGCCGCTCGACAGCACCAAGCCGCTCAAATTCGCATTGCTGCTGGATGGAAACGTTACTTTTCGGATACGAATGTTACCATAATCCGCTATATACAAATTCCCGCTGCTGTCCACAGCTACTCCAGTCGGGTAGTACAATTTGGCCGATGTCGCCGCTCCTCCGTCTTCGCTTGCGCTATAGCCCGGTGTTCCTGTGCCCGCCACCGTGCTGATGTACCCTGACGTATCCACTTTACGAATTCGATGGTTAATCTCATCCGCTATATACAGCTTACCGCTGCTGTCCACAGCTACTCCATATGGGCCGTTCAATTTCGCCGACGTCGCCGCTCCTCCGTCTTCGCTTGCGCTATAGCCAGATGTGCCCGTTCCAGCCACCGTGCTGATGTTCCCCGACGTGTCTACCTTCCGAATCCGGTGGTTAGACATATCCGCTATATACAGATTGCCGCTGCTGTCCACAGCTACTCCAGTCGGGCTGTTCAATTTCGCCGACGTCGCCGCTCCTCCGTCTTCGCTTGCGTTATAGCCCGGTGTTCCTGTGCCCGCCACCGTGCTGATGTTCCCTGACGTGTCTACCTTCCGAATCCGGTGGTTAGACATATCCGCTATATACAGATTGCCGCTGCTGTCCACAGCTACTCTAAGCGGGCCGTTCAATTTCGCCGACGTCGCCGCTCCTCCGTCTTCGCTTGCGCTATAGCCAGATGTGCCCGTTCCAGCCACCGTGCTGATGTTCCCCGACGTGTCTACCTTCCGAATCCGGTTGTTAGACGTATCCGCTATATACAGATTGCCGCTGCTGTCCACAGCTACTCTAGGCGGGCCGTTCAATTTCGCCGACGTCGCCGCTCCTCCGTCTTCGCTTGCGCTATAGCCAGATGTGCCCGTTCCAGCCACCGTGCTGATGTTCCCCGACGTGTCTACCTTCCGAATCCGGTTGTTAGACGTATCCGCTATATACAGATTGCCGCTGCTGTCCACAGCTACTCCATATGGGTTGTTCAATTTCGCCGACGTTGCCGCTCCTCCGTCTTCGCTTGCGCTATAGCCCGGTGTTCCTGTGCCCGCCACCGTGCTGATGTTCCCTGACGTGTCTATCTTCCGAATCCGATCGTTATGCGTATCCGCTATATACAGATTGCCGCTGCTGTCCACAACTGCTCCAGTCGGGTTGTTCAATTTCGCCGACGTCGCCGCTCCTCCGTCTTCGCTTGCGCTATAGCCCGGTGTACCCGTGCCCGCCATCGTGCTGATGATGCCGTTGCCCGCAGCATAGGCTTTTCCTCCGGACAGTTCAGGCAGCAGTGCCGCCGTCAACAGAATGGCCAGTACACAGGCCATAAGCTGTGTTACCTTTTTATGCATTCTTTTTCCTCCCTCGTATTGTTCTTCTCCGATAAAAATCCAGCCTTGCTTCAAATCTTTGCTGATTTACAAATCTCGTCCCCTCTTTCGACAGAAGTCGGGTTCATTATACAAAAACACAATAAACAGCGAATAAACAAGAAAGAGCCCTGGAATCCCGATCGATTCCGAAGGCTCTTCATTCAGCTTGTTTCTATTACGTCAAATTCATGACAAAATCACGGATTCGGGGATCGGGTTTCGTTCCAAGCTCCTGCTGCAGCATATCCTCCAGCATGCGATATTGCCGAAACGCCTCATTCTTCCTCCCCAGCGCTGCGTACAGACGGATGACCTCATGATGGATATCCTCTCTAATGGCATCCAATTTCAAAATTTCGCAATAGTGATGCAACGATTTTTGCGGCTCGTTCATCTTCATATGGAATCTTCCGGCGGCTTCCAGCAACGTGATGTAATCCTGCTCCAGTCGACGCTCCTTTTCGATTGCCCATTCGTAGGCCTTTCCTTTCAACAACGACCCTGTATACAGCGCTTCCGCTCGCTCGAACAAATCCGCGTTTATTTCAGGGATCGATCGGATTCGCTTCAGCAATTGTTCAAATTCATACAAATCGCAATAAACGCCGCTTCCTTCAATCCGGATTTCATTTTTTTCCGCAATAATCCAATGATCTGTTTTGCCCGCATTGATCGCTTTTCGAATATAGTACAGAGTCGAGTTCAAATTTTTCCATGCTTTGTCAGGTTCCAGGTCGCTCCACAATGTATCGATGATTTCCTCCCGGCTGACGGTTCCTTTGCAAACAAGAAAGGCAAACAGCTCCTCGGTTTTAGGGCTCCTCAGCTTTAATGGCACTTTATCCTGATCCCGCAGATAAATTTTAAATCCATTAAACAGGAGAATCTCTACGGAGGGTTCGACAGCTGCGATCCGATGTCTTTTTCTGATCTTGTCCAACGTTTTGGACATTCGCTCTACGGTTACAGGCTTCAAAAGATAATCCAGTGCGTTCGTCTCAAACGCCTGCACCGCATAATTGTCATAACCGGTTACAAAAACCACATCTATGGATTCATCAAGTTCCATCAACAGGCTGGAAAGCTTCATGCCGTTAATTTCCGGCATAGAAATATCCAGAAACGCGATATGTATCGGGTTCGCTTTCGCAAATTCATATGCCTCTAACGGGCTCAGAAACGTATGGCAAACTTCGATCTCGCCGCTCTCGGATAGTATCTTTTTCAACCGTTTCACCGATAATTCTTCATCATCTACGATCATGGCCCGCAGCATGCCTCAACCTCCGATCCGCTTGATTCGGCTGTGCAGGGATATCGAAAGAAACCTTCGTACCTTTTCCTTCTGCGCTTTCAATACGAATACTTTTTCCGTAAAGAAGCTTGATCCGCTGACTGATGTTCCACAACCCTACGCCTTTCTTATCCACACCCGCTCTTAACGTTTCTTCCAGCTTTTGTTCGCTCATCCCGCATCCGTTGTCCTCTACGACAAAGCAGACCACGGCGTCTGCTTCCTTTTTTACGATTATTTTTACAGTTCCCCCTCGTAAATTGGACATTAGTCCATGTCTGATTGCATTTTCCACCAAAGGCTGCAGAATCAGCGGGGGAATTCGTATTTCAAGATCGGCGTTTACATCGTATTCCACTTGCAATCTGGCGCCGAAACGCGCCTTTTCGATGTTGATATACGCTCGTACAAGCTCCATTTCATTGTCTAAGGTCGTTAGCGAATCCAGCTGCTTGAAATCGAAGCTGCTTCTCAAATATTGCGAAAGCTGCAGCGTCAATTGCTCTGCCTTTTGGGGTTCGTCGATGCATAGCGCGGCAATGGAATTCAGAGCATTGTACAGAAAATGAGGTTTGATCTGCGAACGCAAAAAGGCGATTTCCGCATCCTTGGCATTTTTCACGGAAGCTTTCAGTCGGGTCAGGCTTCGGACACGCGCTGTCAATTCCTCCGCTTCAAACGGTTTCCCGACAAAATCGTTGGCCCCGTTTTCCATCGACAAGATGATATCGGCAACCCTGTTTCTGGCCGTCAGCATCAGCACCGGCAGTTCAAAGGGAGAGAACCTTTCCCGAATGGCTTTCAGTACCTCGTACCCGGACATGTCCGGCATCATGATGTCCAGTACAACCAGATAGAAATCCGGTCTTTTGGCCAGTTCATCCAACGCCATTTGCCCGCGATTGACAACCACAATGGAGTACCCCTCCAGCTTGAGCAGGTTAATCATGGATTGAAGGTTGGCGAAATCATCATCCACCACCAGAATATGTTCTTTCTTTTCCCCTTCGACATGGATAGGATACTCCGAATAAGAGAGGGGGGGTACATCATTTTTCAGCCGTTCCTTCTCATCCGTCTGTCTTGTGATTTTGTCCGCACGCTTGCCCGCTAACGGAAGGGTGAACATAAAAACCGATCCTTGCCCTGGACTGGATTCCACATGAATTTCTCCGCCGTGAAGCTCCACCAGCTTCTTGCTTATACTTAATCCGAGACCCGTTCCGTCATATTTCTTGGTTTCGGAAGTATCCGCCTGTTCGAAAGCGTTAAAAATGCGTTCCTGCATATGCGCCGCGATCCCGATGCCCGTATCTCTTACGCGAACCTCAATCATTTCGCGAATAACCTCTGCGCTTATGTTTACCACCCCCCGGTCGGTGAATTTGATCGCATTGCCGATCAGATTGTGCAAAATTTGAATCAACCGGTTGATGTCCGCATACACCGCGGGAAGCTCCGCAGAGACCCCGTTAACAAGCGTAATTTGTTTGCCTCCGAGCAGAAATGAATGAATCCCGATGACCGAATCGACAATAGCTTTCAAATCGAGGCTGCTTTTATACAGCGCGATATCTCCATGTTTCATTTTTGAATAATCGAGCAGTTCGTTGACGAGATGGGTTAATCTTCTTCCGCTCCCCAATACAATGGCCAGATTCTGCGCTTGTTTTTCGCTAACCGGCCCCTCTACCCCCTTGAGAAGCGTATCGGTAATGCTCACTATGGCATTCAAAGGCGTTTTCAGCTCATGGGACGTGTTGGACAGAAAGTCGTCTTTGATCTTGTCTAATTGGAGAAGCTGATTTTTCATTTCGTCTATCGTATGATAGGCCTCGAAGAAACGGAGGACAATCAGAAAGATCATGATGAGGTTAAACAAAACGATATAAAATTGCCCTAGCCATAGAGTGTCTTTATATGATAAGGCAAACAGGATAAGGTCTATGGAGTAAAGGTTAATTGAGAGAATCGCCATGAACAGAAGGAAAGACTTAAAGCGATCGCTTTCGACGCTCCTGATATGATGTGCGGCAATTCTCAGAAGCAGCCCAATCATCATCGACTGATATAAAACAATGATATAAGGATGGATGGACATGTAAGCGTGAATGGGAAGCATTGCTATCAGAACCAAATAGCTGCCCAGCACAATGGTTACGGCTTGAGTCGCCCTTAATGAAATCATGTTTTTATGCAATTGATAAAAGAGGATGACCAGACCAATAAATCCGGCAGTTGAACAAATATCCTTCACTTTATATACCACGTCGAATGAAATTCCGGGTACATGCAATAAGAGGGGCCGCTCTCCGATCAATCCGTTATAGACCGCATAGATTGAACAAAAAATTGCGAAAACCAACAAAGTGAAGTCTTTTTTACGGTATATTGCTGCCGTTACAAAGCAGATGAAATATATAAGCGCAAGGGTCCCGAGAATGGCAAAGGTTCCGAATTCATGCGCCATGCTCTTCTGCTGAAACGCAATCATCGCAGCCTGCTCGCCAAAATAGATGGATGCCGGAATACCTGCGTTGACATAATCATAATTGGCAACCTGAACGATAATTTCGACGTCTCCCTTTTCAGACGAAAAAAAGCCGATTTGCGGAACATTCCCTGATCGGTAACCCGCTGCTTGCTCTGAGGGTTTGCCATCCTCAAAGAGCTTTTGACCGTTTACATAAATCGCGCTTGAAAAACGTATATTCGTCTTTTTCAAAGCAAAAACCCCGCTGAAAGGCACGTTTTTCAGTACCATGCGGTAAGTGGCAAAACCATAAGCGGGCAAGGGGTGGCCGTTGACTATTTTTCCATTCCACTGGGAGGGCACTTTTATAAAATTGTTGGAAGAGGGCTTGTCCGGGCCTGCTTGCTTGAAATCCTCGGGAACTAGCAATCGGTTCCAATAAAATTCCCATTCGCCATCCAATTTGATTCTTTTATTCTGTTCGTAATTCCACGCAGAGAGATCCATGACTCCATCACGAACCTGCAGATCGTTCATTTGTTTACCCTTATCCAAGATAATGGACAGCGGAATTAACGAAAAAGAAATCAAGCCAATAAGACAGATGACCAAAGTCCGTTTGAGCATAGTTTCCGCTCCTTAACAAATGATGTATTAATTGGATATACGTGGAAACTATGGTCAACAAAATTAGCGCACATTCACAATATTCGACAATTTTTTCAAATCCCCTCCTGAATCTGATGCAACGCCTATTGCTTCCGGCAAATTCATGCTGCAAGTCATGGGTGCTGTGGCGGAGCTGGAAAGGAACATCGTCGACGTACAAGATGCCGGAAGGGCCCGGTTTTCGAGTGCCGAACATTCAGCAACTTTTCAGGTTTCTCTCAGAGCCTATTCAGCTAGGGAATGGATAATGGATATAGATTAGGTGTACAATGATGGCTGGGGGGATAATGATAATATGCGCCAATTAAAAGGGATAAAAATATTGCTTGTGGACGATGAACCGCACATTCTCGAGTTTCTGGAGCTGGGGCTGCAAAACGAAGGGTTCGAGGTGATGACGGCGCAAGACGGACTGTCCGCCATAACGCTTTGCAACAAGTTCCAGCCGCACATTGCCGTTCTGGACGTGATGATGCCGGGAATGGACGGTTTTGAAGTTTGCCGTATGATCAAAAAGACAGATAACATAGCGGTCATCATGCTGACAGCCAAGGATGAAGTGGACGACCGGGTCAAAGGGCTTACGCTCGGCGCCGACGATTACATGATCAAGCCGTTCAGCTTTGAGGAGCTGCTGGCGAGAATTTATGCGAGAATCCGCAACCATTTTCCGAACTTGTTCGGCGAGGTTGTGATCGGTCCGCTGCGCATGGATGACCGCCGCAAGGAGATCAGCTTGCACGACAAGGTGCTGGAGCTTTCGCCGACCGAATATGAGCTGCTTAAATTTATGGCGATCAATCACGGGCTGGTGCTCAGCAAAACGATGATTTTGGATAAGGTATGGGGCTATGACTTCGGCGGGGAAGAAAATATTGTAGAGGTCTACATACGGTCTCTGCGGGATAAATTGAACGATCGGGAGCATAAATTGATCCGCACGATTCGCGGCGCGGGCTATCGGATGGACCTGGCATGAAAACCAGGGGCAGGTTCGCCGATATTTTTGTCCCGCATTCTTTAAGATTTCAGCTCTTGTCCCGTTCTTTATTCATTCTTTCCATTTTGCTGCTGCTTATCGGTGTGTTTCAATACATCTTTATGCAGCAATTTTTATATAACAACAAGGTCGACAGCATTACTACCCAGCTTAAGTCGCTTCCGCCGAACATTTGGATGAGGGGCAAGGAAGGCCTGGGCAGGGGGAATAATTCGAGAAACGACAACAATGCGGAGCGGGACGGCGCTACGATTCCTCCCAGACGGGACCTGACCGGCGGCGACGGCAGCGGCAACGACGGAGGGCCGCGGTTCATCGATTTGTCGCTCGCGTGGATCGACGAGAACGGGAACTTTACGCTGGTATCGACGCCCGACGGGATGGTAACCCCGCAATTGTCGAACGCGGAATACCAGGATTTGCTGAAGTCCGGGGACAAGAGGAATTTCAGCCGCATCACCGACAGCAACGGCAACGAACAGTTGGTTGTTTTTCACGTCTTCGGGTTCCCGGATCGTTCGCAGGGGATCCTTCAAGGCAGCGTCAGCACGAAGCAAATTAAAGATGTGCTGATTCGTCAGCTGATCACTTTTCTTTCGCTGTCCATGCTTGCGCTGGTGGCAGGACTGCTTGCATTTTTGCCTGTGCTGAGACGGACGCTGATCCCGCTGTCCAATATGATAGAGACGGTGAAGCGCATCGATGCCGGCAATCTGGAAGAGCGCCTGCCCGCCCATCAGGGACAGATGGAGATCGACCGGCTCTCCGCTTCGTTCAACGGCATGCTGGAGCGGCTGGAAATTTCCTTCGAAGCGGAAAAAGAAGCCAAAGAGCAGATGCGCCGATTTTTGGCGGACGCGTCCCATGAGCTGCGCACGCCGCTTACCTCGATCCACGGCTTTCTCGAGGTGCTGCTGCGCGGCGCGTACAACCAGCCCGAGCAGCTGCTGAAAGCGCTGAAAAGCATGCACGGAGAGTCCGAGCGGATCAACAAGCTGGTCAACGACCTGTTCCTGCTCGTCCGGCTCGACCGCACGCCGACATCGCAGTTGGCCGACGGCCAGCTCGACGAAGTGATCCGCGACATGGAGCCGCAGCTGCGGCTGTTGGCGGGAGACCGGGCCGTGACGCTCGACGTGGCGCCGGGAACCCGGTACAAATTCGATTCCGACAAGATCAAGCAGGTCGTGCTTAATTTGTTCCACAATGCGGTCCAGCATACGAATGCCGCAACCGGACAAATCAAGATTAAGCTGAGCCAGACAGCCGATGCCGTTGAGCTTGCCGTGCAGGATAACGGCCCGGGCATCCCGGCGGACCATCTCCCGCACGTGTTTGACCGGTTTTACCGCATCGATTCCTCCCGCGCCAGAAAAAATGGCGGAGCCGGACTCGGCCTGTCCATCACGAAGTCCATCGTGGATTTGCACGGCGGCACGATTCATGTGGAGAGCAAAGAAGGAGAAGGCTGCACGTTCCGCATCCGGCTGCCTTTGCATTGAACCGAACCTTAACCCGATTGGTTGTTAATGGGGTTAAGGTTCTTTTTGCCGTTGCGCGGCTAAAAGACGGCGCAGCCGATAGGCGGGCCGGTGGCGGGGAGGAGTGCCGGTGACTGAGCTGGTAGCCCCTAGCTGGCTGACCCTAGCCGGTTATGAAGACCCGCACCCCCCGCAAGCCCCGCAAGCCCCGCAAACCTGGAAAACCCCCCACGTCGTCGTGGACCTCGCCCCACGGAATGAAAATAATCAGATCTACTGCGATCTATTTTAGTATAAAGTGTAGGCTGTCCGGAAACCCACACGCCAGTACCCGGTCGCGCCTTCTGTCTGGTTGCTCTATGGTCGGGCCATCTGTCTGGTTACGCGCCACCGATCGCACGATCTGCTGTTTGCGCGCTGGTCGCGCTATATGCCTGGCTGCGCGAAAAAACCTGCAAAAATACAGTTTTTGCACGATGGATACGCTGGCTACGGAAAATTCCTGCAAATGTGCAGGCTTTTCGCCGCGAATCCGTGCTTAGGTTCATTTTCATCGAAAATTCCTGCACAATCGCAGGCTTTTCGCGAAAATGAACCTTTTTTGCGAAAAAAACCTGCACTTTTGCAGGTTTTGCTGGCCGGGAAGCTGCTCCGCATCCCCACCAACCCATCTTGTCCCACCACTTTAGCGCTGCAACCCGCACAGGAGGAGGCATGGGCGGGAAAGAGACGGCCTGCGCCCCTCCGGTTCCACTAACCCACCATTTTAGCGCCGCAATCCGTACAAGAGAGGCATGGGGCGGGGAAGAGGCGGCCTGTGCCCCCGCAGGTTTTTCTACTTAGAGATGCGCCTCGCCTCTCAGTGTGTGTGGCCGCCTAGCACCATGGCGGACTTTTGCAGGGCGATGCGACCGCGCGCTGGGAGTCTGTCCGACGGAGTTGCTTTTGTGCATACGTGGTTCATCGGACAGACTCCTGGGAGCTGCAAGCGGTGCGCCCGACGATGCGGCTGGGGCGTTTTTTCGTATGAACCGCTTTCAGCCAATTCTCAGGAAACGCTCATCGTTTCTTAAGTTTTCATTCAGGGTGGTTTCAGAAAAGGGGGCTATACTTCAACATGTAAGTAAAAATTATAAGAAAAAGGTGGAAACATTGATGAAAGCAATTAACAAAAAAATTCTTGCAGGTACGATTGCAGCAACTTTTGTTCTTGGAGCAGGTTTTGTTGGCACCTTACATAATCAAGCATTTGCAGATACAGTCAGCGGATCGTCCGTTCAAAAATCCGACACTACGGCAAAAGAGCGCGGCGCTCGGCACGACTTCGGCTTCCGTGGCGGCAATATCGTGAAAGAGGCGGCGACGGTGCTGGGCGTGGAGGAAAGCACGGTTCAGGCATCGCTGAAAGAAGGCAAAACGCTGCTGGCAATCGCACAAGCGGCCGGATTGACCGAGGACGATTTCCTGGCTAAGCTGGTAGCTGCCGAGAGCGCGGCGATCGATGAGCAGGTTACAGCCGGCAAGCTGACGCAAGAGCAGGCCGACAAGCTGAAAACGGATCTTTCGACCCGCCTGAAGCAGCAAATCGAGAATAAAGGCTTTGGCGGCAAAGGCGGAGACCGTGGAGCGTTCCAAGGCGGACGCGGATTTCACGGCGGCGGCAGCATCGTGAAGGAAGCGGCAACCGTGCTGGGCGTAGATGAAAGTACGATCCAGGCCTCGCTGAAAGAGGGCAAGACGCTGCTGGCAATCGCACAAGCGGCCGGATTGACTGAGGACGACTTCTTGGCTAAGCTGACCGAAGCCGAGAAAACGGCTATCGCCGCTCAAGTTACGGCGGGAACCCTCACTCAGGAGCAGGCCGACAAACTCATCTCCGGGCTGTCCGACCGCCTGAAACAGCAAATTGAGAATACGAAAACACAAGGCGATGGCGAAGGCCGTCCGGGTCCCGGACGCGGCCCTGGCTTTGGCGGCGGCTTCTTCGGAAATTCCGAAGCGCTGACAACTATTTTGGGAATTACGCAGGATGAGTTGAGAACTGAGCTGGATTCCGGCAAATCCATCGCCGAGGTTGCTGCGGCCAAAGGCATCAGCGAAGACGATTTGATCAGCAAGCTGAAAGATAGCCTGACCGACACTTTGAAAAAATTCGTGGAAGATAAGCACCAAAAACCTGCCGACGCTCCCGCTGCACCGACAGCAGATGCATCCGGCAGCACATCCGCAAATTAAATAACGTCTAAATTAGCACCGCACGCAGCTCCCAGCTTGCGGTGCTGCGCTGCATGACGGCACTCGGCCGACAAAAAAGCACTGCACCCGGATTGCCGCCGGGGCAATGCTTTTTGTTTAATGGCGTTAAATAGTCTTTGTAAATATTTTCACTTCCTTGGGAGCCAGGGTGACCGTTATCGAACCGTTGTTAATTTGAACGGTATCCGTGCCTAGTTGATTCGTAAGCGTAACGCCGTTCGAGAGATTTTCGAAATTGCCGATGGTCCGGGTTTCCGGGTTCCAGGAATTGTTGATCAGGACGATCGCTTCATCGCCGTCTTTGGAACGCTGGAAGCTGTAGAACGTATTGTCCGCCCATTTTTCCTTTTGGGTGCCGTTCTGCAGGGCGGGGTGGCTGTTGCGGACGGCGTTGATTTTGGCGATATACTTGTACAGCTCGTGATTCGGGTTAGGGTTCACATCCTCGCGATTTTGCGGGTCGGCGCCGCCGCTGTAGCCCAGCTCCGTACCTTGATAAAGAATCGGAATGCCGCGCGATGTCAGCAAAAATCCTAATGCGGCTTTGAGCTGCGGCCACTTGTCCGAACTGTTTCCCGGCTTGCCGGAGGCGTCGTTCAGGAACCGTTTGACATCGTGGTTATCCATGAACACGCCGTTCAACTTGGCGTCGCGGTAATTCGAATCCTGCGCGTAACGGTTTTTGATGTTAGTCATCGACGCGTCATGGCCGAAAACATCTTTAATCGTGTAATACATCGGAAAATCGAGAACGGCGTCCAAATAGTTGGAATAATCGCCGATTGCAGCCGGGTCGCCACTGTACACTTCCCCGATCGTAAACGTATTGGCGGCCGTGTCAAAATCTTTGAGGAACCATTTTGGAACATGCTTGGCCGTATCGACGCGCAAGCCGTCGACTTGCGTCTCGCCGACGAGCCACTTGATCCAGTTTTTCAGCTCGCTTGCCGCAGCCGGATTTTCCTGATTCAGGTCGTCCAGGCCGGCAACATCGCCGTTTTCGATTTTCCACTGGTTATTCGAGCTGTAGTCGCTGTCTGTGATGGTGCCGTTGTGATGATACCAATCGTATTGGTCAAATGGGGCTTTGGCGAAGCCGTTATTGGGCTGGAAGTCCCCAGTGTGATTGGGGACGACATCCAGCATAACCGAGATTTTTTTGCTGTGGGCTGTTGAAACGAGCTCTTTCAGCTTATCCATGCTGCCGAGATGCCCGTCTATCGAGTAGAAGTCGTAGGTACTGTAGCCGTGGTATGCGTTTACGCTCTTTTGGGCGGTAACGGGTGTAATCCAGATGGCGGTAAAACCGAGATTTTTAATGTAATCGAGGTTGTTGATAATTCCTTGAAAATCGCCGCCGTGCCATTGGGACGGGTTGCTCTTGTCGGAGTTGAAGCCGTCGTAATTGTCGTTGGAAGTGTCTCCGTTGCTGAAACGGTCGGTCATGATGAAGTAGATGCTTTGTTTGCTCCAATCCGTACCCAGGGGGTTGTTGCCCCCTGGATTTCCTCCGCTCGGCGCTCCGGCCGCAACTGTACCCGCTGCGCCGTTCGTGCCCGGCGTGTAGGTGGATGTGCCGATACCGAAGAAATAGTTCTTGGTATTGTTGCTGTCCCAAGTGCCGCTGCCATTGTTGAAGCAGGCTTCCAATTGGGTGGCGGAGCCGATGTCGATGGTCATTTTGGCATAGCCGCTTACTTCCGAATCCGGCATGGGCTTGCCGGGTACGGTGGTCCAGGTGCCGCCTGCGGGCCGGTAATGGATGTACGGCGCAGCGAATCCTTTTTTGTAATAGACGGTGACGCTGTTGCCGCCGGAAACCGGGTCTGTGGTGACGCTGACGGCTGCGCTCGGACCGGAAATGTTGCCTGCCGCATCAAAAGCTTTTACCGAATAGCTGTAGGCCGTTGCGGCTGTCAAGCCTGTATCGGTGTAGGTTGTCACAGAAGTGGTGCCTGCTTTGGCGCCATTGCGCCAGATTTCGTAGCTGGTCACCCCGACGGCATCGGTGGATGCGGTCCAGCTTAGCGCAGCGGAAGTGCTTGTTTTGCCGGTCACGGCCAAGTTTGTCGGCACGGTTGGCGGAGTCGTGTCGCCGCCTTGAGGCGCTCCGGCCGTGACTGTACCGGCTGCGCCGTTCGTGCCCGGCGTGTAGGTGGATGTGCCGACACCGAAGAAATAGTTCTGGGTGTTGTTGCTGTCCCAAGTGCCGCTGCCATTATTGAAGCAGGCTTCCAATTGGGTGGCGGAGCCGATGTCGATGGTCATTTTGGCATAGCCGCTTATTTCCGAATCCGGCATGGGCTTGCCGGGTGCGGTGGTCCAGGTGCCCCCTGCGGGCCGGTAATGAACATACGGCGTAGCGAATCCTTTTTTGTAATAAACGGTAACTTGATTGTGCTCCGTTTCACTTGGTTTCGCGTGGCTGATCACGTACTGTTTGAAATTCGCCATGTCGCCGGTAGGCGAGCCATCGCTGTTGACAATATTGGCGAGGCGCAGCAGTGTAAAGCCGTTATAGCTCCATTTTGTAATTTTCTCTTCGATCTTCTGGAAGTTGCCGGTGGGCAGCGCGTTCTCGCCGTTCAAACGGACGCCCTTCGAACCCGCGATCGAGGAGATCGTATCGACAAGGGTAGAGGGCTGCGAATAAGCCGGAGCGGTGCCGCTGTCGTACATTTCCAAAGCGGTAAATGTCAGATCCAGATTGCTGTCCTTAAATTTCTGAATAAGCCTGCTGTAATCGTAGTAGCCTGCGGCATGTTCTGCGCTGTGAGGGGCCGCGGGGTTGTTCATCTGCCAGTGGATGCCGGAAATTTTGGCGCCGATCCGAACGCCGAATACGGAATCGAAGTTATTGTGGGCTGCCGCCGCAATTACGCCGAGATGATTTTCGAGTACGCTCTGATTCCATGAAAGGAAGTCCTTTCCATAAGCCGTGTTGTGACCGCCTCCCGAATAAAACACGTCGCCGTCGCTTGGGGGATTAATCTGGCTCGTGTTCGTCAGCTGCAAGCCCCATGCCTGATTCACGCCGCTTAAAGAGCCGTATTTGCCGATCATTGCGGTTCTGAACGCATTTTTCGCCGTGTCCGTGTACACCTGGAATTTTCCCCGGGAAGGATAGCTCCAGCCGGCCGCATTATAGTAGGAAGGATAGCGCAGCTCGCCGGACGGCCCGGCACTAAGGTAGATTTTGGGGATGATAGCTTTATATCCGGCAAAATTTTGCGCAAAAGAGGCATATAGCTCATTGTACTGCTGCGAGATACCGCTCCAAAACGGAGAGATCGCTTCATTGTTTACATAACCGGTTTCGCTCTTGTACTTCATTTCATCCGCGGTTCCTTTGCTCCACAGCCAGGAAGGGAGCGGGATATTGCAATCGTCCCCCGGATTTCCGCCGCATGTGTGGGTGGAAAGAATAGGAACCCATTTCAAGCCGGATTCGCTTACAGCGTTGGCATACGTTTTGTAGTAGCTCCAGTCGAATTGATTGTCGCCCGCCGCCTCTACATCGCCCCACCACACATCGGTCGTAAGCGCGTAGACGCCGTTGTTTTTCAATGTTTTCAGCTGGTTTTTAAAAGCGTTCCAATCGGTTATTTTCGTCAAAGGCGCCATGACCGAAACCTGAAAATCGCTCGCTACATCCGCGCTGGCCGTCCCCGCAAAAGAGCCGAAAAAAGCCGAAACAAACACGAAAACACTTAAGAGTAACTGATAACATTTCCTCCAGACTTTTTTGCTTGAATTCAAAATACACATCCTCCTCGGCGATTTTTCGAAACCGGTTTCCTCTAAAAGCAGCAATAAAGTAAACGTTTACAAGATTTACTTTAAATATTTTGCATATAGTTGGAAACCAAAAATATTGCACAAAGAGGTGGAAACTTTTGACATGGGGTGGAGGGGTGGAAGGTGCAGGTGAAAAAGGGGAGGAGTATTTGCTGGGTGTGCGCAGCCCCACGTTTATAGAGGTTCCGGCATCCGTATGCTCAAAACAAAGGTTCACGGTCCGCTGCAAAGATGACGCCGGCGGGGATGGTAACGATGAGCACCACCGCCGGAAAACTCACCCGCCAACGCTACCCCATCTGGCTAGCGACGCAAAGAAAACCTGCAAAAGTGCAGTTTTTGCTCGATGGATACGCCGGCCACGACAAATTCCTGCAAATGTGCAGGCTTTTCGCCGCGAACCTGGGCTCAGAGTCATTTTCGCAGAAAATTCCTGCACTTTCGCAGGCTTTTCGCTAAAATGGGCTATTTCTACGGGGAAAACCTGCACTTTTGCAGGTTTTCCCCTACCAGGCCGCCTTGTGCCCCGCACCCCAACCCTCGCAGGAGAAGTGGGGGCTTACTTCAGCACTCCAACCCCCACAGGAGAAGTGGGGGCTTACTTCAGCACTCCAAAACCCCCACAGGAGAAGCGGGGCTTACTTCAGCGACCAGCCCTCGCAGGAGAAGCAAGGCTTACTTCAGCTACAACAACCCATACAGGAGAGGCATGGGTTGGGAAGAGCAGCTGCCTTCTCTGTTTCCTCTAACCCGTCATTTTGTCAACAATCTGATTTTCGCAGGTTTTCTACGCGTTTATAGAGATTCGTCTTTCTGATGTGTCTCTCCAATGTATGTTTTCTCAACTGCCTGACAATCGCAGGTTGATGGGGATGCCAAGCCTTGCCGTTTTATAAACGGTCGCGCTCCTTAGGCCGATTCTAACCGAAAATTCCCGCACAACTCGACTTTCCCCAAAACAAACCGCTTCCCTCACAAAACCTGCACAATCGCAGGCTTTACAAGGCCGCAAAGCCGACTCACATACGGAAGCGCCATCTTCGCCGAAGCCCCCTCCTACCGGGCAGCGCCTTTTTCACGGAGTCATCCCTCCATCCGGCACCGTCTTCGCCGGAGTACCCTGCGGGTGGGGAACCGAGCAGGCGCCCATTCCGAACGCGGCTAAAAATCGCGCAGCCCCCACGGCTTGGTTTTTCATTACTCACACCCCAACCGTAATGTCCAGCGTTGAAATCTCAAATATGTCTTTGTAAATCCGGTAAACGATTAACAAATCGGCCGCAGCAAAGAGCACGTTGAGCAGCATGCCTTTCAAAAATCGGCTGTTCATAACTTTCAACTCGCGTTCGGAAACAGGAGTTTCTTCCTCCAGCAATCTTTTCAGCTTAAGATCGTGCGCAATCAACGCCAATCCGAAAATGGCGAAAATCCCCCAAAAGACGGTCGCACAAACTGCGATGAACATCAGTATCAAAAGATTCCAAGCATCAATCGATCGAACAAATCGCGTCTCCATGTACAACAGCAGATCGAGAAGCAGCAAAGCCCAGCCAATATAGCCAATAAGTATAGCTTTTCTAAAAAGACCATCGTAGCTTGCTCCCATATGAAGTCCGAACGCCCCTTTCTTACCCTGCAACCCATTATACACCATAGGGTCAACCGACCGTCGTTATGCAGCGCAACACCGCGCGCTGGGAGCTCCGCGCGATTCTGTAAGCACGGGACCCCTGTCCCGACCTTCCAATTTCTTTCAGCAAATTTTCAGCTTCCGTTCAACTTATTTTAAGCCTATGCTCAGACGCGTTTCAGTTACAAGCTTTACACTTGGATTTATCAAGCGACAATGACTGAGACATTCAAAAGTTCGAGGACATGGAGAGGGGATTTACGGATGAAAGTTCGCAACAAAAAAAAGTGGATCATCGTGGTTTTGGCTGCGTTGTTATGCGGGGCGGGCACTTATTACTATTTACATAAGAAATCGCAGCCGACCACCACGACGTCTCAGCAGACGACGATGAAAGTGACGAAAGGTTCGATCACTTCCACGATTTCCGGCACTTCGCAGCTTCAGGCGCAAAATATGCAAAATATTATCGTGCCTGTCGACGGCATCATTAAAACGATGAATCTGACGAAGAATCAGGCTGTGAAAAAAGGCGATGTTCTGGTCGAACTGTCCGTTCCTTCGACGGAAACGAATTTGAAGGAGGCGCAGGTGAGTCTCGATCAGATGCAAAAAGAGTTGGTCGAGCTGCAGGGCGAGCAGAGCCACATGAGCATCGCAGCGCCCATTAGCGGGAAGCTGACGCTGGTCTCCAATCTCGATGTAGGCAGCACGGTCAATAAAAACGCGAAAGTCGGCACCGTATCCGACACATCCGAGTTCAAGGTGAAGCTGCCGTTTGCTTTGCAAGAGGCCGTTCAACTGAAACAGGGAGATCCGGTCGAGCTGACCGTCGACGGTTTCCTGCTTTCCAAAGTCGGCACCGTGCAATCGATCGACCGGGACATCCAGGCGGATGCCAACGGCAACAAGCTGGTCAATATCGAAGTTTACGTCAAGAACGACGGAACGCTGTCGGCTGGAACCAAAGTGAAAGGAACTATCACCAACGGCAGCAGCAAAACGGATTCGACCTCACAGGCTGCGCTGGATTATGTCCGAACTTCCGCCATTTTCGCTGAAGCGAGCGGCACGATCAAGAATCTGAAATTCAAAGACGGCGATTCGGTGAATCAAGGCGATATGATAGCGACGTTGTTCAACGATGACCTGCAAAACAATATCATCAGCAAAGAAGCTTCGATCGACAGCCAAAAGATCAAAGTGGACGACGCCCAGCAAAAGGTGAACCAACTGACGATCACAGCTCCGTTTGACGGCATTTTCTCCGCCGATTTTGCCAACAGCAAAAGCAACGTGCTGAACAGCTATCCGGTCGGCGCGTCGGTTGAAGCAAACACTACGCTCGGCGCTGTCGCAAGTTTGAGTACGATGCAGTTGGCCATCGCGGTCGACGAGCTTGATTTGACCAGCGTCAAGGTCGGCCAGAAGGCTGCGGTCAAGGTTGACGCCATATCGGGCAAATCTTTTGAGGGAGAAGTGACATCGGTTTCCAACGTGGGTACGACTTCCAATGGAGTAACGACATATGATGCGGTGATCTCGATTAAAAATACCGAAGCGACGGATTTGAAATACGCCATGACGGCAACTGCGGAAATTTATATCCAGGACAAAAAGGACATTTTGGTGCTTCCTATCCAGGCGGTCAAAACGACCAAAGGGAAAAGTACGGTATCGCTGAAAAAGGCGGACGGTACGACAGAAGAGAATCATGAAATCACCATCGGCATTAAAAGCAAAACCCAGGTCGAGGTCGCAAGCGGTCTCAGCGAAGGCGACGAAGTGGTCAATTCGACGAAAAAAACAACGACGACCACCCAGCAGAACCAGTTCGGCCCTCCGGATGGATTCCCCGGCGGCGGAGGCGGCGGTGGAACGGGAGGCGGCGGACGCTAACAGCCGGCTGCAGGAAGGGAGCGAAGACGTATGAATATGATCGAACTGAAACAGATCGTTAAAAGTTACACTCGCGGCGAAGACACGCTTCAAATTTTGAAGGGAATTTCGCTTGAGATTCAGGAAGGCGACTTTGTAGCCATTATCGGTCCCAGCGGCTCCGGCAAATCGACGCTGATGAATACGATCGGACTGCTGGACACTCCCACATCGGGCAGCTACACGCTGGACGGCGTGTCGACTGAGAACATGTCTGACAACGGGCTGGCGGAGCTTAGAAACAAGAAGATCGGCTTCATTTTCCAGCAATTTAACTTACTGCCTCGGCTTTCGGCTATTGAAAATGTGGAGCTTCCGATGATTTATGCAGGCATACCTGCGAAAGCCCGCAGGGAACGGGCGCAAATCATGCTGGAAAAGCTGGGCATGGGAACGCGCGGGCACCACAAGCCCAGCGAGCTTTCCGGCGGACAGCAGCAGCGGGTGGCGATTGCCCGTGCGCTCGCCATTTCGCCTTCGCTCATCTTGGCGGATGAGCCGACGGGAGCGCTCGATTCGAAGACGGGCATCGAAGTGCTGGAACTGATCAAGCAGTTGAACGAACAGGGCAATACGATCGTACTGATTACCCACGATAATCATATTGCCGATAATGCGAGCCGTGTTGTAACTTTGCGCGATGGAGAAATTGTTCGGGATGTAAGGAATACGCCTCTGGCCCTGCACGGCAACAAGCTGGAGGAGGTTTATACATGAGGCCATGGGAACTTTTTCAAATGGCGTTCGCAACGATCCGGGCGAATCCGCTGCGCACGATTCTGACGATGCTCGGGGTGATTATCGGAGTAAGCTCGGTGATTACGCTCGTTGCGATCGGACAAGGAACGTCCAAGTCGATCGAAAAGCAGTACGAGGGTCTCGGAACGAACCTGCTCACCATCAACCTGATGGGAAGCGGGAGGGCGACCAAGCTGGAGTACGATGAAATTATGCAGCTGGAAGGCACGGCAGGCATCAGCGCCATCGCGCCTACGATGACCAAAAACAGCGCGAATATTAAATACGACCGCGATCAGGAAACTTACAACGTCATCGGCACCAATGACCGTTACCTGACCTTGCAGAAAGGCGAAATGGCGAGCGGACGCTTTTTTGCCCAAGCGGACCTGGATTTCCGCAATCACGTAGCCGTGATCGGCAGCGATGTCGCCAAGGAGTTTTTCGGCACGAACGACCCGCTCAATGAGGAGCTTAATGTCAGCGGCTATATGTATACGATCATCGGGGTGCTCCAAAGCAAAGGCTCCAACACCAGCGGCACATCGCTGGACAGCGCGGTGCTGGTGCCGCTGCCGACGATGAGCAGGGACTTCAAGCTGGGCTCCATCCGTTCCGCTTCTGTGGAAGCTACGTCGGGAGACACCGTCAGCAGAGTCCAGACCTATCTCGAGATGTACCTGACCAACAAGTTCAAAAGCACCTCGGGCTGGAACATTTTCAACTCTTCCGAGTTGATCAGCGCCCGGCAATCGGCTTCCAGCACGCTGACGAATCAGCTGGTCGCGGTTGCGGCGATCTCGCTTCTCGTCGGCGGCATCGGAATTATGAACATTATGCTCGTTACGGTAAGCGAGCGAACGAGGGAAATCGGTATCCGCAAGTCGATCGGCGCCAAGCGGCGCAACATTTTGCTCCAATTCCTCGTTGAAGCGACGTTGATCAGCGGAATGGGCGGTTTGATCGGGCTCATTGTCGGTGTAGGACTCGCCCTGGCATGGCCGTATATCAACCCGAGCCAGGAAACCAGCTTATCGATAAGCGTCGGATTGTACGCGTTCTTGTTCTCCGCTTTGGTAGGCGTCATATTCGGCCTCTATCCGGCCAACAAAGCTTCGAAACTGAAACCGATCGATGCGCTGCGTTTTGATTGATGACATCACGACTATCCACACACTACAAGGAGGGTATTCATTTTGAAACGTAAACTTACGTCCATTTCACTCAAGCGTACCAGTTTGGCACTTTTATTATCCGGCGGCATTATGGCGATGTCCTGGGCCGTTCCGGCTCCTTCCGCAACAGCGGCGGCCGAGGGTGTGTTTATTTCCGACAGCTCCTACTTCAGCCTGGAACAGGTATCGCTGTCGTCCTCGTCATTGCAATTCGGGGTCAAACTCCATAACGGAGACAATCAGGCTATCGATTTCAACAATTACGGCGTTCGCGTTACGGATTCCTCCGGCCACAACTATACGGCGCGTCTCAGCGAGAAAAAGAGCGCGAGCGTGCAGCCCGGGCAGGATCAAACGTTCCGCTTCTATTCCAGCATAGCTTCGGGTGAAACCGCGGACCAGCTTCAAGTGGAAGTGTTCCGCTGGGACAACAGCCAGTCGGATTTCATGGACCATTTGGGCAAGCTGTCCGTCGCTAATGTAGTTCAGGAAGGTCAATCAAGCGCGCCTGAGGAAGTCCTGAACCTACATACCCTGGACAGCACGCTTGCGGACGACGCCTCCGTCGCGTTCCAGCTCGGTCAAAGCGTCAAAGCTTCCAAAGACGGCAAATGGTACACGTACACGCAATTGTCCGTCACCAATTTGGGCACGGACAGCCTGAAGCTTCCTTCCGGGCTTCTGGTGCGCCTTGTGGACGCCAACGGCTTGAAATATACGGCTTCCGTCGCGGACGGCGGGGACCAGACATTTATTCCCAAGCAAACGGGCTATATAACGCTGCAATCGGCGGTATCCAAACAGCTGCCGGAAAGCGGGCTTTACCTGGAATTTTATTACATGAACTCCAGCGAGGAAGTGTCTTTGGGCACGATGAACATGGGAGCTTCCTTCAAAACTGCCGCGCTAGGGGAAAAGCAGGACTACCTCGGCCAGCTCGAGGGCGAGCATTTGACGGTCAAAGCGGATAAAGCGACCTATACAACGCAAGCGGACGGCGTTCATATCCAAACGGTGGTGACGCTCAGCAATGAAGGAGACTCCGTTGCGGCGGTTCCAACGTTCCTGGCTTCTTATCAGTTTGGAGATGCCGGAGCTTCGGTCTCGTCAACCGATAACTCGGCCCGCGACACGTATCTGGACCCGCAGAAGTCCGTTTCCTACTACTTCAATGCCATTCTGCCAAGCGGAGTCGATCCGCAGACAGCCCAGCTCGTGCTTTGGAAGCAGACCTCAAGCTCCGGTACGACCAGCAAATCGACTTCGGGGTCTACGACTTCCGGCAGTACGTCCAGCAGCACAAGCAGCGGCACGTCAACGACCAGTACGACTTCTACGGCTTCGACCACGACTGCGACGTCGACAACTTCATCCAGCACGGCTTCGTCCGGCAGTTCCGACAATCAGATGCCGGTTACGATATTCCTGTTAAAAGGCGCGGCTGCGGCGAACAACGGTTACACAGCGGCAACTTCGTATACATTAGGCGACAAATTTACATTCAACAGCAACAACATTATTAACAAAAATCTGGATGTCTCTCTCGTGGAATTCCACGTTCACGATAACGTGGATCTGGGGTATAAGACGGCAATCGGCAAATACAAAATTACGAACAACGGCTCCAGCCCGATCGCAATGCCGGATTTGGAGAATGAGCTGGTGGACAGCAAAGGCAACACGTTTACTGGTACGAGACAAAGCTCGGTTGCCACGCAAATCACGCCAGGCACTTCCTATGTGGTCAGCTACTCCTACCTGCTCCCGCAATCGAAGAAAGACGATTCCTTCGCGCTCCGCGTGTTTGACGACAAGTCGGTTTCGCAGGGCAGCGTAACGCTCGGCAATTATCAGGTCAGCATTCAACCGGATACGGACGGCGACACCATCTCCTTCTATCCGTTCGAGATCAAGCTGAACTACTACAATCTCAGCTGGACATACAACAGCGGCTCGTACACGTACCAGTTGAATCTGGACTTGGATCTGCAGCATCCTGATCCGGTGATCGTGGATTCGAACTTCTCGAACATGGAATTCGATCTGGTCGATTCGTTTGACCGGGTGGTCGGCACGACGACAATGATGTTTACCGGAACAGACAAACTGATCAGCGGCAAGCAAAAAATTACGTTTTCCTCGCTGAAAGAAGAACAGGATTCCAGCACGTACCATGTCAATGTGTACGAAACGATCAATACGCCGAACGGAACGGCAAAACGTCTGGTCAAACAGCTGAAGTAACGGTTTATCGATTTCTATTCCACACCCGCGTACCGATGGGGCGTTGTATGCGCAGTATGTACATACGCCCCTTTGGCGTTGGCAAAATGAAACATAAAAAAGGTGGGCTGAGTGATGGCGCAAATACTCATCGTTGACGATGATGAATCCGTTCGGCAGCGGCTCAAAAGCACGCTTATTGAAGAAGGTTTCGAGGTGGCTTGCGTATCCGGCGGCAAGCAGGCGTTGGAGTATTTGGAACAAATCCAGATGGACTTGATTATTCTCGATGTCATGCTGCCGAACGGGGACGGTTGGCAGCTGGTTCGCGAGCTGAGAAAAAATGCCAACATCCCTTTGCTGATCGTAACGGCCAAAGGCGAGCATGAGGATATTATGAAAGGTTTTCAACTGGGCACGGACGATTATTTGACGAAGCCGTATCATTCCGGAGAACTCGTTATGAGGGTGAGGGCTTTGCTCAAACGGTACCGGATCATCGCTTCCACAAGAATCGAGATCGGCGATTTGATGATCGACCGGGCCAGACATGAAGTGAGGATCGGCCAGGAGAGCATTTGCCTGCCGCTCAAGGAGTTCCAGCTTCTCTTCACGCTGGCCAGCCACCCCAACCAGATTTTGACGAGAAGCCAATTGATCGAAC
Source organism: Paenibacillus sp. sgz302190 (assembly GCF_059820445.1). Lineage (NCBI taxonomy): Bacteria > Bacillati > Bacillota > Bacilli > Caryophanales > Paenibacillaceae > Paenibacillus > Paenibacillus sp. sgz302190. Next base: position 97,404 of record NZ_JBZYAO010000016.1, read on the forward strand.
AGGTGTGGGGGGTGAATTATGCCGGTGACGAGCGTACGGTTGATGTACATATCAAGAGACTGCGCAGCAAGTTGGGGGCGATGTCGGATCAGATTGTGTTCACAACCATTCGAGGGCTCGGCTACCGTTTTGAGATGATCGGCGAGCACGATCAGGGTTTTATCAGTTAGGAGTCTACTCCGTCGAACAGGCTCCTGGGAGTTTGGCTGGGCGGAGCTGCGGACTCCTAAGAGGGGGCGGCATCGTAAGTCTTTTCGAAAGCGGGCTCGATCCAGCGCTTCCGGGAGTGCTCCCGGCCGCGAATGGCGACGCGGTCCCGGTACACATCCACGATCAGGCTTTGGCTGACGGGGCGGGTCTCGGGTTCGCCGCGGGCGTTCCACACCTGACGGATGGACGCGCTGGAGACGGCAAGAAAGCGCAGCTGTTTCACTTGCCGCGTCGTTTCCAGGTTCCAGTGCGTGTGCCCGCTGAACAGGATTGCATTCGGATGCGCGTCAAGCAGCGCACGCAGCGCTTCGTGCTGCACCACGCCACGCTCCAGGCCGCTCCCGTCGAGCGTCCGCGGCAGCGGCTGGTGCAGGAACACGAACACGGGCCTGTGCCTGCCGGCCCCGGCAGCCGCGTCGAGCCGGGCCTGCAGCCAGCTCAGCTGCGCCCGGGACAGCCAGGCGTCCTCGCCTGCCGCCGGATCGACATCGCGGTAGGCTTCGCCGCTCAGGAACAAAAAGCGGTATCCCTCGAGGAGCAGCTCGTGATACGGCTTGTCATAGTGGAACATTCGGGTGAATTGTTCCACGGCCCGCATGCTCGACCAGTCCGGGTTGAGCCTGGTCGTATCCATGCCGCCGCCGGGCTTTCGCCACATGCGGTAGTATTCGTGATTGCCCATCGTCGCGTGAACCGGGGGATGAGGCAGCTTGCCCAAAATCCCCAGCAGGCAGCGGTAATCGGCTTCATCTCCGTTCGTGAGATCGCCGTTCAGCACGAACAGCCTGCTGTCGGGGCGGACGGCCGCGTGATCGCTGAGCGCCGCGCGCAGCCTTTTGTGGGATTCGGCATCCGCCGGCGTAATGTGGATGTCGCTGAGCACGGAGAAGGAGAAGAGCGGCGCGGCGGGAAGCTCCGCCGCTGCGTATGCCGGCCTGGCTCCCGGAGAATGCGCGAGCGAGGCTCCCGCAAGCAGCAGCCCTATGACGGCGGCGGCCGCGGCGGGCCGAAGCGATCTTTTCATCAATGCGTATACCTGCTTTCCTGAATAATGAACTAGGAGTCTGTCCGACGGAGATACTTTTGTGCATACCCTCAACGTGGTGCATCGGACAGACTCCTAGTGTGCGCTTACGCCGCATCATTTTATACAAGTCATAACCACCGGTTTAGCCGGTGGCTTCCATCAGCCCTAGCCTCTTTCCCGCCCTTTTTCACCGGCTCACCTGCAAACAGGTTGGCCCATCATTTGGGTTCGTCCGCCTGGCGACAGACAGGAATGGGATGTTCGGCGCATGCACGCTGGCGTGTTCGATCTCAAAATCGGGCTGCGTCGGGCGGATGCTGTAACGGGTTGCCATGAGACGGCCTTTTGCAGTTGTGGTCGACCGACAGCCGTCATGCAGCGCAACACCGCGCGCTGGGAGCTGCGCGCGGTGCGATTCCTCTTGCGCTTTTCTATATGATTTTTAATTTCGAACAGATTTCCACGATTCGCAAGTGGTAGCGGTTGGCAGACCGGCTCCCATCCCCCCAGTCGAACTGGGGGGCGTATACAAATAAAACAGGCCCGCCCGTTATCGGGCGAAGCCTGCCTGCTTCTGTCACTGCTATTTTTGCGGTTCGGCCGCTTTTTTGGCGTCTTCTTCCTGTTTCGCTTTAATCAGAGCTTCCTGCCCAGTCTGCTGAATCGTTTGCAGCGCTTCGCCAGCGGTCTTTTTGCCCTCCGTCACAGCCTTGATCTCTTGATTGGCCACCATGGAGAAAGGCTGGTAGAAGCCGTTCGGTATTTTTTCGTAGTTTTTAAATGGAGAATCGGGATTCGGCTTCAGGAGATAGAAAGCCTCCATATTATGCCCGTCTTTCTCCTTGATGTATTTGGTGCGGGTGAGCATGCTTTGCGAAGATTTGGAAACTACCCGGGCGTAGTCTTCGCTGTTGACGTATTTCACGAATTCCCATGCGGCGCGGGTGTTGGCCGACTGTGCGTTGATTCCGAACAGCTGCGAAACGCTCACGCTGTTCGAATACTCGCGGTTTTGCGGATCCACGGGCACGGTGACGACTTCCCAGTTGAAAGGCTTGAATTTATCTTTGAGCCGTTCTTTTGCTTGCTGCATATTGTCAATCAAATAATTGCCTTCGATGGTCATCGCCGCTTTGCCGGCAACGAACGGATTTTGCAGGAGATAATCTTCATACATGCGGGCAGCGCCATTGTTGTTTTCTTCTTTGCGCGTATAGATAGCGCCGGATTTTATCGCATCGACCGCAATCTCGAGCGCTTTTTTCCAGGCATCGGATTGAAGAGTGACTTTCATATTCTCGGCGTCTATGTAGGAGAGGCCCTGCGTCATGCCGATGCCGCTCATCAACTGGAAGCCCATGTCTTCGGTCGACATGTATGAATATGGGGCTATTCCGTAGATGCGTTGGTCGCCTTGTCCATCGGTAGGAAAGCGCTTGGCAAGCTCGAACACTTCCTCCCAGCTCATTTGATTTTTGGGCAGCGGCACGCCGTTTTGCTCGAACAGGTCTTTATTGTAGAAGAGCGCCTGGCCGTAAAAATCGGGGGACAAGCCATAAAGTTTGCCCTGGCCCTTGGATTTGATCGTTTCAATCGTCGCCGGCAGCAAGTTCTCAATGTCGAACTTATCCTGCTTGATCACATCGTCAAGCGCGTAGAGCTGTCCTTTTTCCACGTATTTTTCCAGCGTTTCGAGATTCTGTATGAACAGAACGTCCGGTTTTTCCTCTTCGATCAGCTTCTCCATCTCTTTTTCCGGATCTTTGCCTTCGCCGTAGATGACCTGATTGGACACAACTTCGATATCAATATTCGGAAACTTCGAAATAAAGAGATTTCCGTACTGCTGAAAAAAGGAATTCTTATCGTAGTACATCACCTTAATCGTGGCCTTCTCGTCTTTGCCAAGCTGCTTAAGTGCTCCTGCTCCCGTATTGCCGCCGGCAGGCTGCGCCCAGCTGCATCCGGCCAACGCAACTGTCAGCGCAGCAGCGGCAGCCGTTCCAATCCATCGTTTCATGTTCATTAACCTCCATAACCGATTATTCATTTATAAATGCTGTCGATTCTATCATACACGAGAAAATGGTAGAGTTACAAATTTTGCCTAATTCCGTAAAAATAATGAGCGTGCAAAGCCCTTTAGGGGAGGGCGGCGGCCACGCCATAAGCCTGGGAAATCCCGGAGTGGACGGGCTGGGCGGCGGTTTTGTCCTTAGGTCTGACCGGCGCCCCGACTTAGGTCTAGGTTCAAAAACCGTCGCGGGTCCGTTTTGCCCGGACCCCGTTTTGCCTAAAATAAAGACATGAACGAGAGAAACCATACACAAGAAGAAAGGCGGTGACAAGCAATGAACAGAAACACAGGTTTCGCGGCTCTGCTGATCGCTTTCGGAGCGCTGATTTTGCTGAATAAGCTCGGCGTTCACCTGGGACCGGTCATAGGTTCGGTAATGGGCTATGTCGTTCCGATTATTATGATCGGACTCGGCTATGTCGGCATCAAAAACGGAAGCAAACTAGGTTGGATCATTGCAGCGCTGGGCATTGTCATCCTGCTGGGAAAACTGGCCGGATGGGTGATCATCCTGCTGGCGATCGGATTGATCGCTTACGGAGTGTCGATGTTGTCGGGAAGAGCGAGAATATAATCGGCTTTACGAAATACAGTGATGGAAAAAGGTGGTATGCGAGATGAGCCTGATCAGGCGAATGAGAGACATAACCGTGGCAACGCTGAATGAGCATCTGGAGCGGTCGGAGGACCCGGTTCGATTAATTGACCAATACTTGGCCGCGCAGCGCGAGCAGCTGCATCAATCCGAGAAGCTGTACCAGCAATGCGTAAGTCACGCAGCCGCGCTGCGGCAGCAATACTTAACGGCGTTGGAAACGAAGGAAAAGCGCGAGCATCAAGCGATGCTGGCTTTGAAAGCCGGGGAAGAACATATGGCCCGGATCGTGCTTCAAGAGAAGCTGCAAGCCGAGGAGAAAAGCGAGCAGTATCGCGAGCTTTACGATCAGGCCAAGCAATCCATCCTCGAGCTGGATGAAGAACTGCAGCAGCTGAAAGCCGATTACAAGGAAGTGGCAGACAAACGCAGCTACTATTTGGCGAGAATGGAATCCGCCCGCCTGCAGCAAAGGCTGAACGCCCGGATGGGCAGCATGACGCAGGATGCGACACCGCGGATGTTCGGACGCCTGGAAGAGCGTGTATCCGATATGGAGCTTCATGCCAGAACGCTCCGCGACGTAAGACGAATGAGCCGCGAAAGCTATTACTCTGTCGGCAATCCGGCGGTTGACGCCGAGATGGAAGCTTTGCGCAATAAACTGAAGCAGGAGGGATAAAAACAACATGGGCAAATTGTATCGCTCAAGGAGAGACAAGAAAGTGACCGGCCTTTGCGGCGGACTCGCCGAGGCGATGAATGTGGATGCGACGCTGCTGCGTCTGCTGGTGATTATTACGGCATTTTTCACCGGAGGCACCGTTATCTTCATCTACTTTATTGCTGCGATCGTGATCCCCAAAGAGCCGGGATATGACCACCCGCCTTACGATCCTTATGCCGGATCTTACGGCAGACATGCTTACAACGGAGGCTACACGCCCCATAAGCCTCATGCGGAGCCGGGACCCGGACCAGCAGGAGCAGGAGCTTATAACCCCGCTTACGGTGCCCCCGACAAATCGAGCAGCATCGATGAAATGATGAAAGATATCGAGAAAAAAGCTTTGCAAAAAGAAATCGAAGAATTAAGAGCGAAAGTCGCTCGTTACGAAAATAAAAATGATCCAAACAAAGGAGACGTGTAAACCATGGGAGTATTTACAAGAATGAAAGATATGACAAAAGCATCGATTCACGAGGTACTGGACAAAATCGAAGATCCGATCGTTATGCTGAACCAGTACCTTCGCGATATGGAGCAGGAAATCGCTCAAGCCGAAGTTACAGTTGCCCGTCAAATCGCCAATGAGCGCAAGCTGAAGCAGCGTCTGGAAGAGTCCGTCCGCCTGGCGGCCGACCGCGAAGCGAAAGCGGCGGTGGCTTTGAAAAACGGCCAGGAAGCGCTCGCCCGTCAAAACCTTGAAGAAAAGCTGTACCACGAAGAGAAAATCGTCGAGTACACTGAAATGCACGCCGGCTCCAAAGCCCAAGCGGATGAGCTGACACAGCAGTTGCACGAAATGAAGGATGAGTTCTACAAAATGCGCAACAAGCGCAACGAGCTCGTATCCCGCGCCCAATTGGCGAAAGCGAAAAAACAAATGGCCCAAGTATCTTACAACGGTGTGATCGAAAGCGGCAACGCATCCCGCGGCTTCCAACGCATGGAAGAAAAAATTATGCAGATGGAAGTGGAAGCGGAAATCGCCCGCAAACCGTACGTCCCAGCCGGAACTGTCAGCAGCTACACGCCGGTCGACACGGCTAAGCAAGCGAAAGTCGACGAGCAGCTCAGCCTGTTGAAAGAAAAGCTGAACGGCGGCGCCGGGGAGTAACCGGCCCGGCTATGAGACCATGGATCGTGTGCCTGATCCTATTCGGTATAATAGGCCTGGTAGGCTGCTCCAATTCCAAGCCGGCAAATTTTAGCGGCAAGAGCGCATCCTGGAGCGTCGATTGTTCCGTTCGTCCATCCTCAAATGAACAATCATATGTCATCAAATATACCGGCAAAGATACTCAGCCTGTAAATGTTCGTTACTCCTTCGAAGACAGCAAAAATTTCAAGCAGCACGGCGAAAGCGACACTCGCTTGAAAAACTTGAAAATTAGCGGATCATCTACGCTGGATACGCCTTATGCGGATGAGGACGGTTTTAACCTCCGGATCCATTGGGATGACAGCGAGGAGACGATACATTTAGCGAAAAAGTAGCTTGAAAGCGGCACTGTACGGGTGCTCGCTCGAATATGGAAGACCGTTAGAAGCCGGTAACACTTGGCCGATAACGGTCTTTTTGCTTTGCAGCCGCGGCGTTGTAAAATGTGCAACGATAAAGCCGCGTTCAGACACGTAGCGCTCGCATCGTGCACAGCTCCCAGCGCGTGGTGTTGCACAGCATGATGGCGGTCGGTCGACCACATGGCTTTCGTTGTTAAGGCATCGACTGCACCGCGCTCGTGCGCAGAAAGCCTGCCTGCAAAAATCAGATTGCTTGAAAAACTCGCAGGCGAGGAGAGGGTGCATCTGGTTGGCAATGCATCTGGTTGGCAATGCATCAGATTGCCGAAAAACTCGCAGGCTAGGTTGGAGTCTGTCCGTTTGGTAGCGTTACGTGCAGAAAGCCTGCAAAAGTGCAGGTTTTTGCTCGTTGAGGTGCTTGTAACGAGATATTCCTGCAAAAATGCAGGCTTTTCAGCGAAAAGATACGCTCAGGCCCATTTGGATCAGGAATTCCTGCACAATTGCAGGCTTTTCCCAAAAATGAGCCGCTTTCCCGGTAAAAGCCTGCACTTTCGCAGGTTTTTCGGCTTGGCAAGCCGCTTCACGTTTGGAAGCGCCTCCAATTGAGGCCCCCCTTAGCTGTAGGTGCCACTTATCGAATGGCTTTGCCATCTTCGGCGTCAAGCTATTGAGCCAATGCGGCCTCGGATGCCAAACAAATTAAATCTTTTAGCTCGATGGCGATCTTGCCCTTCGCTTGCTATGCAACGAGCGGCGCCGAAAGCGCCTAAGAGGCTGCCTGCCATTGCACAATTTGCAATGGGGCCTCGTCGAATTCGGCGATTTGCGGCATTTCGGCGCATTTCCTGGGAAATAATGAACGGAATTGTCGAAACGTTAGGGTAGGGAGCGCCTTTCAAAAAATTACCAGAGCCCGGAAGGCACAGTATAGCCATAATAAGGACGTTGAATGGTTGTATTTCCATCGGGGGAGGGAAGTGGTTATGGGTGAAGCTCCTGCATTAAGGGCTTTAATGATTCGATCCGCTTTTGCCGCTGTGCTTGTGTTAGCAGGTGCGGGCTTCGCCGGGTGCAGCACAGGACCGCATCGGCCGGAGGCGTCAGGCACCCCTGCAATCAAGGCCTCTCCCCAGACTCAGGCAAAAGCCCTGACTACTCCCGGCGCCGCAGCTTTTGAGGATGACTCTATCGTGGAGAGGCAGCATTTTTATTCGGGCGTCCGCCGGAACAAACCTCCGATAGCCTCGCCGACACCCCATGCCCGGCAAAAAACGGCCTTTATAACGTTTGACGACGGCCCTTCTCAAAGCACGGACAAAATTTTGCGCATTTTGAAAAGCAACGGCGTGCAGGCGACCTTTTTCGTCGTCGGTTCGGACAGCGGCGAGGGGAGGGCGCTTTACAAAAGAATTGCGGCAGACGGGCACGCACTGGGCAATCACACGTTTTCCCATAACTACAGGTCGATTTATAGATCCGTGGAGGCATTTAAAAATGACGCCCGCCGATTGGACCGGCTGCTGGAGGAGACTGTCGGCTACCGGCCGGACATTATCCGGTTTCCGGGGGGCTCGAACAATCATTTGAGCCGGAAGGCGGGCGGAAGGGGCATCATGAGCCAAATCGTCAAAGCGATGCAGGAAGACGGCTACCAGTACTTCGACTGGAATGTCAGCTCGACGGACGCGGCGGCTCCCGTGCAGGATAAAGACATGATTATCGCATCGGTGCTGGGCGCAAGCCGGGGCAAGCAAAACATCATCGTCCTGATGCATGACAGTTCCTTCAAAACGACGACCGTCGAAGCGCTTCCCGTGATCATCCGCCGGTTGAAAGAGGACGGCTTTCGATTTGAAAAACTGACCAAGTCTTCGTTCACGTTTCACTTCCTGGAGTGACAGCTAACAAAAAAAGAAGGGGCAACAGCCCCTCTTTTATCTCAATTTAGGTTTTAGATGCAGCGCCACGAACAACTTGTCGATCCATTTGTGAATGTAAGGGAGGATCAAGTGGTCCACGCCGAATTTGCCTGCGTTCGCGCCTGCCGCAATAATGAAGAATCCGAGAAGCATCAGCCAAGGGTTCGTGCTAACGGTGCCTGCAAACATGTACATGCAGTTCATAATCAGCCCGAAGAATACCGCTGCGGTCGTCAATGCGCCAAGTATAAGGCCCAGACCGACCAACAGTTCGCCCCAAGGCACGAGGAAGTTGAAAATGCCTACGTTCGGCAGAGCGAAACCTTTGACGAAAGCCACGAAGTTCGGGTATACAAGATCCGTTGTCCCCGCAGCCAGCACCGGCTTCGTAACTGCGCCTTGCAGATAACCGGCTGCGTCGAACGCTTTTTCCCCTGTAATTTTGTGCCAGCCTGCAGTGACCCATTCCCAACCTACATACAATCGAACGAGAGTCAGCAGCATCGCCGCGTACTTATTTTCTCTTAGCCATTTCATCATTTGAACCAGCTCCTCTCTTCTATGGTTTTAGTATAAACCCGTTTTTCCCGTACGTATGTGAAAAAAATCACAATATAATGCCTATTTTAAGTTACCACTCCAAAACCGTCGTCGGGTACTTTAGATGCCTCGCAAGTGGTCGACCGCCTGTCGTGATTCGGCGCAACATTGGGCGCAAGTGGTCGACCGCCTGTCGTGATTCGGCGCAACATTGGGCGCAAGTGGTCGACCGCCTGTCGTGATTCGGCGCAACATTGGGCGCATGTGATAGACCGCCCGCCGTCATGCAGCGGAACATCGGGCACTGGGAGCTGAACGCGGTACGATCCGTTTGTTAGGGCCAGCGGCAGCCGGTTTTTGCCCGGATTCTTGCAGCCCGAATGCTTCTTCCAACAATGACACATAATACAAGCAGAAAGGAGCTGACCGAGCATGAATCGCAATGATTCCAAAGAACAAGTTCAGCACGAGCAGCAAAACAAGGAGCTGCAAAAGCAATCCGCTGAATTCGGCAAAGAAGGCTTTGTCGATAAAAAGCTGGATGGCCCGAACCAACCCGCAGATTAGGAGGACACTATGAGCGACCAGGAGCAACGGAAGCCGAAGGCGGCCGGGCGGGAGCATGAAGAGCCGGGCGGCGGGCTCGATCCGTTCGAGATCGACTTCCTGCCGCAATTCGAGCACGGCCGCGGTCCGCGCGAAGCTTTTGTCAACGAGCAGGGGGTCGTCATCGGCGACCATAACTACGAATCTCCGAATTCTCCTCTGGAGAATTGGAGCAAGGATACCGACCCGTTCGTCATGGCGGGCGACGGTTGGGTGCATCCTTACAAGGATATCGGCTTTCAGACAGCCGAGAACCGGGACTATTTCGAAAAGGGCATCTCCCCGCAAAGCGGCATTTTCATGCATCCGGATAAAGATGTGGCATACGAATATAAGCTGGGGCAGGCCGAACCGGGCGATGATTCCGGCAAAAAGGATGACGAGGCGGAAGCGTAGCTTTCGCTTTTTTTGCATGGTGTACAGGCTGGCTGAGCTGGTTCTTGCACGGTGTGCAGCCAGTGATGGGCTAATGCGGGCGGAGCGTTTTTTTCGGCCATCTATTCGGGAAAACGGCATTAAAATAAATAAAGCGTTTACAGGTGAGGGGAAATGAAGTAGAATAGTTGTATGACAAGTTAAAATAAATTTGTATGACAAGTTTGGAGTGGAGGAATAGACATGAAAGCAGGTATGTATGTCGCCGAGAAACAGGTGCAGCCGGCATCCGTCGAGATTCCGGTTGTGCAGGAGGGCGAAGCGCTAATCAAGGTAGCTTATGCGGGAATTTGCGGTACGGATATGATGATCTATGCCGGCAAGCATCCCCGGGCCAAGGCGCCTTTGGTAATGGGGCACGAATTCAGCGGAACGGTTGAAAAGGTCGTCGGCAGCGATGATTTTCAGCCGGGGGACCGGGTTACCGTCGAGCCTTATTTGACTTGCGGGACATGTGCGGCTTGCCGGGCCGGCCAATATCATGTGTGCGCCGTTTTGAGATGTATCGGCATAGACAGGGACGGAGGGTTCGCCGAATACGTGGCGGTTCCCGTTAACCGGCTTCACCGTCTGCCGGACAATGTGTCCGACGCCGAGGCGGCGCTGACCGAACCGCTAGCTGTGGCCGTTCATACGGTGCGGCGCTCGGATTTAAAAATCGGAGACAGCGTAGCTATTTTGGGAGCAGGGCCAATCGGCTTGCTGATCGGTTTGGTAGCCAGACAGGCCGGCGCCGGTGAAATTTTCATCTCGGATATTAGCCCCTATCGTCTGGAAATCGCCAGGCAAATGGGTTTTACGGCAATTGACGCCAAACAGACCGATATCAAAGAAGTCGTCCTTGCCCATACGAAGGGCGTCGGGGCCGATGTCGTATTTGAAGTCGCAGGCACGCAAATCACAGCGAAACAAATGATTGAATGTATTAAGTTTCAAGGCAAAGCGGTTGTTGTCAGCGTGTACAAACAGGCGCCTGTCGTTGATTTGGCTGCGATGCATTTCCGGGAAATAGGTTTAACGACAACAAGATGCGCCAATTCGAGCGATTTTGCCGCAGCGATCCGGCTGATGGAGCGGAAAATCATTGACGTAGCCCCTTTAATTTCCCACAAGCTTCCGCTAGAGCAGATCCAACAAGGATTTGAATACATGGAGAATACCGAGATTTCGTTGAAAGTATTGTTTCATCCGTAAACAACAGGAGGGGATTCAACATGTTATTGAGCCTAAAAGGCAAAACGGCCGCCATCACCGGAGGCACCCGCGGCATCGGCAGATCCATAGCCCTCGGCATGGCGGAGGCGGGGGCGGATATCGCATTGCTCCAACGTTCTCCCGAGCAGGACGAGGTCAAACGGGAAATCGAGCGGTTGGGCGTCAAATGCGAGATTATTCCTTGCGACATGAGCAACCCGCAGCAGGTGAAAGAAGCCGTGCCGACGGTTCTGGATAAATTTGGCAGCATCGATATTCTTGTTAATAACGCGGGCATACAGCGCCGTTCGCCTGCTGTCACTTTTTCCGAGGAAGACTGGGACGCCGTGCTGCAAGTCAATTTGAAAGCGGTTTGGGTGCTGTGCCAGCAAGCGGGCCGGCATATGGTCGCTCAAAAAAGCGGAAAAATTATTAACATCGCCTCGCTTGCCTCTTTTCAAGGGGGGATTACGGTTCCAGCCTACGCCTCGGCCAAAGGAGCTGTAGCGCAATTGACCAAAGCGCTGGCCAACGAATGGTCTTCGCAGGGGGTAAATGTGAACGCAATCGTACCGGGGTACATTGCTACGGACATGAATGAGGCTCTGATCAACGATCCCGTCCGGAGCCGGCAAATTTTGGAGCGGATTCCTGCGGGGCGATGGGGCGATCCTGACGATTTCAAAGGTCCGGCGGTTTTTCTCGCTTCCGACGCTGCCGCTTATATTCACGGGCATTTGCTTGCCGTCGACGGAGGCTGGCTCGGCCGGTAGCGCAAAGCCATTTGCATACCGGGCTGCGTGAAACCGTTTACGGATTCCAAAACGTGTTATATAATTGAAGTTACCTGTATGACATGTTTGGAAGAGGGTTCGCGCATGAGCATAAAGTCCATTCAAAAAAATAATATTGTAAACAGCGTATTCGAGCAAATGAATGAGCATATCCGCAGCGGACAATGGAAAGTGGGCAGCAAAATTCCGTCCGAAAGCAAGCTTTGCGACATGTTCGAGGTGAGCAGAGTCAGCGTCAGGAGCGCCATTCAAAAGCTGCGGGATATGGGCATTGTAGCGACTTATCAGGGCAAAGGAACGTTTGTCTCCGAAGTGCCCAGCGAGTATACGCTTATCGATTCGGCGCCGATTATGCGCCTGAGCGAGAAGGAATTTTTGGATATGATGGAGTTTCGCCAAACTGTGGAATTCAAAAGCGTAGAGCTCGCCGCGCTGCACGGGACGGAGGAAGACTTTCAGGAAATCGAGCGTACGTTAAACGAAATGATTAACAACAGGAACAATTACAAGAAGTATACGGAAGCCGATTTCGATTTTCATCTCTCTATCGCTAAAGCCTCGAAGAACGACGTTTTTTATAAAGTGACCCAGGGAATCCGAAATATTTATTATTTTTATTTGGAAGAGCTGAACAGGGTTTTTGGCGTTACGATCGAAAGCATCGAGACGCATATCAACATTTTGCGAGCGATTCAAAAAAGGGACAGCGCCACCGCCCAGCGTATACTCAAGGAAGCGATGGAAGGCAATGTCACCAAGATGAAGCAAATCATTAAAACAAATAAATAAAAGCCGCAGGCAGGCTTCGTTTATTTGTCCGGTTACATGTAGGACAACTGACAAGTTGAGTGTGCGGTTAAAAGGATGGTACCGGGATGAGGAACTTGATTATACAAGATGTAAAAGTGATTTTAACCGCTCCGGGCGGCATCGATCTGGTCGTCGTAAAAATCGAGACGAACGAGAAAGGATTGTACGGACTGGGGTGCGCCACTTTTACCCAACGGATATATGCGGTGAAATCGGCGATTGAAGATTACTTGAGGCCGTTTTTGATCGGCAAGGATCCGGCAAGAATAGAGGATATATGGCAGAGCGCGAGCGTTAGCGGGTATTGGAGGAACGGGCCGATTATGAACAACGCGCTGTCCGGCGTCGATATGGCCCTCTGGGATCTTAAAGGCAAAGTGGCGGGCCTGCCGGTGTATGAGCTACTGGGCGGCAAATGCCGCGACGGGATTGCGTTGTACCGCCATGTTGACGGAAGCAATGAAGTCGAAGTGGAGCAGAACGCCAGAAAGTTAATGGACGAGGGGTACCAGCACCTCCGCGTGCAGATGGGCATGTACGGCGGGAGCGGCACCGAGGATACGCGGCTGATCGCCAGCGTCATTTCGCGGGCCGATAACTTGAAGCCGAAGCATTCGCCGGACAATTTGCAAAAAGGGGTCTATTTCGATCCGGAAGCGTATGCGAAGAGCATCGAAAGCTTGTTTAAGCACCTTCGCGCCAAGCTCGGTTACAACATTGAACTGATTCATGACATCCATGAAAGAATCGCTCCTATTGAAGCCGTCAGATTGGCCAAGAAGCTGGAACCGTACCATCTTTTTTACCTGGAAGATCCGACTTCGCCCGAAAATCTGGACTGGATCGGCATGATCCGGCAGCAGACGAGTACGCCGATCGCTATGGGGGAACTGTTTACGAATGTGAACGAGTGGAAGCCGCTTATCGCGAGCCGTCAGATTGATTTTATACGCGCACACGTCAGCGCGATCGGCGGAATTACGCCGGCGAAAAAACTGGCCGTGTTCGGAGAGTTCTACGGCGTGCGGACGGCGTGGCACGGTCCCGGGGACATTTCGCCTGTCGGCGTGGCGGCGAACCTGCATTTGTCCGTAAGCTCGCCGAACTTCGGCATCCAGGAGTGGACGCCGCTTAACGAGCAGCTGCAGACCGTATTCCCGGGCTGTCCGACTGTCAAGAACGGATATGCTTATGTCAATGATCTGCCGGGGCTCGGCATCGATCTCGATGAAGAAGAGGCGGCGAAATACCCGTGCCAAGGCACGATACCGGAGTGGACGCTGGCGCGTATGCCGGACGGAACGGCGGCAAAGCCGTAATTTTAACGTCATTAATTAACCGTACAGAAAGAAGGGGTTATGTATGATTTCGCAAAACAAGCCTACGAGAGTCCGATTTTTTATATTAGTTCTTCTATTTATTGCCGTAGCCATTAACTATATGGATCGGGCCAACTTGTCCGTGGCAGGCTCCACGATTCAAAAAGAGCTTGGCTTAAGTGCTACCGAGCTCGGCTTCCTGTTCTCCGCTTTCACCTGGGCGTACGCTGCCGCCCAGGTTCCCGTGGGCTGGCTGCTGGATCGGATCGGTCCCCGAATGCTCTATGGGTGGGCGATTATTTTGTGGAGCGTGTTCACTTTTGTTATGGCTTTCAGCTCGCACAATATTTTTGCCAGCACCGGCGCGTCATTTGCGATGCTGTTCATTTGCCGCATGCTGATCGGGCTTACGGAAGCGCCGGCCTATCCGAGCAACACCAAAATCGTTACGTCGTGGTTTCCGAATCGTGAACGCGCCAGAGCCGTAAGCATTTATTCCTCAGCGCAATATATCGGGCTGGCGATGTTTACCCCCGCGCTCGCTTTGATCATTGCCAAATTCAACTGGGAATCGGTATTTTACGCGACCGGGGCGGCAGGCATCATCTTCGGTGTTTTCTGGATCATTTTGTACAGAGATCCGCAGGAGAGCAAGCGCGCTAACGAGCAGGAGCTGGAGTATATCCGAAACAACGGCGGCTTCGATTCCAAAGTTTCCAGCCGTGGGCAGAAGTCTTCATGGAGCGAAGTGATGTATGTCATTAAACAGCGCAGGGTTTGGGGAATTTTCATCGCGCAATTTGCCGCTTCTTCCACGTTATATTTCTTTTTGACATGGTTTATGGTCTATTTGGAAAAAGGGCTGCATCTGCCGATCAACAAAGCCGGGTTCGCGGCCGTGCTGCCTTATTTAATGGCGATGGCCGGAGTGTTGTTCGGCGGTTTTTCCAGCGATTATTTATTGAAAAAAGGGAAAACGACCACATTTGCGCGCAAAGTGTTGATGGTTTCGGGAATGATTTTAACGGGGCTTTTAGCCTTCGCCAACTTTTTTGAAAATCAGCCGGCAGCTGCTGTCGTTATTCTCTCGCTTGCTTTTTTCGCCAATGCTTACTCCAATATGGGCTGGGTAGCGCTGGGGGATGTGCTGCCGAAAAAGATGGTGGGTACGGTTGGCGGCGTATTGAATTTGTGCGGTAATTTGTCGGGGATTATCAGCCCGATTGTTATCGGCGCATTGATCCAGCGAACAGGCAATTTTCACGGGGCCATGTATTATACAGCGGCGGTCGCTGTTGTTGGCGGCATTGCATTCCTGCTCATCGTTGACAAGCTGGAACCGATCGATTTGAAAAAAATGAACAAACATGCAGACAGTACGGCTGAACAAAATAATTTGCATCTTTCGTGATAGCGGTTACAATTAAGTTTTTGGCCCGACTGCAGGCAGCGCCTTCCGGAATTTATGATTCCGGGAGGCTTTTAGCTCGTTATGGGGCGTTTTCGCGCTTTGCTTTCCATGCGTACGGATGTATAATATGACTTAATAAGCATGTTTACTACATCAAAATCCAAGGGGTGGAACATATGGCAATGTCTTTTGATTCTTACATGAAAGATATGGTTAAACCGATGAGAGAAGATTTGACTCGTCTGGGCATTACGGAACTGCTGACTCCCGAACAGGTCGATCAGGCAATTGAAAGCTCCAAAGACGGCACGATGCTGCTCGTCATCAACTCCGTGTGCGGCTGTGCCGCCGGACAATGCCGCCCTGGCGTAGCCAAGGCGCTGCAAAACGATGCGCTGCCGACTTATACGTACACCGTGTTCGCAGGCCAGGAGAAAGACGCAACGGCCAAAGCGCGCGAATATTTGGCGCCGTATCCGCCGTCTTCGCCATCCATCGCTCTGTTCAAAAACGGCGAGCTGGTGCATTTTATCCAACGCCACCAAATCGAAGACCGTTCCGCGGAGATGATCGCCGGCGACTTGAGCGGGGCTTTCAACGAATACTGCAAATAAATGAAATAATCTCATATCAACATGAGGCAGAAAGCCCGCATTGCAGGTACTTGCAAGTGTGGGCTCTTTGTTCAAATACCAAAGACAAGGTGGAGAGAGTCATGAGCTTGCAGCAGGAAATCATTGCGAAACTGGGCGTTAAGCCGGAGATCGATATCGATGCGGAAATCCGCAAACGGGTCGATTTTCTGAAGGAATATGTAAAAGGCGCGAACGCGCGCGGCCTTCTGATCGCGATCAGCGGCGGCATTGACAGCGCCGTAGCCACAGGTCTTTGCAAGAAGGCGACGGACGAACTGACCGAGGAGAGCGGCACCGAGTACAAAACCGTCGGCGTGTTCCAGCCTTACGGCGAGCAGGTCGATATCGAGGACAGCTACGCGGTGGCCAAGGCGTTCGACCTGAAATATCAGATCGAAAACAACATCCAGGAAGCTGTCGATGAAATTGCCATCGAAGTCGAATACGGGCTGAAGCATATCGGCGTTCACCAGCACATCAGCCGCGGCGGCAAAGGCAATGTGAAAGCGAGAACGCGCATGGTGATGCAGTATGCGCTCGCTTTTGAACTGGGGCTTATCGTTGTCGGCACCGATCACGCTTCCGAGGCGATCACCGGCTTTTTCACCAAATACGGCGACGGTGCGGTAGATATTACTCCGCTCAGCACGCTGAACAAGCGGCAGGTTCGCTCCTTGGCAGCCAAGCTGGGCGTCCCGCAAAGCGTGCTCGACAAAGCGCCGACCGCCGGGCTGTGGGAAGGGCAGACCGACGAGAACGAGCTGGGCATTACATACGGCGACAACAGCGACTACTTGGAGGGCAAGCAAATCGATCCGGCCGTTCAAGAGAAGCTGGAGAAGCAGTATTTGAAAACGGAGCACAAGCGCGCGCCGATTCCCGGCATTTAGCTTGTAGGGGGGCTCTCCCGGCGTACGGAGTGGCGGCGCTGCACGGCGGCGAGCGGCCATCAGGCGGCTCGACAGGCCAGGTCGAAGGAAAAACCTGCAAAAGTCAGGCTGTTGAGAAACCCCCTTTTTTCCCGGCTGCTCAAAAAAAGCACCAAAAGCATGAGCCAAATACCCCTCTCAGATCGTTTTATATCAATTTTTTCTCTTCGAGATGAGTGCCCCCACATAAAAATTGATCTGAGAGGAAACCCGTTAGACTTTCTCAACAGCCTGATTTGTGCAGGCTTTTTGCCANATCAATTTTTTCTCTTCGAGATGAGTGCCCCCACATAAAAATTGATCTGAGAGGAAACCCGTTAGACTTTCTCAACAGCCTGAAAAGTGCAGGTTTTTTCTGTGTATGAGGTTCATTTTGAGGAAAAACCTGCAAAAGTGCAGGAATTTTCGATAAAAATGGGCCCGAGCTCGCGCAGCAGCTAAAAAGCCTGCACATTTGCAGGAATATTGCGTGCCCGGCCCACGGACGAGCAAAAAGCCTGCACATTTGCAGGCTTTCTTTCATCCGCAGAGTGATTTCGTTCTTGCTGTTACTTTTGGAAAGTAATAGGTATGCTTTTGTAGCCGTAAATGAGCGGGTCTTTGGCAGGGGTGAACGACACTCCTTCTTTTGCGGTGAAGGCCGAAAATCTCGTGAAAACCTGCGTCAAAGCAATCCGGGCTTCCAAGCGGGACAACGGAGCTCCGAGACAGAAGTGGATGCCGTTTCCAAAAGCGATGTGAGGATTCGGCGAACGGAAGATGTTGAATTGATTCGCCTGCTCGAATTGACGGTCGTCGTGGTTGGCCGATCCGGACCACAAGACAACGGTATCCTCTGCGCGGATCGTTTGTCCCGCTATTTTAGTATTTTTGCTGCATCGGCGTGTTATCGATTGTATCGGCGAACGATATCGGAGGACTTCTTCAATGGCATTAGGCAATAGAGACAAATCTTCGCGTATTTGCTTTTGACTGTCCGGATGCTCCGCAAAGCAAACTATTGCGTTACCGATTAGGTTTGTCGTTGTTTCGTTTCCGGCTATGAGGAGAAGACGGCAAAATTCCATCAGCTCCGGCAAGTTTAAGGATTGTTCTTCCACTTTGGCCGCAAGCAAGGCAGAAACCAGGTCATTGCCGGGATTTTTCCGTTTTTCTTCAATAATTTCTTTGAAATACTCACTCAGTGCCAACCGGTTTTTGATCTTATTTTCCGCATACTGTTCCCGTGTCTCCCCATGTTCAACGTCGATTCCTCTTATAGCCTCGTCAGACCAGAGCTTGAACTGGTCCCGGCCGCTTCGAGGCACCCCGAGCAGCTCGGCAATGATAATGACAGGCAGCGGAAAAGACAGGCTCGCGATAGCGTCCATTTCTCCCTGTGCTTCAATTTCATCAAGCAACTCGTCAGTAAGCTCCTGAATGCGCGGCGCTAAATCTTCAACGGCTTTGGGAGTAAAAGCTTTGCTGACGATAGCCCGGTACAGCTTGTGCTTTGGAGGATCCATGGAAAGGATGGAGGATCCGGACAGTCCGGGAATGTTGGTGGAACTGAAAGCTTCGTGGTTCGCAAGAATCGCTTTCACATCGTCGTAAAGAAAAACGTCCCAACAATTCCGCTCGGGATCAAAACGGACTGGGCCATTCTCTCTCATTTCCTTGTACCAATGAAAGGGGGTTTCCGCTTCAAACAAACCTTTAGGGGGAATGTTAAGCGCGGCGACCTGTACGTTTGCTTCTGAATGTCCATTCATATTCATCATAATACCTCCTATTGTTCATGTAGGATTTTTGTCAATCGCGGCTTGCCAGTGCAGAACTCAAGCGGGCGGGCTGGCACAACGGTTGTTTGGCTTGTAGAGCTAATCCTCCTTTCTGAATAATATTCAATGTAATAATGTTACATGCAGCTTATTTGTCTTATTTGAAACATTTTACAATGTTATTATAATTATGGTAAAAGCGGCGGTCAATTGAACTTAATGTGTCAACCGCAGAAATGAACATTTGAGGCGGAAGTGCTGCAGGCCGGCCATCTGCACGCAATTAAACCCGCCGTGCATGTGCAGGCGGGTTAAGAGGGCATCGTTATGCGGCTTGGCTTTCCGGGTTATGGCACTTTGCGGCCTCTTGAGCTCGTATACAGTTCGTACCATTCTTCGCGGGTCATGAGCTCCGATTGGCGGACAGCGTCCCGGCAGGCGAGCACTCGCTCCGCCGAAGATGTCCCGATCACCGGCTGGATTTTGGCCGGATGCTTCATCAGCCAGCCGAGCAGAATCGCTTCCGGCGTCGTCTCTTTTTCCTGCGCCAGCTTGGAGATAAGCGCGGCGGTCTGTTTCACTTCTTCGGAAGCGCCTTCGAGGCTTTTGCCGGTGAAGCGGCCTTGCGAGAGCGGCCCCCAGGCCTGAAGCTGGATATCCTCCATCTGGCAGTGCTGGATGATGCCGTCATCGAAGTTCAAGCCGGACCCTTCGGCGCGGTTGACGAGAATGCCTTGGTCGAGCCAGTCCAGCCTCGCCAGATGCAGCTCCAACTGGTTGACGACGAGCGGCTGCTCGATCGACTTTTGCAGGAAGCGGATTTGCGCGGCAGTCATATTGGAAATGCCGAAGTGCCGCACTTTGCCGGACGTTTTCAGCTGTGTGAACGCTTCCGCCACTTCGTCAGGCTCCATCAGCGGATCGGGGCGGTGCAGCAAAAGCACGTCGAGATATTCGATGCCGAGCCGCTCCAGAATGCCGTCCACCGAGCTCAAAATATGGCTCTTCGAAAAATCGTAGCGCTGAGGCAGCACGCCGTCCGTAAAGCGAATCCCGCATTTGGACTGCAAGACGATCCGTTCCCGGAGCTCCGGCCTGCTTTTCAAAATTTGCCCGAACACAGCCTCGGCTTTGCCCATCTTATAAATATCGGCATGATCGAACATCGTGATTCCCGAGGATAGCGCCGCTTCTACGGCCTGCTCGGCGACTTTGACGTCTTCCTGCGTATAAGGTTCATAATTCCAATCTCCGCCTAGCCCCATACATCCGAAGACGATCCGGCTGTCCGATATTCCTCGTTTCTCAAGCGGCATTACTTTCATCATTTGGCCTCCCAACCTTGGATTAGCTTCATTATAACCTCTGCCGGGACCGAGCATAAGAGCTGAAATTTCTTTCAGTTACTTACCTGGGCGTAACGGATCGGCAGCGAAGCGCGGGTTTCAGGGTTTTGGGTTCGGCTGCACTTTTGCAGGCTTTCTCCGCGCTGCCAAGCAGATGTGTTTTTTCCGAATGTTGGAGCATTGGACAGTAGAATGGCGGTTTTGCCGATTCTCCGCGTATGATGTTGATTTTTATCAGTCGGCACGGATATCGTATGATCGCGCAGGCGGAGGGGAGGCCATAAGGATTTGTTACGCTAAAGGGCCTAAAGTTTTGAAATTTTCAAATATTGTACTATGATAAACTTGATTCCATTATTTGATTCGAGCGATGGTACCTAAGGAGTGGTAGAAATGGCGCGTGTTTTATTTATTAATGGCGGATCAGAGGGACATATCAATCCAACTATTGCAGTTGTGCAAGAGCTTATTTCGCGTGGGGAAGAGGTAGTGTACTTTTCTATAGAAGCTTTTCGGGAGCGTATTGAGAAGACGGGAGCTTCTGTACGAACATTTGACGATCAAAAATTTATAAAAGCCTTTATCTCAGGCGGAAGAGATTATTTACTCGAAAGAGTCAACGGTCTGTTACTTACAGCGGATATAGTCATACCAAGCGTTCTTGAACAGATCAAAGGAGAGCATTTTGATTACATCATCCATGATTCCATGTTTGGTTGCGGACGTTTGCTTGCTCAAATTCTTAAGCTTCCTGCTATCAACTCCTGTACTTCTTTTGCGCAGACAAAAGAATCATTCGATAAGATTTTGGAGCAATTTTCCATAAAGGTCCCTGCGGACATCATTAAACCTATAACCGATAGATTTCAAAGCCTGACGGAAATGCTGAAGGAAAAATACGATGTGGAGATCCATTCTCCTTACGAAGTGTTTTGTAATCCTGCACCGCTTACAATCGTTTATACAACAAGGGAGTTTCAGCCTTATGGAGAAACATTCGACCAGACTTATAAATTTGTAGGTCCATCCATCTCTTCACGTTTAACTCAAGAAAACTTCGACTTTACTGCAATCAAGGAGAAAAACCCAATTTACATTTCACTGGGCACAGTTTTTAACCAAGCAATTGATTTCTATAAGCTTTGTTTTGAGGCATTGGGGAACACTGATCATACGATTGTCATGTCTATTGGGAATAGAACCCAAATTTCTGATTTAGGGGAAATTCCTGAAAACTTCATCGTAAAAAATTATGTTCCACAAACTGATATCCTGCAATACACTAAATTATTTATTACACATGGCGGAATGAACAGCACCAGCGAAGGTCTCTATTACGGGGTTCCGCTCATTGTAATCCCGCAAAGCGCGGATCAGCCGATAATTGCGGGACAAGTCGCCAATCTCGGAGCAGGCATTCAATTACAAATGCAAAGCTTGACTGCAAATGGGCTGCATGAAGCCGTAGAACATGTGTTAAGCCACCCATCCTTCAAGAAAACTGCTGCAAATATGAAGGAATCTTTTCAAAAATCAGGCGGGTATCATCAAGCTGCTGATGAGATTTTCGAATTTAAGGACTAACCGGGAACGATAGCGGCGCGCAGCTCCCGGCGCGTGGTGTGGCGCCGCATGACGGTCGTCAACCACATGAATAATTAAGGCAGTTAAACTGGTCCGCCAGTTCTTAACTGCCTTTTTCAATGCTTCGCCGATGTCCGGCCGACCTGCTGCCAACACGCTATTGCCTGGAGGCGGCTGGGGAGGGAGCGGCTTTGTAATCCATTAGCGGCGCCAGCCAGACCATGCCGGTTCCTCTGTACACATTGACCAGCCCCTCGCCCGAAACAGCCGATCCCAGCATGCTTTTGCCGGATTTTTCGACGGTAAATTCCAACGAATCGGACCACATTAGCGCGAAGTTGCCGTCCACCTTCAGCACATCGTTGTGCAATTCCACGACGACTGCTTCTTCGGACGGGATCGGCGCCTCCAGCGCCAGTATCCCTTTGCCTTTGGCGCTCAAATTGAACAAGCCTTCTTTGCCGAGAGCGGCGGAGGAAAGGGTTTTGCGGGCGCTTACCGATACGTTCAGCGACGTTTCGCAAGCTAAAAACATGCCGTCCTCTACAACAATGTGATCATTGTCGACATCAATTAACCACAAATATTTATAGGTGGTCTCCAGCATAATGGTACCTGTGCCTTTGTAGACAGGCTTGACGGCGCTAGTTCCGGTCACCGCACTGGCTACCAAATTTCGCATTAACCCGCCCACGCCTTTTATGCCTGAAGTCATCTCAATGTTACCGACCATATACTGCATCGCTCCCGCGCTCATCATGATCTCGTTGTTGTTGAGCTCGATCATAAGCTGCTTTTTGCGCATGTTGCTTCTGCTCATAAAATAGTTGGCCTCTGCGTCTGCAAGGGACGTACAACTCAAATCCCCGATATACTCCAGTACCGTAAACCCGCCCAACTGCTCTTTGATGACGATGTTGCCGTTATTTTTCAGATTATTTATTGTAAAAGCCATACGCTTATATGCCTCCTATTGTATTCGTTTCATAAGGACTGGGAAAATTCTTCAACCATTAAAGCTTTCGACAAGAAAAGCCAATTTCCTTGCCGTGCAGCCTAACGTAATCATTGTTTTACTTAAACTCTACATACTAAGTGAATGGTATTTTTTGGTATGATTATCACGATAAAATTTGTTGTAGGGAGAGGTCGCGGAATGTCTATTGTACTAAGGGTTTTACGGTTGCCGGACGATTATGCCGATTTGGCCAAACTGTTGAATACTCACTGGTCAGAGCCGACGACGGCGGAGAGGCTTGAGGAAGATGATGCAAAGCTTTTTGAAGTAGGCCATACCTATATGGATCAAAATGGGCTGCTCGCAGGATATGACCGTACCCGGCAAGTGGCGGTTACCGATCAAGGCGCTATCGTAGGTTACGTGTGGTCTTGGCGGGCGCCCTGGACGGAACCGGGGTATCTCAATAACACGCTTGTCGTGGATGAACGATACCGCAAGCAGGGCGTTGGGCGGCTTCTCTTTCGGCATGCTGCAGATTGGGGTAGCCGGCTTGGGGCGACAACACTCGTTACGGAGGTTTGGGATGACAGCCCGGAGTCGCTTCAATTTGCTGAACATAGAGGGTTTCAAGTTGAACGGCATTATTTTCAATCGATGCTTAACTTGGAGAAGGCCGACCTGGTGGGCGTCTGCGATGATGGTGTTATTCGAGCGCTGGAGAGCGAAGGTTTGCGATTCACGACGTTAGCGGATGAGGCGGGTGAGAAGAGCGAGCAGAAGCTTTATGAGCTGTACAAAGAGACCCTGGTGGATATACCCGGGTTTACCGGAGAGGTTCCCGCCATCGACGAATGGCGAAAATGGTACCTGATGGTTGACGGCTATGCCCCGGATCAAGTCATCATTGCAGCAGATCGCGACAAATTTGTAGGTGTATCCAATGTTCTGCACAATAAGTTGACAAACGGCATGTATCACGAATATACCGGTGTCGGCAGAGACTACCGCGGCCGTAAAATTGCTTTGGCTCTGAAAATGAAAGCCATACTTCTTGCCAAGCAGCGCAGAGCCGCCTACATCCGCACAGACAATGAATCCACGAACGAGCCCATTCTGCGGATCAATCGCCGCCTAGGCTATGAGCCCATGCGTGGGACGTATCGGTTGGTTGCCAAACTGAAGGATATATGCCAATGAGATAAACCTCTATGCACTATACATGTCCTGTCCTGCGCAACGATTTCGGCTTAGTGTTAACGAGGACTATGCTGGACACAATCAGAACGAGCCCCGCCACCAGTTTAAACGTAATCGTTTCATCGAAAAAGAGGACGCTGATCATAATCGCAATGAGCGGGATCAGAAAAGTAAATGAGCCCACCTTGCTTGCTTCGCCCGAATTGACAAGTCTGAAGTAAACAAGCCAGCCTAAGGCTATGACGAAAATCGAAATAAACAGCAGCGTCGATATGAACGGCGTTGTCCAAACGATAGCGGACCAGCTTTCAGTGAAAGATCCGGTAATTATTAAGACGATGCCCCCAACGGTAATCTGCACGGCAACCATCCAGATGGCGTCTACCCGGGCTGCCGTTTTCTTCGTATATACGGTGCCGAGAGCCCAACTAATCGCGCTGCCGATGGCAAGCAAAATCCCGGCAGCCGAAATATGGCCGGAACCCCCGCTTACGCTGATGGCGGCGACTCCGATAAAGCCGACAATCAAGCCGATGATTTTCAAACCGTACATTTCTTCCCCCAGCCACAACCAAGAACAGAGGCCCAGGAGCACGGGTTGAAGGAAAACGATCGCTGCAAAAAGCCCTGCGGGCAGAAATTTCAGCCCTACGGTTTGAAAGCCGTAATATAAAATAATGTTCAGCACGGAGGAGATGAGATAGATGTGCCAAGTATTTTTCAGAGCAAGCCTTTTGTAACGGGGCAGAGCGAAGAAAACTAAAATAAGCCCGCCTATCAACGTCCGCAAACCTGCAAAAAGCAACGGAGGCGTGAATTCGAGCGCATATTTGGAAAGCGGCCAGTTGACTCCCCACATAATAACAAGAAACAATAAATAAACAGTTGTACGTGTTCGCGAAAGTTGCGGCATGTTCTTCAACTCCTGTTATCGTTTTATTTCTTAAAACATGATACAACGACTTTTAAAATAAATAAAATGAATGTTTATTATAGAGGAGATAACAAATTTGTTATGACCCATTCACAATTGAAATTGTTTGTGAAAATAGTCGAGACCGGAAGCTTCACAAAAGCAGGTCGAGAACGGGGAGAAAACCTGCGAAAGTACAGGAATTTCTGTGAAAATGGTTCATTTTGGTGAAAAACCTGCGATTGTGCAGGAATTTTAGAAAGAAATGAACCCGAGCCCATGGGATCGGTGAAAAGCCTGCACAATTGCAGGAATTGTTTCGTGGTCGGTGTATCAACGGGCAAAAAGATGCACTTTTGCAGGTTTTCTTCGCGAAACGGCGCAGTGTACTATCGGCCGGAAGCCTCATTCCATCATAGCGTGGAACTACAGCTGAAGCCACCAGATGCCCGCACATTCCGGCAAACATACAAGACTTTCTTCAACAACTCTGGCAGCCAGTTCTTTTCCAAAGAAAAATCCGGTTAGTTCTTCGGCTTCATGAATACTTTCAAAATGATAATCAATTCTTATCCATTTGTGCTGGAACCCATACTCTTCAACTAATGCTTTATAGTATTGTTCCAGAAATTGGGGCGGGTTTGGCGTCTCCGTTCCTGTACCCATAGTCTCCAAAATAACGACCGTGCCATTGGGGCGAAGGACCCGCATGATTTCTGCCATAATCTCGCGGATGTTTTGTTTCCAGTTCGGAACGTCTGTATTCGTTAAATATGATATAGTCCAGCCAGCTACTATCAAATCTGCGCTTGCGCTTTTTAGAGGGAGCCTTCTATGGTCGGCTATTTGAGTGGACCAGTTCGTGCATCCGGCTTTTTCCAAGCGCTCTGCAGTGATACGAAGCATGGCTTCTGAAGCATCTAAAGCGATGATTGATTTTGCATGTGGGGCTAGTAGAGTTGTCACTCTCCCCGAACCTGCTCCCAGATCGATAATATCGAGTCCCTTAAATCCCCTAATATCTTCAAAGTATCCGGTTAAGTCAGGCTGCCTGGAAATTAATCGGTGATACGTTTCAGCTTCATTTTTATAGATCTCATCATGGTTCGGCATCGTTGTTCCTCCTTTGTTTTCCTAAACAATAAAGGTTGACGCTGCGATAAGGTCAAGCTTGTTTATAAAAAAGACCGTTCTGCCAAGAAGCGGTGGAAGCGGTCTTTTTTGAATTTCAAGAAATGGTGCGCAGGAATCCGTGCTATTGCTTTTTTCCGTAAACATTAATTTTTCGCAGGTTTTTTGACAGGTTGTCATAATTTTCCCGAAGGAATTTGGTTTCGTCAGTTGTTTGCAATGTTCGACAATTTACTTGTTTATCATACAAAATTTTACATGACTTTATTGGAAAATGATGCTAGTATATTATTTGTTTGCATATATATTACAGAGGGAGTGGTTTGTTATGAAGAAATTGCTTATTGGTTCGATTGTACTGCTATTCATTTTATCCGGGTGTACATCAGCAAAGTTTAAAGAAAGTATGGACACCGGCAATAAGGCTTTGACTGATAAAAAATATAGCGATGCCGTTACGGCTTTCTCCGCTGCTGTAGCTGAAGAACCTAAAAATGCGGAGGCGAAGCAAAAGCTGGACGAGGCTAACAAACAAGTAGAAGAAGAAAAGAAAGCAAAAGAAGAGGCAGAGAAGAAAGAAAAAGAAGCTGTCAGCAAATATATTGATGATATTAAATCGCTAACCGCGGAAGTTTTAAAAGTCAATACTGCCTGGGAGCAACTTCGCCAGTCTTCTGCGAGCGGAGCGGTAGACAACGATACTTTCGGCCAACTGGTTGAGGAAAAGTTTTTACCGGCTACTACGGAACTAGCGGGAAAAGTGAAAAAAGTCGCTACGCCTACAGAAGAGGTTCGTCAAGCACATGAGCTTTATATTGCATCTTTGGAGAAGAATCAACAAGCTTTTTCTGAAATATTCGCTGCAATTGCGGCAGACGATATGTCAAAAATTACACATGCCAACCAATTGTTGTCCGATGCACAAAAGTCCGAAAGAGATTTCGTGGCGAAATTGAAGCCTATTACCGAAAAATATAACATCAAGATGGATTCGAAATAGAGCGGCTTGGTACTAGGTGGGCTGCCCCTTGACGCTGAGATAAGGTCAAGCTTGTTTATAAAAAAAGACCGTTCTGCCAAGAAGTGGCGGAAGCGGTCTTTTTGGAATTTCATGAAATGTGCGTATGAAGCTGTGCTATTGCTTTTTCCCGTAAACATTAATTTTTCGCAGGTTCTTTGACAGGCTGTCATAAATGATGATGTTTCCATCTGCATCGACCGTAAACTGTTCGCTGGTTCCGAGAATCAGCTTGCCGGGTTCTCTCGGATTGTCCGGGGTAGCCTCTCCCGATGTCGGAACGCTTTGTCTAAAAAATGGTACCGGATCGTAAGAGTTAGTCTCGGGATTGTAGATTCCTTTGTTATAAGTCAATTGATCGAGTTTGACGTAATTTTCAACGGTACCGTTCAAATCGATCCGGTAAAAACCTTTGCTGTCGTAAGCGTAAAAATACCCGTTTTTTGCGATTGCGCCGGAGATGGTATCCATGTTTAAGGTGGTTTTAACGCGGGTCGAACCGGGCTCTACGACATGAATCGTTTTGCTGTCGGTATTCAAATAGTACAGCTTTCCGTCCTTGACCATCGACGAAAGGCGGCCTTGCGTTTCCCGCGGCAGAGACGCCAACGAGTGAACGGTCCCATCCGTTCCAACCTCCATAATTTGTTTCTGGAGCTTGTCGCTAAAGTAATAGCGATTCTCGTCGATCTTGGAAAAGAAGTTGCTTGCAGGGTCCAGGGCATGATCCAGACTGTAGCCGATTAATTTCACTGACGGTAGTACTTGGTAGAAAATAGATATTTTTGCAGAAGGACCGCCCGCCTCCGCCATAATGAACAATTCGCCGCTGGCTTCATCGTAGAACAGGGCAGTGGGCTGTACTTCCCAATGCATCAAATGGTTCGTGAACCCATTCGAATCCTTGTAGGTAAAATTAAAACGCTCATCGATGCTTACCGCGGGCTGCAAAGGTCCTCCCGCATCGGTGCGGGGGTTAAATTTTTTAATGGAGAAAGTAGGGGAATTGCCCCTCGTCAAAAAATACAAGTTTCCTGAATTATCCGATGACATGACGGTTCCATAAACGGAGGCGCTCCAATAGCTACTGCTTATGTAATATCCTGGAATATCGGTCTTTTCGGCAATGCTCAGATTATCGACCGTGGGCTTTTCCAGCTTGATGAGGCTAGGAACGGCGGGTGAGGGCTGCGGCGGCTTCGTTTCCGTTTGCTTGCTTGTCATAGAAATCGCCTGGGTGTTCGCGTCATACGTTACGTTCATATCCATGTTCTCTGCAATGAAGCGAAGGGGGACTATAGTCGTATTGTTCACGATCAAAGCGGGCTGGTCGAGGCCCATCTCTTTTCCATTGACCGCGGCTGTCGGCTTATCTATGGTCAGCGAGATCGTTTTCTTTTCGGCTGTCAAGGTAACAGTCCTTGTAAGGTCATCCCAAGTGACACTGCTGCCAAATGCTTCGCCTACAAAACGCAGAGGAACCATCGTGGTGCTGTTGATAAGAACAGGCGCTGTCTGCAGTTCCACGGTTTGGCTGTTCATGACCGCATGGGGGTCGTTCAGTTTGAGCGTAATCACGTGCCGGCTCGCATGCGAAGGTTCCGCAGCCTGGGCATTCGCCACTGAGAGTGAAAGCAGTGCTGAGCATGTAAGCAGCAAAAAGCAAGATTTTTGTCGCATCGTCAAAATAACTCCTTTTTTTGTTAGAGGCGGCCGAGGGGACCTGAATTTTGGGTGCCAGCATTCGTGAAAGGCCCCGGCAGCCCGCAAAAACCTGCGAAAACTCCCATGACGTCGTGAACCTCACCCACAGAATGAAAATATAGTCAGGCCTACTGTGTTCTATTTTCGTATAAAGTGCAGGCAGCCCAAAAATCCCCGCGTCAGGGGCTATAACCACAATCTGCCTGGCTGCTCGAAGAAAACCTGCAAAAATACATGAATTTGTGGCATTGAACGCTTGTCACGAACAATTCCTGCAAAAGTGCAGGTTTTTTAGCGGGGACATGGGCTCAGGCTCACTTTCAGCGAAAATTCCTGCACTTTTGCAGGTTTTTCGCCAAAATAAGCCAATTACGGAGAGAAAACCTGCACTTTCGCAGGTTTTTCCTGCGTTTCAAGCACATGTGCTGGCTCCTGACGTGCGATTTTCCAACAGCCTGACTTTTAGGAGTGTCTGCTCGTTACAAATGACTTGCCAGTGCCGGCAGGCGAGAGTTTCTCGACAGTCTCTTTTTTTGCAGTTGATGCGGGCAATAGAAGCAGCATGTAATTTTCGACAAAATCGTAGTGTTTTCCTGCATTCTCCAGCTTAGGGGTGATTAAAAAAAGTAAATATTGATTTGTATACAAGAACACAAGTATACTTAAATAAAACAGTGAGGTGGTCATATGACATTTTTGTCGCCGTTGCCGCCGCAGCAGCGCAAATCGCTCGGGGACCAGGTTTACGAGTCCATCCGGGAAAGCATCGTTTCCCTGCGGCTGGAGCCGGGGAGCATGATTTACGAGAATGAGCTTTCGGAGACGCTGCATGTAAGCCGCACGCCGATCAGAGAGGCCATTCGGCTGCTCGTGAGCGAGCAACTGCTGGAGGTGCTTCCGCAGAGGGGGACGCGCATTGCCCACATCTCCAAGCGCAAAGTGGGCGAGGCCCGTTTTATCCGCGAGCATCTGGAGCTCGGGGCTTTTCGTCTTGCTGCTACAATGTGGGACCCGCAGGAGCACCAACGTACGAAGAATACACTGCTGGACCTGATCGGGAGGCAGCAAGCTGCGGGGAAAGAAGGCAGCATCGAGCTGTTTCTTCAGCTGGACGAAGAGTTCCACCGCGTAATTCTGGAAGTGACGGGCAATGCCACGCTGCTTCAGGTGATCAATCATATGCGCGGGCATCTGAACAGGCTGAGGTTTTTGGCGCTCAAGCAGTTCCATTACCTGGATAAGGTGATTGAGGAGCACAAAGGGCTGCTTGCGGCGATTGAGCAGGGGGATGAGGCGCTGACGGCCGCCAGGCTGGAGGCTCATATCAGCAAACTGGATGTGGAGCTTCCGGAGCTTCATGCGATCTATCCGCAATATTTTACCGATTAAAGAGAGATGGAGGGACCAGAGGATGAGGATGGTATTCAGATGGTACGGGGAAGGCAATGACACGGTATCGCTGAAGCAGATCAAGCAAATTCCGGGCGTTGAGGGCATAGTTTGGGCGCTGCATGACGTGCCGGCGGGCGAAGAGTGGCCGATGGACAAAATTCTCGCCTATAAGCAGCTGGCGGATCCTTACGGCCTGCACCTGGAGGTGGTCGAGAGCGTCAACGTGCATGAAGACATCAAGCTGGGGCTGCCGACCAGAGACCGGTACATCGAGAATTACAAAAAAACGATCGGAAAGCTGGCGAAAGTTGGCGTGAAAACGATTTGCTACAATTTCATGCCTGTCTTCGATTGGCTGCGCACCGATTTGTTCAAGGAGATGGAGGACGGCTCCACGGCGCTTTTTTATGAAAAAGCCAAAGTCGAACGGATGGACGACCCGAGCGAGTTGGTCCGGATCATCGCCGACAATCCCGATTTCACGATGCCGGGCTGGGAGCCGGAAAGGCTCAGCAAGCTTGCTCCGCTTTTGGAAGCATATAAAGATGTGACGGAAGAGGATCTGTGGAGCAACCTGCAATATTTCTTGGAGCAGATTATCCCTTGCGCGGAGCAGCATGATATTCGCATGGCGATTCATCCGGACGATCCGCCGTGGTCGATTTTCGGGTTGCCGAGAATTATGACGAGCCAGACGAACATCAGGCGCCTGCTCAAGCTCGTAGACAGCCCGTACAACGGCGTTACATTGTGCAGCGGTTCGCTCGGGGCCAATCCCGATAACGATATTGAGGCGATGGTGCGGGAGTTCGCCGATCGTATCCCGTTTGCGCATATCCGCAATGTAAGGGTGTACGAGAACGGCGATTTTATCGAAACTTCCCATCGGACGAGCGACGGTACCGTAGATATTGCGGGTATTGTCAAAGCGTATCATGACAACAACTTTACCGGGTACGCAAGACCGGATCACGGAAGGCATATTTGGGACGAGGAATGCCGGCCGGGGTACGGGCTTTACGATCGGGCTCTGGGCATTATGTATTTGTGGGGCGTGTGGGATTCGCTGGAACGCATGAAAAAGCGGGAGGTCGTCAAATGATACCCATTCATGAAAATCTAAAAGGTAAAGTCGCTGTCGTAACCGGGGGCAGCGGGGTGCTGTGCGCGGCTATGGCCAAAGAGCTTGGACGGCAGGGCGTCAAAGTCGCGATTCTCAACCGCACAGCCGAAAAAGGCGAAGCCGTCGCCGAAGCGATCCGGCAGGCGGGGGGCGAAGCGATCGCGGTCGCTTGCAATGTGCTGGATGCCGAAAGCGTGAAGCAGGCGGCAGCCGAAATTGCGGGCAAGCTCGGCGACTGCGACATTCTCATTAACGGAGCGGGCGGGAACCACCCGAAGGGGAGCACGACGAACGAAACGTTTAAGCCGGAGGATTTGCTGAATAAGGAGATCACGACTTTTTTCGACTTGAGCGAAGAAGGGTTCGGATTTGTGTTCAACCTGAATTTTCTAGGAACGCTTATACCTACGCAAGTTTTCGCCAAACAAATGATCAACAAACCCGGAGCCGTCGTGATCAACATGTCGTCCATGAGCGCTCCGAGCCCGATGACCAAAGTGCCCGCCTACAGCGCGGCCAAAGCGGCCATCGACAACTTTACGCAGTGGATGGCCGTGCATATGGCCGATGTCGGCATCCGGGTCAACGCGCTTGCGCCGGGATTTTTCCTGACGGAGCAGAACCGGAAGCTGCTGACGAACGAGGACGGCTCCTTGACGGAAAGATCGCACAAAATCATTACGCACACGCCGATGCGAAGGTTCGGCAAGCCGGAAGATCTGCTGGGCACTTTGCTGTGGCTGGTCGATGACAGCACGGCGGGCTTCGTTACCGGCATCACGGTTCCGGTAGACGGCGGGTTCATGGCCTACTCGGGCGTTTAAAATGCCGGGACAACCTTGACCTGCACCATGGAATCATGTACGCTGAACAGCAAAGCGATATCGGAATCGATACGGAGGGCTGCAGTCCATGATTATTGGGGTCGGAATGGATATGGTGGAAATTTCCAGGCTGCGTAAAATTCTCGAAAGCTCAGTGGGGGACCGCTTCCTGGAGCGGATTTTGACGCCGCGGGAGAGAGAGCTTGCCCAGCAGCGGCGCGGGCGTCTCGCGGAATTTGCGGCAGGGCGGTTCGCCGCGAAGGAAGCGGTCGTGAAAGCGGTCGGCTGCGGCATCGGCAAGCAGATCGGCTTTCAGGATGTGGAGGTGCTGCCGGATGCGCTCGGCAAGCCGGAATGCGCCGTCGCGGCGGCCGCGCTGGAGCGGGCATGCATAAGCGGCAGCCCCCGCATCCATATCAGCATTACGCATACGGAGACGATGGCTGCCGCTTATGTCATCGTGGAACAATTGCAAGCAGGCGTTACTTCTTCGAGCTGAGCCAATCCGCAAGCTGTCCGATTTCGTCATCGGACAGCTTTTCTTTGTAGGCCGGCATGCCGCCGCCGCCGTTTTTGATCTTGTTGGCGATCTGCTCTTTGCTCATCGAGCCGCCGACCTTTTGCAGGTTCGTTCTGGGTCCGACCTTGCCTGCGAGATCGACGCCGTGGCAGCTGATGCACTTGTTCGTTGTAAACATCTCCTGCGCCTTGACGAACGTCTCATTGCTTTCCGTGCCTGCGGTAGGAGCGGGTGCGGCCGATCCGGCCGGGGAGCCGGACTTGCCGCCGCCGCAGGCGGCAAGACTAATGACCAGCAGCCCCATCAGCAGGGCGCCGCCGCTTTTTAACCACTTTTGCTTCATCACTTCACTCGAACCTCCATCCCTCAAAATACTATTTGGCCCACACGCGCAGCATGTAACCGCCGGCCAGCAGACTGATGCCGCCCATCCCTTCGAGGATGATACCGGAATAGCCCAAATACCATACGCCCATAATGGCGGATAAGGCGAACAGCCACAGCCCCAGGTAGACCAGCGGTCTGCCCAGCACCAGCCCGAATTGCACGAAGCCGACGGCCAGCAGGAACGAGCGCAGCACGGGCGCGAATAACGGCCCTACGGCGCCGATCGCTTCCAGCAGTGCGACCGCCGCGATCAGCAGCGCTCCAGGCAGCAGCAGAAGCAGCGGATTGCCTATGCGATCCGCGTCCTGCGATGCGGGATCCGCGGCGCCTTTTTCCCTGCGCATCCCTCCGATCTGAATCAAACTTGCGACAACCGCCGTAATCAAACCGGCCAGCTTGAGCCAGTCAAAATCCCGCCAAATGATCATAAAATCGACTGTGGCGCTGAAAATCCATTCGGCTCCCCAAATAAAGAGCAGCGGAATAAGCGGCTTTGCTCCGGCCAGCCAAGCTTTCCTTTTATTTGCCAAATCCGATTGCTTTGCGTTCTGCATACTTTCACCTCTGGTTTTCTCTTGCACACTTCTCTTATAATGAAGTCATGTCCATTGTTCCATTATAACTTGATCCGGTCCGATAGAGAAGGAGAGCAAGAAGAGCTTATGTACAGTGAAGAGCAAAAGCATTATTTTTCAACCGGTCTGCTTGACTGGTACCGTGCGAACAAACGGGATTTGCCGTGGAGAAGAAGCAAAAATCCTTACCATATATGGATTTCGGAAGTGATGCTGCAGCAGACGAGAGTGGATACGGTAATCCCGTACTTTCACCGTTTTACCGAGCAATTTCCGACTGTGGAGGCGCTGGCGAACGCTCCCGAAGAGGACGTGCTGAAAGCGTGGGAAGGCCTCGGGTACTATTCCCGCGCACGCAATTTGCAGAGCGCCGTCAGGGAAGTCCACGAAAGATACGGGGGAATCGTGCCCCAGGAAAAGGAAGAAATTTCCTCGTTAAAAGGGGTCGGTCCCTACACCTCCGGGGCGATCCTGAGCATCG
Organism: Paenibacillus sp. sgz302190; assembly: GCF_059820445.1. Lineage (NCBI taxonomy): Bacteria > Bacillati > Bacillota > Bacilli > Caryophanales > Paenibacillaceae > Paenibacillus > Paenibacillus sp. sgz302190. The sequence continues at coordinate 131,072 of NZ_JBZYAO010000016.1, forward strand.
CTTATAACAAGCCCGAGCCCGCTGTGGACGGCAATGTGATGCGGGTGCTGTCGCGCTATTTTCTCATCGAAGAAGATATTATGAAGCCTGCGACTCGCGTAAAAATGGAGCATTTGGCGCGGGAGCTCATTTTGGAAGGAACGGCTAGCGATTTCAATCAGGCACTGATGGAGCTCGGTGCGATGGTGTGTATGCCGCGTTCGCCGCACTGCCTGACGTGTCCGGTAATGGCGCACTGCCGCGCGCGCGAAGAAGGCATGGAAGAATCGCTGCCCATTAAAAAGAAAGCGAAACCGCCCCGTCCCGAGCTGCGGGCCGTAGCTTTGGTTGAAGGCACCGGCGAGAACGAGGGCAAATGGCTGATCAGGCAGCGCCCGCAGGAAGGCTTGCTGGCCCGCATGTGGGAGCTGCCGCATATCGAGCTGAAAGCGGCCTCGTGGAGTTCGGATGCCGAGACGATGAACGAGCTTCGGGAGACGCTTGCGGAGCAAGAGCAGATCGTAATAAGTCCTTTGGAATGGTTGGCGGATACGAATCACACATTCAGCCACATTTTTTGGGACATGAAGGTGTATCGGGCCAAATTGGGCGAGATGGGCCGCCAGAGGGATGGGGGAGAATGGATTCCGTTCCATTATCGCTGGGTAGGTGCGGATGAGCTGCAGCAGTATGCGTTTCCTAATGTTTTTCTGCGGATTATGAAAGATTGGCAGAAGCGGTCACGACAAACGAATCGCAGCGTTCCCGAAATCCGTTAACGGATTTCCCGCCGGATTGCTTCCACATTTTTGAGCGTGATCTTTTTCTTATCGATTTCGATCGACCCTTCGTCCAGAAGCTCCTGCAAAACCTTTGTGACCGATTCCCTAACGGTGCCGACCATGTTGGCCAATTGTTGATGGGTGAGCTTCACGTCGATCAGAAGCCCGTCTTTCGTCGGAGTTCCGTGTTCTTCGGACAGGCGGACGATCGTTTTCATAATGCGCGAGCGGACGCCGAGAAAAGTAAGATCGTAAATTTGCTCGTTCGCTTTGCGCAGCCGTTCCATCGTCGTCTCCAAGAGCTTCAAGCACAGCTTGGGGCTCTTTTCCAAGTATTGCGCAAATACCGAGCGTTTGAGGGTGTACATGACGCAGGCATCCAAAGTTTCGGCGGTAGCTGAACGGGTGAGACCTTCTTGAATCAATGCCATTTCTCCAAAGAAGTCGCCTTCGCGGAACAGGGCAAGAATGATCTCCTTGGCATCGTCCAACCGGTAAATTTTGACGACACCCGTCTTGATTAAATACATTTCCTCCCCGATTTCGCCTTCCAGGAAAAGGATTCTGCCTTTCTTCACTTTCTTTTCTGTAAAAAGAGGGGCGAGACCAAAGAGCTCTTCTTCCGACAGCTCTTGAAAGAGGGGGACATTTTGAAGAAGCTGAACAATCGTTTTCAACAGGCGCTCATCTCATTTCGGTCATAATCAAACGACCAGCTGTTCCCCGATTTCTTCAATCATTATGTTCAGCGTACGCGACAAATCGACTTCGTAAGGGTCTCTCAGTTCTTGTCCGGATGCGCTTCTTAGTATACGTACGACAGGCCGCTGCATACTGTGGGTGTTCAACCGGGAGACGCTCAGACCCAAGGGGTAGATCGCGACGTTGCTGCGGAACAGCTTGACCATATCTATATCGTACAGCTTTCCGGCGTTCGCGTAAAGCACTTCGAGAGGCAAGTGCAACGGTATTTCTTTCTCAATGACAACGAGCCGGAACTCGTCCGAATGTTTCTCCAAAATGTGATCCGTCTCCGGGGTACGGTTTACAACATTTTTTGGGCGTTGACTCAAGGTAAGTCTCCTGGGCAAGAAGATTTAGGGGTTTTAAACGAATATGTCAAAGATTGTTATGGTCATCTAACGATCGCTGATTCGACAAAAGGATTTGTGTGGCAGTGGGTGAAGGAGCGAACGGTTGACGATTGCCTGTGGCCTATCGTACGTTCCGCAGCGGAATTGCTTACTTCCGAGCTATTGTCTCGTGTCCGCTTATGCCCCGGGGAGCATTGTGGCTGGTTGTTTTTGGATACGACCAAAAATCGGAGCAGGAAATGGTGCGATATGAAGGATTGCGGTAATGTGGTAAAAGCGCGAAATTATCGAAAACGGCAAAACTCCGAATAAAGCGGCTAGATGAGCTTGCAAGGGAGAATTCCTGCAAAAATGCAGGTTTTCCGGCGTCTGCACGGGTGCTGGCTCATTTTGAAGGGAAATTCCTGCACAATTGCAGGCTTTTCCCCGAACCGGGCTGCTTCCGCGGAAAAAACCTGCACAATTGCAGGCTTTTCCCCAACCCGAGCCGCTTTCGCCGTAAAAGCCTGCACAAACGCAGGCTTTTCGGCTTGCCAAGACGCTCCACAGCCAACCGCACCACCGTGGAGCGACTTTTATCACGCAAAAGGAGGCGCGGAAATTGTACGTGCCGCCTCGGATTTTCCTAACGGTTCGCTCGCGCAGCGAAGCCCCAAAATAAAGAACCTTCAACCCCACTGCGACAGTGGTGTTGAAGGTTTTTTCATAGCCGTTGCCCCGAAGGGGGAAGCGGCTGACGTTCATTACTTCGCTGCTGCTTCGTAACGTTTGCCAACTTCAGCCCAGTTCACAACGTTCCAGAACGCTGCGATGTAGTCAGGGCGTTTGTTTTGGTATTTCAGGTAGTAAGCATGTTCCCATACGTCCAGGCCGAGGATCGGAGTTTCGCCTTCGAAGATCGGGCTGTCTTGGTTAGGCAAGCTGTACACTTTCAGTTTGCCGTCTTTGCCTACTACGAGGAAAGCCCAGCCGGAACCGAAACGAGTTGTAGCCGCTGCCGCGAAAGTTTCTTTGAACTTGTCGAAACCGCCAAGCTCGCTCTCGATAGCTGCTGCCAGTGCGCCTGTTGGAGCTCCGCCGGCGTTAGGGCCGATCGTTTCCCAGAACAGGGAGTGGTTGGCATGGCCGCCACCGTTGTTGCGAACGGCAGTGCGGATATCTTCCGGTACGCTGTTCAGGTCGGCGATCAGGTCGTTCAGGGATTTGTCATGAAGCGCAGGGTGTTTGTCCAAAGCTGCGTTCAGGTTCGTTACATATGCATTATGGTGACGTCCGTGGTGGATTTCCATAGTCGTCGCATCGATGTGAGGCTCCAGTGCGTTGGTTGCGTATGGTAATGCTGGTAATTGATGTGCCATTTTCAAAATACCTCCTAAATAATATGTAATTTCAACACTTTCATTATGACCCATTTTGTATAATAAATCAACATTTATGTTTACTAAGTCAGCCCGCCGAGGCGTTCGATTTTGCTCAGTGGCGAAACTGCACCATTCACCTCCTGATTGTCCGGATATCCCCGGGAGACTGCGGCCTGAATTGACGCCGACGCCGCATCATTCCGTCATTCTTCTGAGTTTTACCGCCGGACTCCTAGATTAAATTCCGAAACTTTCCGCTTTTTTATGCGTCTGTCCGGCCAAAATTTCCATCATGCAGCCCGGCGCGTTCAAATAATCTTAAAATTAACTTCATATTAGCTTCATATTCTCATAATAAATCGTGCCAATAATGAATGGCGATGCAGTTTCAAGCATGGAGGCGAAAAAGCGTGCGATTGTGGCTTCGATTAATTACAGGAATCAACAGCAGCTTCCAGGTCAAGCTGATCGTGAATCTTGCCTGTATTATTTTGCTCGCTTTCGGCATTACCGGATACCTCACATACCGGAACAATCTCGATTTGTTCGAACAAGAAATCAGCAAGCAATTCTCCAAGACGAATGAAGAGGCGCTCGCCAAGCTGGAGCTCAAGGTGCAGGAAATCAACCGCATTTCGCAAACGATCGTCTTCAACCCCCAGATTGAAAAAATGATCGGCCGCATTAACGAAAGCAACAATTCGGACACGCCCTCCGACCCTTTTCACATTTATTTCGATAAAAAACAGATCGAAGAGCAGATGCTGCAAATCAAGCTCGACGTTCCGAATATGACCGGGCTTTACTTGTACGACCTGAACGGAAATCCGTCGTATTTCAGCTACACGACTTCGTCGATCAATCATTTGGACGAGAGCCTGTTCCGGACGATCCGTTCCAAAATCAACAACAGCTCCGGCGACATGGTGTGGATGAACATGGCTGTGCCCAGCTCGATCGAGCCGAGCGGCTACCGCAATACGATCATTGTGGCGCGATTTATGAAAAATAATATGCTGGCGACGTACGGCATGCTGGTCATGGCGATCGACGAAACGTTTTTTTCCAGCTCGCTCAAGGAAATTACGAAAGACGGCCTGGGGCAAGTATATTTGTTCAATCAGATGCAGGAACTGCTTTACACGAATACGACGCCGGATACGCGCAAAGATTTGCGGGTGATGAACGGCCTTGAGGAGACCAAGGTGCTCGACAATCATCTGTACGTCCAGAACGCTTCCAAAACGATCTCCTTCAAGCTGGTCAGCGGCACTTCTCTGACCGAGATACGCGCCAAGAACCGCGAGCAGTTGGAGCGGATTCTGGTGTCCGGGCTGATCATCGCGCTGGTAACGAGCGTGCTCATTATGCTGTCGACCGGCAAGCTGCTGCGGCCGCTCACGGATTTGCTGCAAGGGCTGCGCAAAGTGCGCTCGGGGGATTTTGATACGCGGATCGAGGTTCGGACGAAGGACGAGCTTGCTTTTATCGGCGACAGCTTCAACGCGATGACCGAGCAGGTGGGACGGCTGATCAAAGAGGTGTACCTGACGCAGCTTAGCGAGAGGGAGGCGGAGCTTAAAGCGCTGCAGGCGCAGCTGAATCCCCATTTTTTGCACAATATGTTCAACGAAATTTACTGGAAGCTGTACCTTCGCAACGAGGAGGAGACCGCCGGATTAATTGCCGCGATTTCGGATATGCTCAAATATTCGCTGATGCCCGTGCAGACGTTGACGACGGTTGGCGAAGAACTGCAGCAAATCCGGAATTATGTGAAAATCCAGCAGGAGCTGTTCGAGACCGATCTGGAAACGAGGATCGAGGCGGACGACGACGTGTTGGGTTGTGAAATGATGCGCTCTATTTTGCAGCCGTTAGTAGAGAATGTGTTCATACACGCTTTCCGTAACAAAGTGTCCGATAAAAAGCTGACGATCCGGGCCAGGCGCAAACAAGAAACGCTGGAAATTGTCGTGGAGGACAACGGCTGCGGGATGGAAGCCGAGGCGGTTGCCAGGCTGCTGGATTTTGACGGCTCTGCGCTGCCCCAACGCAAAGACGGCCGGGAAAGCCTCGGGGTGCGCAGCGTGATGCGAAGAATTGCGCTATTGCATGGTGCTCCGTATCGGCTCGAAATTCAAAGCACGGCAGGCGAGGGGACCGGGATGCGCCTGATTTTGCCGTATAACTCCGTTGGAAAGGATGAGCCCAGAGCATGCTGACGAGCGGGAATGTAATTATTGTGGAAGACCAGCCTAATTTTCGCAAAGGATTGGTCAAAATGCTGGAAAGCCAGGAGCTCGGCTGGAAAGTGGTCGGCGAGGCGGGCAACGGGCAGGACGCGCTGGCATTGGTTCATCGGGTCAAGCCGGATCTCGTGCTGACGGATATCCGCATGCCGGTTATGGACGGGATGGAATTTACGGGACATCTTCGGGAGAGCTATCCGGATATGATGGTGATCGTCATTACCGCGTACAGGCATTTTGAGTATGCGCAGGCGGCCGTGCGGCACGGGGCGCTTGACCTGCTGGTCAAGCCGTGCACGGAGGAGGATATCCGCAGCGTGCTGGGCAAGGCGTCGAGGCATATTCAGGCGCGGGAGAGCCAGAGGCTGACCAGGTTGTCCGGCTCCAATCAGCCTGTGGCGGAAGGGCAGCTGGCGCTGAATCAGGCGGGGATCAAGGAGCTGGAATTGCAGCTGATGTCCGGCATTTTGCAAGGACAAGCGGGGTATGTGCAGCAGCAGCTGCGCAAAATGGTCGGCGAGCTGCGGCAGCTGTCGCCGGACGAGGCGGCGCTCCGGGCGTTGACGCTGTCGGCGGCGCTGCACGGCACGGTCCGCAAGCAGTTCCCCGACCTGGACGACGGTTCGCTGGCGGCCGCGGCGCGGAACATGCCGGCTGCGAACGGAACGGTAGGGGACATCGTCGGTTGGGCCGGCGAGCAAGCCGAGAGCTTTATCCGGTTGTTGGAACAGTGGCAGGCGTCCAAAAGCGATACGGCCATCGAGAAGGCGCTCAAGTACATTGAGGAGCACTATGACAAGGCATGCCGCTTGACCGATGTGGCGGACCGCGTAAACCTGAATCCGAGCTATTTTAGCGTCATGTTCAAAAAGGCCGTCGGCGACAGCTTCACCAATTATGTGAATCGCGTGCGGATGGACAAAGCCGCTGTGCTGCTGCGGAGCACGGATTTGAAAATTTTCGAGATCGCCTGCGCGGTCGGCTTCGACGAGCCGAATTATTTTACGAATGTGTTCAAGCAGCAGTACCGCATGTCGCCCAAAGAATACCGGAGGATGCCGTAGCGGGTACCGGAAGGCTTGTCGTAGGGTGCCGGACGCATGGCTTGGGGTCCCTGGGCGGTGTCGTAGGGGCTCCGTCCGGCGTGCCGGCCGTGTGTGTCGACATGCCGGACGGCGCGATCCGGAACCGTCTGTCCGGTTCAGAAAAGGAGTGAGCTTGCCGTGAACAGCGCTATGAAGAAAAGTTCGGCTCCGGCTGCCGGGCGGGGAATGCGGCGGAAAAGGAAACTGAGGCAAAACATCCCCTTGTACACGATGCTCCTTCCCGTGTTCGCCTTTTACATCATTTTCAAATACGTCCCGATGGGCGGGTTATTGATAGCCTTCAAAAACTACAACTTCGCAGACGGCATTTTGCATAGTCCGTGGGCAGGCTTCAAGCATTTCCAACTGCTGTTTTCTTCGGCGGGCACGGTGCGAATTTTGTGGAACACGTTCTGGCTCAGCTTTCTCGGCATCGTGTTCGGCTTTCCGATTCCGATCCTGTTGGCCGTCATGCTGAATGAAGTGCGGACCCGGTGGCTGAAAAGCTGGGTACAGACGATCGTCTATTTGCCCCATTTCTTTTCATGGGTCATCGTGGCCGGTATTGTGCTGACGCTGTTTGCCGCCGACTACGGCTCCGTGAATAAGGCGCTGAAGCTGCTGGCGATCGAGCCGAAAACGTTTTTGTACGATTCTGCGTCATGGATCGCCATTTTTCTCGGATCGGGGATATGGAAAGAAATGGGCTTCAGCGCAATCGTTTATTTGGCCGCGCTCACGGCCATCGATCCTTCCCTGTACGAATCGGCGTGCATGGACGGCGCCTCCAAATGGCGGCAAATCTGGCACGTCACGCTGCCGGGAATCCGCAGTACCATCGTGCTGCTGCTTATTCTGGCCGTCGGCCGGGTCATGGAGGTCGGCTTCGATCAAGTGTACAACCTGCAAAATCCGGCCGTTGCCGACGTGTCCGAAGTAATCAGCACCTATATGTACAAAATGGGGCTCCAGCAAGCGCAGTTCAGTCTGTCCGCAGCGATGGGCTTGTTCGAATCGGCCGTCAGCTTCGGCCTCGTGCTGCTGGCTAACGGGATCGCCCGCAAGTTTGACCAGGCTTTATTTTGACGAGGAGGGGAAGCGTGAACGTGAAGCCGACTAGAGGAGAACGAAGTTTAGCGCCGTCAACGGCGTGCTGCTGATCGTGCTCGGTTTAACCTGTCTGCTCCCGTTCGTACATACGGTTGCGGTGTCTTTCAGCGACAGGGCCGCCGTCGAAGCGGGGCACGTTTCGTTGTGGCCGGTAGGCTTCCGGACGACGGCTTATGAATTTTTTTTCATCGCAACGCCCGCTTTGAAAGCCTTGAAAAACAGCGCGCTGATTACGTGCGGAGGCGTCCTGTTCAGCATGCTCGCAACGATTCTTGCGGCCTATCCGCTCTCGCGGTCTTAGCTGGGTTCCGTAAAAGGGTAACGACGACCGATCGAGATGCCGGGCATCTCCTAATCCACCAAAAAAGGACGGGATTTTGGAATGAGACAACGGATGAAGCAGGCAAGTTTTGCCATCGCTGCGGCTGCGGCTGTCGGGGCGCTGCTCGCGGGCTGCTCGGGCGGCATGGCGGACAGCGGCAAGCCGGATACCGCCCAGACGCCCGCCAAGCGCGGAGATATTACCGTATCGATGTACGACCGCGGAGCGGTTCCTGCTTCCGAAGGCTCATACGAGGAGAACCGCTGGACCGCGTGGATCAATCGGAACGGTCCCGTCAACGTCAAGTTCGTGCCTATTCTGCGCAGCGAATCGACGAAAAAATTGAACGTGCTGTTCGCTTCCGGCTCGGCCCCCGATGTCGTCAACGAATACAATACGCTGCTCCGCAACGGCATTTATGAGCAGAAGCAGCTGCTGCCTCTGGACGATCTTTTACAATTTATGCCGACCTACGAAAAGCTGCTCGCGCAGTACCCGCAGCTGCGGAAAGCGGGCACGAAGCCGGACGGCAAGCTGTATGAAATCGGCAAGCTGAAAGAAGCGGTGCCGCTGCATGCGATGTTCATCCGCACCGACTGGCTGAAAAAGCTGAACCTGCAAGCCCCGGCGACGACCGAGGAGCTTTTGCAGGTTGCAAAGGCGTTCACCGAGCGGGACCCTGACGGCAACGGCAAAAAGGATACGTACGGCATGAACATCAGCACGTATTCGGAGACGGCCGTGAACGAAATGTTCGGCGGCTCGATGTCCAAAAGCATGCTTTCCTGGGGCGTCAAAGACGGCAAAGCGGCGATGCTGTGGGACAACGACCTTGCTGCGCTGGCCTTCAAAAAGCAGCTTTACGACGGCGGCATCGTCGATAAGGATTACATCAACGACAAAGACGGGATGAAAGCGAAGCAGGATTTCCTTAACGGCAAAATCGGCATCTATGTGAATTCCAGCGTAAGCTGGTTCGAATTTACGACGGCGGATCTCGCGACGCTGAAGAAAAATGTGCCGGGCGCCGAGATCGCTCCGCTTGCTTTTCCGAAATCGCCGTTCGGCCTGTTCACGGGCGCCATCGACAATCCGGTGCAAATGAGCACCGTGATCAACGCGAAGGCGAAGGACCCGGAGGCGGCGGCCCGTTATATCGAGTTCATGATGCAGCCCGAGGCGGCCGGCAAAATCATCTACGGTGACGAAGGCGTCCACTGGAAAAAAGGCGCAAACGGCTGTCCGCAAATTATCAATCCGACAAAATCGAAAAATGAGGTCAACTATGCGGGGGACTACGAAATGTTCCTGACCCGCGCGGCCGACAAATGCAGTTACGTCGTCAACCAGTTCAATCCGGACGTTCCCGAGCAAAAGGCCGGCCTGGAGATGTACAAAGAAGCGCAAAAAACGTACCTGGACCCGAGCCGCCAATATCCGGGCATTACGATCGGCGAACATATGCCTTCTTTCCCGGGCGATCTGAACGTCATTCACACGAGCGTGCTGAAGGAAATTACCGACATTTATGTCAAAGCGATCATCAGCGGCAGCAAATACAGCCCCGAGCAAGCGATCAAGGATGCGCAGGCGGCATGGGACAAAGCCGGCGGCAAGAAGCTGGAGGAGTACATGGACGATTGGTACCGGCAAAATAAAGACAAGGCGTTTCTCGCCAAAGATGTCTGGGACATCGTGAAGGAGCAAAAAGAACAAATGAAATAATCCGGTGCGAGGGGGATTCGAGAGTGATTCGAGGGAGAATTCGACATTGAAGCATGAATAACTTGCATGCCAGAGGCGGGCTTATCGACCTGGCAACGGGGAGAAAGCCTGTACTTTCTTTCCGGGTTGTCGAAAAAACACGCAACACCAAAAGGCGCCCATCTGCTTGGCAACGCGGGGATAGTGAGGATAGCGAAGATAGCGGGATAGCGTGGGAAAACGGGGAGAACGGGGGAAACCTGCAAACGTGGGGGGGCCTGCAAAATGAAGGGGATCTGCGAAATGCGGAGAAAACCTGCAAAAACCCCCATGATGCCGAGGACGTCACCCCACAGAATGAAAATAATACAGGTCTACTGAGTCTATTTTCGTAAAAAGTGCAGTTTTTTCCTGGCTGATACGACGAAAACGAAACATTCTTGCATCAGGCTGCCCAAAAACCTCTCCGCATCAGAGGAGATAACCGCAATCTGCCTGACTGCAGGAAGAAAACCTGCAAAAATACATGAATTTGCGTCCTTGATCGCTGTCCACGAACAATTCCTGCAAAAGTGCAGGCTTTTCAGCGGGGACACGGGCTCAGGGTCACTTTCAGCGAAAATTCCTGTACAATTGCAGGCTTTTTGCCAAAACGAGCCGCTTTGACGGAAAAAACCTGCACTTTCGCAGGTTTTGCCGGGCGCAGGGTGTAGGTTTGTCTGTTATACGACCCCAGTAGCGAGTCGGGACTTTTTCAGCATTCCAACTTTCGCAGGTTTTGGCGAGTGTCGGGAGTCTGTCCGATGGAGTTACTTTTGTGCATACCGGGTGAATCATGACTGCAAATATTGCCGCTCACGCTGCATAATGACTGTCATTTTGCTTATATATACCTTCTACGTGGTTCATCGGACAGACTCCTAGGTACTGGTTTGTCTATAATCGGTCCTGCGGCGGTAACGGTGCCCCTGATCTGCGGTATTCGCAGCTGAAATTTGCGCTGGATTTCCGGCAGGACTATTCTCATTTTTGGGCGATAGCAGTAAAAAAGTCCTGCAATTTCCTTGAAAGCGCTTAAAATAAAGCGATTTCAGCAAAAAAGCACAAAAAACTTTAAGTTTTTGTGAGTTTTTTCACCGTTTCAGCAGGATTTCGCATTTTTTTGTCGTATTATTGACGTTACCAAAAAAATTTTCGGTACAAAAAAATTTTGGAATTGGGAGAGAACCGTATGCACGTTCGTTCATTTCAGCTTGCAGATTCTTCATCGGTCACTGAACTCTTGGAAGATGTTTTGTCGGAAATCTGTTACGAGGAAACGATGGAAGCATTTGCACGCCAGCTATCTTGGGATACTGAACTTGTCTTGATCGCTGAAGAGGAAGGGCAGATTTTAGGCGTAATTATCGGCACCATTGATAACAACAACGGCTACTACTATAGAATCGCGGTTGCTAGTGAATATCAACGTAAAGGCATCGGCAAAGCTTTGATCGAAGCGATGAAGCAGCGGTTCCTCCAACGGAAAGTTAATAAAATTATGGTAACTGTCGATGCGCACAATGAAATGGTGCTGCCTGTGTACGAATCGGCGGGCTACAGCACGTCGGATTTTTCCCGGGCGGTTCATCGCCTGAGCATTTTGAAGAAGGTCAGTTGTTGACCGTAGTGCAGAAATATACAGATCAATAAGTTCGAACTTTGGAGCATATCTTGTCCGCCGTTGCAATTGGGGGTAAGATATGCTTTTCTATATAATATCGGAATCATTTTGGCTGGATGAGCAGAGGGGCATTGTGACATGGAATTTACGCCATATGTAATTAAAAGCTTCAAACACGATGGGCACCTTCACCGAATGTGGCTCACGAATTGGCTCGTGCCTGATGGCGTGCTCCACCCGGATCATCGCAAGGAGGCCATGATGGTTTTTATCAACAGCCAGACCAAGATTCAAGAGGCGGACGGTAAGGAATGGGTCAGCCGGGTTCCGGGGGTATCTTTTTTTATCCCGAAGCGGTGGTTCAATGTCGTGGCGCTGCTTGAAGACAGCGGTATCCGATATTATTGCAATATTGCATCTCCTCCTTACGTGTCGGGGAATATTATAACTTATATCGATTACGATCTGGATGTCATCCGCATGCCGGGGGGAGCGGTTCATGTCGTGGATCAGGAAGAATACGAGCTTCACAAAACGAATTACCATTACTCCCCGTTGGTTCAGGAGAAGGTACAGGCCGGGCTTGCCTCATTATTGGAAATAGCCCGCGGCGGGAAGCCGCCTTTTCAGGACGACGTAGTCATGCGCTATTTTGAAACTTGGGAAAAGCGGAAGAACGGAGGGGCGTAGTTTGAGTTTCTTTCTGCAAAGAAATGAAAGGAACAAGATCGTATCCGGCACGGCTGGGCAAACGGAAAGCAAAAGCTTGAGCCACGAGCTGTGGGATTGGACCAAATCGATGCTCGTCGCGCTGCTTGTCGTTATTTTGGTTCACAAGTTCGGGTTTAATCTTTCGACGGTCAAAGGAAGCTCTATGGAGCCGACGCTGCAGGAGGGGGAATGGCTTTTTGTAAATAAGGCGATTGCTTATATCCGGGCGCCTCATCGGGGCGAGATCGTCATTTTGCACGAGCCCGGAGCAGGTCATGGGCAGCAAAAGCATCCGCTGCTTGTGAAAAGAGTCGTCGCCGTGGCCGGGGACCGAATTGAAGGCCGAGATGGTTATTTGTATGTTAATGGCGGCATGGTTGCGGAGCCGTATACCGATACGATGCTGGATGACGGCGATTTTGGCCTCACGGAGGTGCCGGAAGGTAGCGTGTTCGTCATGGGCGACAACCGCCACAGGCAGGCCAGCTCGGACAGCCGCAGATTCGGCACGGTCCCGGTCAGCCTGATCGAAGGGCGCGCGGAATGGGTGCTGTGGCCTTTTGACGAAATGTCCGGACTGTAGGGGAGCTTGCGTCAGCGGGAGGTGAGCAGGATGAGCGTTTCCATACATGCGGGCACACGGGAGGATTGGCTTAGGCTAAAACAGGAGATCGTCGCGGCGGGGCCGTCGCTGGGCATTGATAAAATCGGTTTCACGACCGCGGCGCCGTTCGACGAGTTGAAAGAAATTTTGCTCCGGCACAGGGAGCAGGGGTTTGAGTCCGGTTTCGAGGAGCCGGATATCGAGAAGCGGGTGCGGCCCGAGCTGAGTCTGGAGGAGCCGCAGTCGATGATCTCGATTGCAATGGCTTACCCGTCCAAGCTGCCCGATCCTCCGCGTTCGGAGCCCGGCGCTTACCGGGGAATCATCTCGCGCTCCTCATGGGGCGTCGACTATCATCATGTGCTGCGCGACCGTCTTGGGAAGCTTGAGGCGTTCATCGCCGAGCGTGTCGACGAGGCCAGAATGCAAAGCATGGTCGATACGGGGGCTCTGTCCGACAGGGCTGTCGCCGAGCGGGCGGGCATAGGCTGGAGCGGCAAAAACTGCGCCGTCATTACTCCCGAATGGGGATCGTGGGTATATTTGGGGGAAATGATCACCAATATCCCTTTTCCGCCGGATACGTCTATCATGGACCAATGCGGAGACTGCACGATCTGCATCGACGCTTGTCCGACCGGTGCGCTGGTCGGGCCGGGGCAGCTGAATTCCAGCCGCTGCATTTCGTTCGTCACGCAGACCAAAGGGTACGTGGAGGACGAATTCAAGCTGAAAATCGGCAACCGCTTGTACGGCTGCGATACGTGCCAGGTCGTGTGCCCGAAAAACAAGGGCAAGAACTGGATGCACCAGCCCGAGCTGCAGCCCGATCCGGAAAAGGTCAAGCCGCTGCTTATTCCTCTATTGACGATGGGCAATAAGGAGTTCAAAGAAAAGTACGGGCAGAGCGCCTCGTCCTGGCGGGGGAAAAAGCCGATCCAGCGCAATGCGATTATCGCGCTCGGCAATTTTAAGGACAAGACGGCGGTGCCGGTTTTGTCCGAGCTGCTGCGCGCCGATCCGCGCCCGGAGATTCGCGCGACCGCCGCATGGGCGCTTGGGCGGATCGGCGGGGAAGAAGCGGGCGCCGCGCTCGGCCGGGCGCTGGACGAAGAGCGGGAGCCCGCGGTCATCCGCGAGCTCGAAAAAGCGCAGGCCGCGCCGGCGCGGCCCGGCGGCAGCGGGCCGTGACGCCCGGCTCGGCCATGCCACGGCCAGGCCGTAGGCCGTGCCCGCCGCGGTCCAGCCGGTCCGCGTCGCCGGGCTCGCGTCCGCCGCGGCCACGCCTATCGGGCTTGCGGCCACCGCGGCCCGCACATCGACAAAACAAGCCTCGGCGATCCCTGGCTTGTTTTTATTTTCCGCCCCGGGGGCTTGGTAAGAGCCAATGCTACAATATGTCACTGCACGTTCTCGCGATTTCGGATATGATAGGCTTAGAGAATTAAAGCAGCAAGACAGATGGATATACATGGGAAGGAGACAGCTTCATGCAAACGGCAGCCGTTTTGACGTACTTTGAAATAACGGCCCCAATCGGGCCTTTGGTGCTTGTTTCCGGCGAGCAGGGGCTGTGTTTGATCGAATTCGGCACGTTCGGAGACAACCGGATGAGGATCATGGATTGGGCGAACCGCTGGTTCGGCTCCTTTGAGCTGGTTGAGGATGAAGAGGCTTTGAAGCCGGTGTCGGAGCAGCTTGAAGAGTATTTTCGCAAAGAACGGACGTCGTTCGATTACAAGCTGGATCTGCGCGGGACAGAGTTTCAAAAACGGGTGTGGAACGCACTGCTCGCCGTCTCGTACGGCCGGACAGCTTCCTATAAAGATATAGCCGAAGCGATCGGCTCTCCCAAAGCGGTCAGAGCGGTGGGCGGAGCCAACAACCGCAATCCGGTGCCTGTCATCGTTCCCTGCCACCGCATTATCGGGGCGGACGGCCAGCTTGTCGGATACGGCGGAGGGCTGGATATCAAAGTAAGCCTGCTCGAACTGGAAGGGATTCGGAAGTAGCGACTGAACCACAATACGACTATCATGGAGTGAACGATATGAAGTACGTGCAATTGGATTCCGTAGAGCCAGGGCAATATTTGGGACGGACGATTTTTTCCAGCAACGGGGCTATTCTGCTTTCGGAAGGCGTGCAGTTGACCGTATTCATGATCAATACGCTGAACCGGATCGGAGTTTCCATGATCTATATCAAAGATCCGCTGATGGAAGATGTGGAAATTCCCGAGATCATTTCGGATGAGACGAAGCGGGCCGTCATGAAACAGATGGGAGAGACGTTCAACGCCATTCGTTCGGGTAAAGAGTTCAGCACCCGTTCTATGAGCATCAGCATCGATACGCTGCTGGAAGAAGTGATGAAGAACAAGGATGTGCTCGTTCAGTTATCCGATATTCGCACCGAAGATAACACGATGTACGTACATGCGAGTAACGTCTGCATGATGTCCGTACTGATCGGCATCAACATGGGATTGAACGCGATGCAGCTGAAAGAGCTGGCGATCGGAGCGCTGCTGCACGATGTCGGAAAAATCGAGGCGATTTGCGACGACGATTCGGCAGATTTGAAAAAGCATCATACCTGGCGCGGCTTCGAGCTGCTCAAAAACAAGCGTGAGTTCAGCCTGCTGATTGCGCACGTCGCTTTCCAGCATCATGAAGATCTGCTCGGTACAGGTCTCCCGAGAGGGCTTGAAGCCGACCATATTCACCTGTATGCGAAAATTACCGCTGTGGCCAACATGTACGATAATTTGCTCTTCGATACGTTCACAGGGCGCAAAATGCAGCCTCACGAAGCATGCGAACATATGATGGCGCTTGCCGGAACGAAGCTGGACCGCGATGTGCTGATCCACTTTTTGAGGATCGTCTCCGTGTATCCGACCGGCACGTCGGTGCGGCTGTCTACGCGGGAATCCGGCGTTGTCGTCGGCCAGCACAGGGGCCTGCCGAGCCGCCCGGTTATCAGAATCATCAAGCAGGAAGCGGGCGAGAAAGAATTCGAGGTCAAGGAAATGGATCTGGCGAAGCATACCACCGTATTTATCGAGCAGGTGCTCTCGTAAAATCGCGCCGTCCATTTGTAAACGAATGAGCAGAAATGCTATGATGAGCAAATAAGGGAATCCTATTTTTGTACAAGCAGGGGGCACATGTATGTGGAATATCATCATCCCGATTCTGACGCTGATTGCCGGATTGGCAGGGGGCTTTTTCATCGGCGTGTTTTACTTGAGAAAGCAGATCGAATCGATGCAGAGCAATCCGGAAATGCTGCAAAAGATGGCCAAACAAATGGGCTACAACATGAATAAGCAGCAAATGACGAAAGTTCAGAACATGATGAAGAACCAAAAGTGGAAATAATCTCATGGAATGCCGGGAGGGCTTCCGATGACCGTATGAACGGATTTCAAGGCGGCCCTTCCGTTTGCCGTCCGGTGTGACTAGGACGTACCAGTACTATCAAAAGGTGGCATATTTCATGGCGAACAATAAAGACAGAATTTTGGAAGCGGCCATGGACCTGTTTCATGACAACGGTTTTCGGGCTACCGGTTTGGAAGAGATTCTGTCCAGCAGCGGGGTATGCAAGAGCAATTTTTATTACCATTTCAAAAGCAAGGAAGAGCTTGGCGTTAGAGTGATCGAGCGCAAGGTGCAGCACATGCGGGAATCGGTGATGGAGCCGAGCCTCGGCAACCCGGAGCTGTCGCCCAAGCAGCGCGTCATGGCGTTGTTCGAGCGGATGCTGGCCTTCTGTGAGGAGCATGAGTGCCGCAGAGGCTGCTTTTTCGGCAATTTGTCCCTGGAGTTGAGCGACCGCTCGGAAGAGCTGCGAAAACCGCTCAGCCGTTTTTTTAACGAGCTGGAAGAGATGGTGGAAGCATGCTTGCAGGAAAGCTGCCGGCGGGGAGAGCTGAAGCTGCAGGGCATGCAGCCGTCCGAGCTTGTGCTGCCGATCGTATCGCTGCTGCAGGGCGGACTGCTGCTGACCAAAGCGCATAAAGACGGCGCCGCGATGCGGGACAGCATCAAGCTGATTCAGGCTTTTATGAAGTAGAGAAAAAGGAGCGAACGAATCGTGGCATCCATCGAATACAGAAATACAAGAGTCGCCGAAAACCGCGAGCTCATCGAGCATCATGTCAGAGAAATTTTGCGCCTGATCGGCGAAGACGTCGACCGGGAGGGGCTGCTGGACACGCCGGCAAGGGTAACCCGCATGTATGAAGAAATATTCGCGGGCTACGACGCCAATCCAAGCGATGTGCTGGGCGTAACGTTTGACGAGCAGCACGAAGAGCTGGTGATCATCAAGGACATCATCTACTACAGCCAATGTGAGCACCATATGGCGCCGTTTTTCGGCAAGGTGCATGTCGGCTATTTGCCGAGCGGCAAAGTGGCGGGACTGAGCAAGTTCGCCCGTCTGGTCGATGTCGTCACCCGCAAGCTGCAGGTGCAGGAGCGGATTACTTCCGAAATCGCCGACATTTTGGACGATGTGCTGAAGCCCCACGGCGTTATGGTCGTCGTTGAAGGCGAGCATATGTGCATGTGCTCCAGAGGCGTGAAAAAATACGGCAGCCAGACCGTGACTTCCGCGGTGCGCGGTTCATTCCGCACGGATGCGACGCTGCGCTCCGAATTTCTCTCATTGTTGAAATAATCGGGCTCTCAGGGGGAGTGTATGCACGGGTGACAAAGGCCTTGTGCGGCATTCCCTTTTTTTGCTTTGGCAGGCGTGTATGACTTGTTGCACCGCAATTGAATATAGTATTCTGAATTACGAAACATATAGAAAGCTTTTGACAGCAATATATATATCAGCTGCATCGAAGATTTGGAGGAACGCTTATGATGAACCTTAGAAAGCTTCGGCCTGGAGAAGCGGCTTCCTCTAAAGTGAGCGAAGAACGGGACGAATTCGAACGGGATTACGCGCGGCTGATTCAATCGCCGGCTTTTCGCAGGCTGCAGGGGAAGTCGCAGGTGTTCGGCGCCGGTTCCGGCGACTATTACCGGACAAGGCTTACCCACTCGCTGGAAGTGGCGCAAATCGCCAGAGAAGTGGCGAAACGGCTGGAGCGGACGAATCCTTTTCTGAAACAGCAGGAGCATCCCGGATTAGTCATTGATCCGACCGTCGTGGAGTGCGCATCGCTTGCTCACGATTTCGGGCATCCGCCGTTCGGACATAAAGGGGAAGAAGTGCTGAATCATATTTTGCTCAGCGAACATGGGCTCAAGTATGAAGGCAACGCGCAAAATTTCCGCATTTTGATGTTTTTGGAAAAAAGAGCGGGCAGCGACAGCGGCCTCGATTTGACGTCAGCCGTCCTGCTCGGCATTAACAAATACCCTTTTTTGCTGGAAGAAGAAGGGCGGATCAAAGGCGTGTACGCGTCGGAATGGGAAGTCATTCGCGAGCTCAGGGAGCAGTGGCAGATGCCGGCAGGCTGCTCCACGCTGGAAGCCCAGCTCATGGATCTTTGCGATGACATCGCCTATTCCACGCACGACATCGAAGACGGCATCCGCGCCGGAAAAATTCAGATGAACGCGACCTTTTTCGAAGATCAGCGGCTGATCAAGCATCTGGTGCTGGAGATCGTCAGCGATCCCAACAGCAAGAAATTCGGCTGGGAACAGGTCGATATCGAGACCATGGTGCGCAAAGTGCTGTCCGATTACCTGGAGCAGTGGCAGCAAATTTTTATCGAGTGCCACCGCGAGGAGTCGAGAACCCGCAGAGAGATGAAGGCGCGCTGGGTGAGCAGCTTTGCGAACCGCCTGGACATTTTGGACGACCCCGATAAAGGTTGGAAAAAGGTGACGCTCGTCAAAGACGGAGCGGAAGATATGGATTTGCTCAGGACGATGGAAATTGTGAAAAAGCTCGCCTGGGTGACGCTGATCAAAGATTTCCGTGTCCAACGCCTGCAAAAGCGCAGCGAGATCATCGTGGAAAGCTTGTGGAACAGCTTCAAAGATCCGGAGAAAGGCCAATGGATCATTCCGCCGGATTGGATGGACAGCTACGAGCGGCACAAGGATCAATGGACATGGCCGCGTTTTATCGCGGATTATGTCTCAGGGATGACGGACGCCTACGCGGAAAAAGTGTACGCGGAGCTGTTCGCAAGCAAATCGGGCTCCATTTACGAGATGGACTAGAGTTTAAGGCTTTGTTCGCACAGGATGCGGACAGGGCCTTTTTGTTTTCGGCGAAGCCGCCGCCGGGGAAAACGAAGACAGCGCAGCCGTTCACGGACGGGTATGGGAGCGCGCAAACCTGCACATTCTGCAGGAATGAGTCGAACCGGGAGTATATTAGAGGAATATAGTAAATGGCCGCAATAGAGGGGGATATTCCCACAGCCTCTTTATTTTCTCGCCAATGTTCAATTCAACACCGCCTGTTCATTAATGCCATTTTGTTAATTCGAAATTATTACATTTGTTTCTATTTATCAACGTAATACCGTTAATATTAAGGAATTAATTTGATATAATTCAGCTAAGAAATTCAGTCATTCTAGGAAGGTTTTAAATAATTATGAATATTTCCACTAAAGATGGGTTGGAACGCCAAAAATCGATTTTTTCGATAAAGATGGGGGAACAAATGTGGAGAAAAACACAAGAATGATGATGATTTCCATAATCGCAAATTATTATCATCATAGCAAATAATGCTTTCTTTTATTATGATGTTTCAAAAAGCGCAATCCCCTACCGGCCTATGGGCTGGCGGGGATTGCTTCGATTTGATCAGAATAGTCAAAATAATGTTCCAAACCACACAATAACATATCCACCAAACCACATAATGAAAAAACTAAAGATTACAATCAGATTTCCGTATGCAAGTAATTTACTTTTGGCTTTTACTGCATAGATCAACCCAATAACGCCTAAAGGTATTGAATAAAGACACCAGATAGAGGGTAATTTTAAGATAATGTTGGGCACATAGCTTGCTAGACCCAAAATTATGCAGATGACCGATACAAGATGTTTATTCAATATGGCTATCACCTACTGGAGCAGAACATGAATTATTTTGATTTAATTCACCTAGGACTTCATCCGAAATAATTTTAAAAGGGTTACAAGGTGCCAGATTGAAATATGTCCCTATAGCATATGCTGCTAATTTTTCTTTTGTACCCATTCTGTACAAGTTGTCACCGATAGTTGTAATCAATTCTCTATCACAGCTACAAGCAAAATATCCTGTGCTGTCGTAGCATTTATCATGTACCATACAAGCGGTATCTAGTATATCAATTGGAGTCCCACTTCCATAGCCAGGCCCACACCAATTCCCATACACAGGAAAACTTATGCTTAATCCTTGCTGTGATGATCGCGACTTAAATTCTTTGTTAGCATCAATGTAAGTATTCAATATTCTGCCGATTTCAATCAAATCTGTAGAAGCACCGTCTTCTTTTGCTCTTTCAATATCAAAGTAAACCCCTTTGTTCTGAGACTTTACTACATATTTTTTAACTAATTTACTTACACCATCCAAATTGTTGCTATCAACGTCTGTAGTTGCGTATACAAGTCTATTAGGTAGAATCATGCTGAAAATAATTGCGAATACAGTAAAATACTTAATCACATTTTTAAACATCCCAAATAATCCCTCTAATAACATTTTTTGTTGCGCAACTACATTTAGTATAATGGAAAATAATGTGATAGTAAAGGGAGTTAATTTCATAATAAAATTTGCAGCAGCGTAGCAATAGCGAAACGTTGTGGATCGTTTTTTTTAAAAAAATTGCGCCCAAGCGGATATTTCTGTGGATAGCCGTAAAAAAGGGCAGACTTATCCTTAGTTTGGTACTAGTTTTACGGCCTTGTTCGCACAGGATGCGGACAGGGCCTTTTTGTTTTCGGCGAAGCCGCCGCCGGGGAATGCCTCTTAGATCTCCTTGTAATCCGAACCAACGATGTGAGAAGATAGTTTCTCCAGGTCAACTTTTTGCAAATATTGTGCTGAAAATGAACCGCTGAATCCTTCCAAGAATATTGAACAGTAGTCATGACCTTTTTGGAGAAAGGCATCTGATTTGCAAGTCCAGATTATCCCCATGTACTTCGGATTACTCGCTTCCATGCAAGTGTGCATAACTACATGATCGCCTTTCTTGAGACAGGATATTTCGCTGCTCCGGCGGTTCAGTATTTCCGCATCGGAAATGACACTTTCAACGGCGTATGATTCGCGCTGGTGTCCGGATTGCTCAAGCATCTTTGCTCCGCGACGAACTGTTTTGATTTCGCGTTTGCGGCTCATGATTGGGCCTCCTTCATCCACGCCTCTAATTTCCGTTCTCCTGTAATCGGTAAGAGGCGAGTCAAACTAGAAATGCTATATCCTGCAAGTAAATAATCGATTCTTCACCGTTACGCATTTTTATCTTTCATCGGGTTAATGATTCGATTTGCTTTTGTATTTTATTGAGCAGATCATCTAATTCCTGAGAAAGGGCTATAACTGCAGGATCAGAAAAGTTAAATGCTCTCAACGCTACTAATCGCTCAAGCTCTTCTCGCTTCAGCTCGATGCATGGATATTCCAATTTCTCCCCTCCAATTGCAATCATAAAAATTCAAACGACAATGAAAAGTATATTAGAGAAATATAGTAAATGGTTGCAATAGAGGGGGATATTTCCGTAGCCTCTTTATTTTCTCGCCAATGTTCAATTCAACACGCCTTTTCATTAATGACCTTTTGTTAATTCGAAATTATACCGTTAATATTAAGGAATTAATTTGATATAATTCAGCTAAGAAATTCAGTTAGTCTAGGCTACAGTCGATAGTATCGTTGGTTTAGGAATTACCTTGCGGGAATTCTTCAGTAGTCCAGAGTTTGATGATATTGAAGATGAAAAAGTACTAAATATAGTACGATTATAACTCTCTACAGTAGGTCAATAGTTACAGTTTTCCTATCTGGACAAAAATTAAGCCTATTTGGTAAATAATTCGTCGAAATATGATGAATTCATGCCGTCAATAGTCAGATTTATTAAAATTTTGATAAGTATTTCATTAGAATTATTGTTGCAACGCCAAAAATCGATTTTTTCGATAAAGATGGGGGAACAAATGTGGAGAAAAACACAAGAATGATGATGATTTCCATAATCGTAATTATTATCATCATAGCAAATAATGCTTTCTTTTATTATGTATTAAAGAATGCACTTGAAAAAAATAGTGAAAAAGAAGTCACAACTACCGCAAATCAAATACAAAGCAGTATCGAGCAGTCGCGACTCGGAGCAAAACAGTATGAAGACAAAATCGGCGAAGAGCTACGAACAGCTTCTATTGTTATCAAATACGCATTACCTCCTCACTTGAAGGATGTAAAAGAAGAGGACCTGCAGAAGCTAAAAACGGATCTCCATTTAGATGAAATCTCTTTGATGACGAAGACTCCGGACGACATTATTGTGTCGAAATCAACGGACACCAAAGAAATAGGGATGAGTACTAAGGGATGGGGAGAATGGTATATTGCTTTCAAGCAATTATTTGACGATAAAAATGTTTCGCTTAACTGGGGACAGAAACTCCCGAATTATTGGTCGGGTCCTTATGAAGTTGCAGCTTCTGATACCAAAACGATTTACAAATGGGGTTATTATTTCGATGGTACAACGGATTATATCATCGATCCCTATGTAGGGGATGCGGATTATAAGAATTATCTAAAGGGCACAGGTATGGATGCAATTATTCAGAATACTTTGAAGCAAGACCCTTCTCTACTAGAAATTACTGGGATTAATCCAGCTACTTTTGGAAAAGACCCCAAGACATACAAAATCCCAGCCGGCGATCTTACACCGCTCGTTTTTCGTCCCTATTTTTTCGGCTCTTATTACTTTGATAACATAACAAAAGATGCAAGCTACGTCCAAGAGACGCTAAAAACGAAAACGGCTAAATCTTATCGAGCATTTATTAATGGGAAGAACGTAACAAAGACCTTTATTCCGATACATACAACGATGCTGAATGATGTTAGGGGCACTAATGAAGATGCAATGCAAAAACAAGACACCTATGTTTTAGCCATCGTATCCGATTACGAATTTATTTTAAATAGTCTTAATCATCAATTTACAACTCTGATTTCGATTATTATCCTTGGTTCAATTCTTGCATTGGGTTTGTTACTCTTTTTAATTCGCTGGATCGGCAAATCCAAAGATAAAGCCGTCCAACAAACATCGAAAACCTATACCGAAGAAGTCAACCAAATGTTTTTAAATATTCGCGGCCAACGTCATGACTTTCTAAACCATGTGAGTGTCATTCATTCTCTTGTTGAAACTGGAAGGTTCGAAGAGTTGAAGAAATTTACAAACTCTTTTATAGGGGAGATTGACTTACTAAATGATGTCATCAGTATTGGACAGCCTGAGATCGCGGCAATTATCCAAGCTAAGATGGTTTCAGCAATGAATAGAAGAATTCAATTCATCCATGATTTTGAGAGTATCAACTACACTATTTCGGGATCAATGTCTGTAGATATTGTGAGGATTATTGGAAATTTGATTGACAATGCTTTTGATGAAGTTGAGAAGCTTGAAGGTGACAATCGCTGGATTGAATGTAAGTGTTTGGTTGAAGGGAAGAAATTTCATTTCGCTGTGACAAATCCCATCCAAAGAGAGATAGATCAGAATCAGCGAACCCAATTTTTCAAAGCCGGTTATAGTTCGAAAACTGAGGGGCATCAAGGATTAGGGCTAGCTATTATTCATAATCTAATCCAAAAGTATCGCGGCGATATTAAGGTTGATTCCGATATGAATATAATCAAATTCCACATTATTCTGCCTTTAAAGGAGGGGGTGGCTTTATGAATAGAGAACTCTCAGTCGTGATTGCAGAAGACCAGGTAATTGATCGAGAGAAGCTCGAAATATATGCAAAACGATTAGATCTTAAAGTATTGGGTTCTTCGGGTTCGGGAGATTGGTTTGTAGAAGATTGTCAAAAATATGATCCGGATCTCGTTTTTCTCGACATTGGATTATCTGATACTGATGGAATATCGGCATACAAAAGGATTTTAGATAAGGGAATAAATCCATATCTTATTATGGTTTCTGGTACCCAAGACTATAACTTGGTTCTCGCAGGACTTGAAATGAATTGTATTGACTTTGTGAGTAAACCTGTTACGTTTGAACGTCTTCAAATCGCTGTTGAAAAAGCTAAGTCTATCATTGAAAAAGACAATGCGTATACTAAAACGCCACCAGGAAGAATAATCCAGCTAAAAAGTAATTATAGGACTATATTCATCAATGAGAACAAGTTTATTTATGCCCAAAAAATGAAAGGTGTGCATAAGGTCAAGGTGTTTGTAGAAGATAAGGTAGGAGAAATTGAAACCTCTACCCCCTTAACCGATATACAAGCACAGTGTACAGAACATATATATGCAGCTAACCAATCAAGTTTAATTAATTTCAAATATATTAGTGCGGCTTTTCCTAGCTTCTCTGTTTTAGGTGCTTACAAAATAAAGATGAATTATAATGAAATTGAAATTGATTTGAGCAGAAGAAATCGAAAGGACTTTGAGGCGTGGTTCGCTAGGCTATCAAGGGATTATTAATTTAAATGTTTGCTAGCGCTAGCTAACTACTCTTAGGTGCGGTTGACGATTGCGCCACCGTAGAACCAAGGTTCGAAGCTTGCCAAGGTTGTTGCCCAGAGCCCAGTAGCCCAATCCGGATCCTCCCGTGACCGGCTCGACCGGCTTCCTGTAGTGGCTAGTGGCAAGCTGCGGACGGTTACTGAATCTCGCTCTGATTTGCAACTCACGTACCACGATTCGGCCTACGGCCAACTCTGAGCAAGTTGCTGCAGATCGCACTCCTTGTTTCTTTGAATGCGGACTGGTGTAACGGGTACTTTTTAACAAACTAAAGTGGGAGGATGGCCTGCCTTTGAAGAAAACTAGATTAATCGCGATAACCCTGGCTTTAGTTGGCATTTTCGCTATAAATATTACTTATTATTCGACTACTAAAAATACCTTAATACAAGAACAACAAGATAAAATAACAACTATGGTTAATAGCATTACCATATCGATACATAATTCTAATATTGGGGAGCAACTATTTGAGGATATGCTAGGCCTTAACCTTAGAACAGCATCAATAGCTGTACAATACGCACTTCCCCCAGATATTGAGAAAGTCGGCAATAACAAACTTATTGAAATAAAAAATAAATTAATGGTTGATGGTATCACTTTATTAAAGAAAAAAGATGATGATATTATTGGCTATAAATCAACAGACCCAAAAGAAATTGGCATGAGTACAAGGGGGTGGACAAATGGTTGGTTTGATGCCTTTAATCAATTATTGAATGAGCATGAGGCTAAAATTGGCGGATCATTAACATTCGGGCAGTTTCTACCCAATTATTGGAGCGGGCCTTTTGATACATCTTCAACGAACAGAATTAATATAGATAAATGGGGTTATTACAATGATGGAGATACAAATTACTTAATAGATCCTTATGTTCACGATACACATTTTTTGGAATATAAAAAAGCCACCGGCGTAGAAACAACAATCTCTGAAATGATTAAAAAAAATAATTGGCTTATCGAAATTGGAGTCTTAAATCCCGTTGTTATTGGAGGACTCATTAATCAAGATCCCGAGAAACCAAATTGGTACCAAGAAAGAAAGATATTATTCGGAAGTTACTCGTACCCAGACGAAAACGTGATAAATATAGCTTTAGACGGAATGAAGTACGGAAAAACAGTCAGTACCTTTGGACAAGTTAATGATAAAGATATCATGAGGACATATGTTCCAATAAAAAATGTCACTTTAGGTGCATATCATACGGATTTACTCTTGTGCATAGTTTCTGATTACAAAAGTATTCGACAATCATTATACAAGCAACAAATGAAATTATTCCTTATTACCTCATTAGTTACATTAATAGCTCTGATTATTTTTGTAACAATATTTCGAATTACAAACCGATCCAAGGAGGAAGCTCTTTTAAGCGCTCAAGGTATATATACAGGTAACATTCTTGGCCTTTTTAATGCAATTAAGGAACAAAGGCATGATTTCAATAATCACGTAAGTACAATTCACTCCTTGATCGAGCTTGGAAAATATGATGAATTGAAGAGTTATACAGAAGAAATTATTGGCGAAACGGTGGCGCTAAACGATATAATCATGATAGACAATCCAGCACTTTGTGCTCTAGTTCAAGCAAAGGCAGCCCTAGCGGTTGATAAAAAGATCATATTCGAACATGAACTTGCCAATATGAGAGACCTAAGTGAAAGCACAGTAAAAGCCACTGATGTAGTTAAAATAATTAGTAATCTACTGGACAATGCCTTTGATGCAACAATTATGTCTAAAGAAAAGAAGGTAATACTTACTGGTTCCATAGTAAATGGTCGGCTTAAAATTAGCGTATTTAATACTGGCGAGCCAATCCCTGTAGAAATCAGCGAGAAAATTTTCGAATCAGGCTTTTCAACAAAAGGAGACGGGAATTTTGGATTGGGGTTAGCTATTGTAACTAAACTAGTAAAAAAATATCAAGGAACTATACAGCTCTTAACTACAAATGAAGGTAATGAATTTAATTTGCATATAGTATTATGAGTTTGATTTATATTTCAATTTACAAATCAGTGAATATTATTCTCTGGAGGAACTTATGAAAAGAAGGAATATATACTTGGATTATAGCTCCATTTCTTTACGATTAGACGTGTTATCAGAAGAGATAAAAAAAGATCGACATGATGCAATAGTAATTCTATTGAGAGGTGGATCGTTTCCTGGTATGCATATGGCATTTCTCACAGGCTTGCCGTATTACTTTATCCAATATGATCGTGCTAACAGTGCTGTCGTGCCATTAGGAAATTTACCTCCCGTTAATTCACGCATCTTAATTTGCGAGGATTTTGCGGGCAGTGGAAAGACATTAATTGATAGTAAAAAATACCTGATTGAGGCAGGTTATTTTTGTTCGACGCTTGTTGTATGTAAGGATCTCATTTCTGCGTCGGAACCAGATTATTTTTGTTTTCAATTAAATGAGAAAGATGCAAGATTTATTTTGCCTTGGGAACGCCACGTGGTCAACACAAACGGAATTCTACGGAGTCCAGGTCTTGCTGATCACGATTATGAACATACTGCATGGGATATGGATGGGGTTTTTTTGGAGGACGTCGACTCAGTTCATTATAGAGAGAGCTTGGAGAAAGCGTTGGCTCTAAGAGATACCTTTGAACTCTCGCCATTTGTACCAAGAGTATCATCTGGCGATATAATTATCACGGGGCGTCCGGAAGTCGATCGTGAAAGAACTATTAACTGGTTGCAAAAGCGCCAAATAAATATACCTGTAGTATTTCGGGACGATGGCATTGATGTCCCCGATGCTGAGAGTACTGCAAGATGGAAAGGACTGCGAACACTTGAACTCGGATTTACCCACTATGTCGAGAGCGATGCGAGGCAAGCTGCTAATATCGCGGCACTTTACCCAGAACTAAGGGTAACGTGGTGGAATGAAGGAAAGCCGATACAATTGCAAGCTGCAAGTGTAAAAAAATGAGTGCTTTATATTTTTTTTTCAAGATAGCGCTTATTTTTTCATCGTCTTAAAAATTCGATACATGCTAATCCTCCTGAAATTATGCTATGGTAAATACTTACCATTTAAAAACGATAGCAGCAAGTCGAGCATGTAAGATAATCAACGGATCATGTGACATTGAAAATGTTTGTGGCAAAAAAATTGACCCCATCAGGGGCCGAGGTTTATAGGGAGGAGGAAATACCGGAATCAACAGGCGCGGGATTGGAAAGTCCCCGCAAAAAGCCGAGCGTTCTGCTCAAATAAGTTTGGGGCTCGGCACGATAGAGCAGCTCATGCTGCGCATTTTGCAAAATCCACAGCTTCGTCTTCGAGTGGTCGGTTTGCTTCGCGTACATGTCCTCGATCAGGTCATAAGGCGCCTTGCTGTCGTCGGTTCCGTGAATGAAGAAGATCGGCATGTCGTATGAAGTGCTTGTGACCTTGTTGTAAGGCACTTCCTTAAGGCTTACCCCGTTAAGCAGCGGAAAAAACAAGCGGACGAGCGGCAGCGAAGGGAACCTGGGAAGGTTGACGTACTGTTTCATATTGTGGTACAGCGTATCGGGGTTCAGCAGGAAGGTGCTGTCCAGAATCATGCCGGATATGTCGCCGCCGCTTTGCAGAGCGGCTTGCAGTGCAGTTCCGGCGCCCATGGAGAAGCCCCAAATATAAATCTGCCCGCCGGACAGCTGTTTGATATAGTCGATGGCTCCCAGCAGCTCTTGCGATTCTTGAATGCCGCCGGTCATAACGCGGCTGTTGCCCGGTTGGACATAACCGTAATCGAACATCAAAACGTTGTATTGCTGCTTATGCAGCTCGCGGGCTAACGTGTAGATCGGAACCCATAGTTCTTCGCGGTTGCCTCCGTAGCCGTGCGAGAAAATAACGGTTCTATCCGAATTGCCGGGAATAAGCCAGCCTTCAAGCGTAGAGGAGCCGTTGCGGCTAGGAAAGCTCACGTTCGAGTAGTGCAGGCCGACAGCCTGCATTGGATTGGAGTGCAGCGGATCGATGTGCGGCCGTGCCAAAGTCCAGGCGATATAAGCGTGGAAAGAGAGCAATAAGCTCATGCAGAGCAGCAAAAATGAAATCAGGATGGTCGTAATCAGCCGTTTTTTGCGCAGGAGCGGTATTGTAGCCGCCTGCTCCAAAGGAGGGTGAAGAGATCCGGGTGTTACAGAAGTAGTAGACATGAAGCGTCCCTCCTTGCATGAAAAATATTCGATTTTACAAAATATTCTGATAAGTACCTCTTTAATTTAATGTTAATCTGTATGCGCTTACAAGTCAATCCGCGCACGGAATTTGTAAGCCTGCTGTAACGATCCTGTAATAATGGAACCTTCCGAACGGGGAGGGAGAGGAGTATTGGCTCGGGCAGAAAAAAACCTCCACAACCACCGTAAAAGGGTGGAAATGGAGGCTCGTATCAATGCGCCGACGCTTGTAAAATCCAAGGGCCCATCAGCTTGGCGGTATCGTTCAAAATCGTCAAATGTTTCTCGCCGGGCACGATTTCCGTCGATGATTGCCGGCTTACCTGCGTTGCCAGACCGGCGAATGCAGCTACTTTTTGCGGATCCATGATTTCATCCTCAGCCCCGACCCATAACCCGAAAGGCTTGCCGATTCGGGCAACTTCCTGCGACGGCTTCGAAGGATTGAGCGCCAGCGCCATATTGACGCTGTTGTACTGAACGAGCCCGATGCTCGACTTCAATTGTTCCTCCGAGTAGTTGTACCGGACACCGACGGCATGCCCTTTGAGCAGCCCACCGGTCAGAGCGTTGGCTACGAACGCTTTGACGCATACGGTCGCGAAATTCCCGTTGCCCTCTTTCATGGTGTTGGATTTCGGACCGAAATCCGGCGAGACGAACAAATAGCCGTTCACGGATTCGGGATGCGGCGAATTGATATAATTGACCACTAACCCCGCTCCCGCGGAATGCCCGCCCAAAAATACAGGCACGGAGGGAAATTGGCGGTGCGCAGCGTCAATGATGCTTGTGACATCATCGTACACCTGCTGGACGCTTGGCGCGTCTCCCCGGGGACCTTCGGACAAGCCATGACCTCTAATGTCCGGCAAATACGTGGCAATTCCGAAATTTTGACTCAGCTCTTCCCCTATTGGCTGATAGCCTGCTCCGCTATTCGCGCCCGAACCGTGATAGAAAATGACAACAGCTTTCGGGTTTGTGGGAACGTACGCCCGGTAAGCCAGACGAATATGATCATTTGCGTCCGCATATTGCACATGATCCGCAGCGGACGGCTTCCCGCCGTTCGAGTCCGACTGGCCGAGACCGCTTGTCGACACGCCGGAAACTACGTTTTCGGGAAACGTACAGGAAGAGAGAGGGGTAGCCGCGTAAGTGATTGTGGCGATCGAGACGATAACTATAATAGCAAGGATGATTAGCAGCAGTCGCTTGATCAGTTTCATCGTTGCAGCAACTCCTCCCCGCCGTGGCTTGGGTTCTGCGCACGGCGATTGTCAAATTGTTATCTTAAGCCAAACCAATTTTTTGCTTCGGAGCCGCTTAGTCTCCAAATAACGAGCACCGGCAAAATAACACCCAGCAAAAAACCGATACTCTGCCAGACGGCAAACTCAATTAACCGCAGCACGATCATCACGATAGAGAGCGAGACGGCAAAACTGCGCCGGGACGCGTGGGGTTCGCTAAGACGGGCTCCGACCCATATTGAGGCGGCGCCGACGACGATCATGGCCAGGCACAGCATTTTTTTAACCGCTCCTTCGCTGCCTAGCGAATAGATGCCGTTCACAATGTTCACAGCCGCCGCCAAGTACATCAAAACCTGGGCGAACGTGACTGCCGCCGGTTTTTTGGCGCTGGCCTGCATTCCGTTTGTCATACGGATTCCTCCTTGCCGTTAACAGATTCCCCGAGCAGCGATGCCTCGGCTTGGTCGCACCAATCCAGGACCGCTTCCGCGAACCCGATTCCATAGCGCTGCAGCAGCAGCGGTCCTGCGAGGGAGGAGTCTTCCTTCGGACTTTCCCACGTGCTTCCCGGCTGGGTTCCTTTAATTGCGTTCAAAAACCAGGTGAAACTTTCCCGTCTTTCCCGGATCAAATGCAGCAGCAGCTCCGGCCCTTCCTGGGCGGCAAATAAAAATTTGACCAGATTCTCATCGCGAATCTGCAAATGGGCGGACGGGCTGACAAGCCATTTGCGGAGAGCTTCTCGGCCCGTGCCCGTCAACTGCCACCGCTGGCGCGACCTGGGGCCCTCGACGCCGTTGGGCGATTCGATCAGCCCCAGATCCTCAAGTATTTTCAGCTGGGGATACAGCTGCCCGTCACTGATGCCCCAGAAAAAGCGAACCGATCGTTTCGCGGCCTCGCGAATTTCGTAACCGCTTCGCGGCTGCAAAGAAAGAAAACCCAATATCGTCCATGCAGTCGAGGTAAGTTCGAAATTATCCGCAGCCGGCCGCGCCGATGCTGAATCCGGCTCCGTTATGTCGTTATTTTTCATAAAAGTTCACCCGGCTTTTGTTTAATGTCTCTTCAAGAGATATCATCTCACTGCGGATTATCTTTTGTCAAGCCTCCGGAATTTGCGCTAAGCAGCCAAAATTCGGTAATCGCCAAGGAGCCCGACTACAGCGCCAAGAGCCTGGCTATAGCACCAAGGAGCTTGGCTACAACGGCAAGGAGCTTGACTAAGTACCAAGGAGCCTGACTGCAGCGCCAAGGAGCCTGACTACAGCGCCAAGAGCCTGGCTACATTGCCAAGGAGCTTGGCTACATTGCCAAGGGCCTGACTACAGGAAATATGCTGCACCTGACCGTGAAATTTATACATATTTTAGGGACTGAGAGGCCGTGGACCACTGTGCGCTAAAATTGCTGGCGTCACCTAGGAAACCCGCAAAGTCAGTGTGCTCGAGAAAATCGCGGCACTCTGTTTAAGGTAGCCAGAAGAAGAAGAAGGCAATTTCGGGTGAGGCCGTTCGTGAAGGTGCTAAGCGATCATAGCAGCGCGAACCTGCGAAAGCGAGAGTGTTGAAAAAAAACAGCCAGGGAGGCAAATCTGCTTATCAACTCGGGGAAAACCTGCGAAGATGTGCAGGACGCGGCGGGGAAATCCATGGGACTT
Source organism: Paenibacillus sp. sgz302190 (assembly GCF_059820445.1). Taxonomy (NCBI): domain Bacteria; kingdom Bacillati; phylum Bacillota; class Bacilli; order Caryophanales; family Paenibacillaceae; genus Paenibacillus; species Paenibacillus sp. sgz302190. The sequence goes on from NZ_JBZYAO010000016.1 coordinate 162,613, forward strand.
TCTCAACAGCTTGGATTGTGGAGGAATTTTCGATAAAACAAGCTGAAGCATGAGTGTGGGTTTCGGGTTGCGCAGACCCCCCACGTCAGAGCCGGGCGGACCATCTGTCCAGCCCCTCCCATGCCAAAGCCGGCCGCACCATTTGCCTGGTTGCGCGAAGAAAACCTGCAAAAGTACAGTTTTTGCTCGATAGATGCGCTGACCAGGATAAATTCCTGCAAATGTGCAGGCTTTTCGCCGCGAATAGGGGCTCAGATTCATTTTTATCGAAAATTCCTGCACAATTGCAGGCTTCTTGCCAAAATGAACTACTTTTGCGGAAAAAACCTGCACTTTTGCAGGTTTTCCCCAACCAATCGTCTTGTGCCCCCTACCTCAGAGCCGCAACCCGTGCAGGAGATGAGTATGTTGGGGAAGAAGGCCGTCCCTCTGGTTACTCAATCCCGTCGTTTTATCAACCATCTGATTTCTACAGGTTTTCTACGTGCCTAAGTGGACGTGCCGTCTCCCAGCAAGCGAGTTTTTCAATAGGCGGGCTTTCGCGGCTTGCTACCCGGCGGCACCCGGGCTGGCAAGCCGCTTCACAAACAAACAGCCCGCGCAGGGCTTCGAGTGGGCAATGAACTTGTCGGAGCCAGCCGTTTAAATCGATGTTTTCAACGGGACGAGAATGTTTGCAAAACGGCCGTGGAAGTGCCGAATATGGCTGTTGTGGAGCTGCTCGGCGGTCTGTTAACAATGGTTGCGTATATGCGGCTGTTATTGGTATACTAGAAGGAACTCAGTTTCATATGGTGAAACAACCTTGCTATGAGAGCGGTGTTTAGTAATGGAAGATGGCAAGCTGACAGTTCGCGCCGTTGAGCGCGCTTTAGATATTTTGCTTTGTTTTACGGGGGCGTCCGAATTAACGCTGACCGAAATCGCCAGCCGGGTAGAACTGCACAAAAGCACCGTGCACCGCCTGTTGGCTTCGTTGGAAGGCAAGGGCTTCATTATGCGCGATGCCGCGACGGATAAATACCGGCTCGGCTACCGTCTCTGGGAGCTGTCCGCGAATTTGTCGCAGGACGGCGACCCCGGCCTCATTCTGCTGCCGGAGATGGAGCAGCTGCGCGCCCAGCTCGGCGAGACGATCTCGCTGTACGTGCAGGACGGCCTCGAGCGCGTGCGCATCCAGGCCGTGCAGAGCAACCACGCCATTCGCCGCGTTGCCCCTGTCGGGGCGCGAATGCCGCTTTACGTCGGCGCCTCGAGCAAGGTGCTCGTCGCCTTTGCCGAGCCTGCGCTGCAGGAGCGCCTGTTGTCCTCGGCCGATTGGCCGGCCGGGCTGGACAAGGCTGCGTTCCGGCAGCAGCTCGGCGAAACAAGACGGCTCGGCTACGCCACGAGCGTCGAAGAGCGCGAACCCGGTGCGGCGGCAGTGTCCGCACCGATTCTTGACCGCGGGGGGCGCCTTGTCGCCGCCCTCGCGGTGTCCGGCCCAGCGAACAGGCTCACGCTGGAGCTGATGCAAGAGCAGGCGCCGCTGATCATGGAAGCGGCGCGGCATATGGGTACGATGCTGCGCTAGGAGCCTATCCGACGGAGTTGCTTTTGTGCATACCGGGTGACTAATGACTGAATACATTACCGCTCACGCCGCATAATTGCTGTCATTTTGCATATTGTGTTTCATCGGACAGACTCGCAGGAGCCTGTCCGGCGGAGTTGGCGGTCAATCGTCGGCATTCCCTCATCCGAAGGCGGGATGAGGGATGTTTTGCTTCCGGCGGGCCATACTAGAAGATGGAAGGGAGTGGCTTCACCGATGCGCAATACGGCATCCATGCTGGCGATCTGGATCAGCCTGGCGAGCAACATCGTGCTGACCGCCATCAAAATCGTCGTCGGCATCCTATTCAAAAGCCAGGTGCTGATCGCCGACGGTATCCATAACGCGGGAGACGTTATTGCTTCGGCCACCGCGTACAGCTCCATGCGCGTGTCGAACAAACCGGCCGATGAAGATCACCCTTACGGGCACGGCAAGGCGGAGGTGCTGGGGGCTTTTATCGTGGCGATTATTTTGGGCGGCGCGGCTCTGTACATGGGCTATCACTCCATTCGGGCGCTGTTCGAAACGCCGGAGCAGGCGCACGTTATCGCTTTTGCAGCCGCAGTGGTCTCCTTGATCTGGAAACAGCTCTTATACATGTATACCATACGCGTCGGGCGTCAAACGAACAGCAAAGGCCTGATCGCCACGGCTTACGACCATCTTGCGGATGTGTATGCTTCCATAGCCGCTTCCGTGGGGATTGGGCTGGCGCTGCTCGGAGACCGTTTCGATATTCGGCTGCTCAGCTACGGAGATCCCGTCGCAGGGATGATCGTCTCGTTCCTGGTACTGAAATTGGCCTATGAAATGGGCAGCGAATCGTTCGACGTGCTGATGGAGCGAAGCGTGAGCGCGAAGCAAATTGAGCAGTACGCCACGCTGATCCGCTCTGTACCGGAGGTACGAAGAATCGATCGCCTGCGTGCGCGGGAGCACGGCCATTACATATTGGTAGACGCCCGGATCGGCGTTTCGGGGAATCTGACGATCCAGGAAGGGCACGATATCAGCCGTTTGATCAAAAAGAAAATACAGGACGCGCATGCGGACGTAGACGAGGTGCTTGTGCATCTGAACCCATGGTACGAAGACGAATCCACGGCTCCTCGTCCGGCTAAATAGGAGTCTGTCCGACGGATATTTTGCATAAATATACCTTCCACTGAGTTCATCGGACAGACTCCCAGCGCCGGCCTGAACACAAAAAAATCCGGGTTTGCCAAAACGGCAATCCCGGATTTTTTGCGTGTCGAACGATTATTTCTTTTCAGCGATAATTTGACGGAGAACGGTTTGCAGAATACCGCCGTTGCGGTAGTAGTCTACGTCAACCATGCTGTCCAGACGCACGAGGGCGTCGAATGCGAATGTAGAGCCGTCTTCGCGGGTAGCTGTCACTTTTACAGTGGAGCCCGGTTGAACGTCGTTGCTGAGGCCCGTGATGTCGAATGTTTCACGGCCTGTGATGCCGAGAGACTTCCAGCTTTCGCCGTTCACGAATTGGAGAGGCAGTACGCCCATGCCGACCAGGTTACTGCGGTGAATACGCTCGAAGCTTTCTGCGATAACGGCTTTTACGCCGAGCAGGAACGTACCTTTGGCCGCCCAGTCACGGGAGCTGCCTGTACCGTACTCTTTACCGGCGATAACGACAAGGTTCGTGCCGGCATCTTGGTATTTCATGGAAGCGTCATAGATGGATTCAACTTCGCCGGTTGGCAGGTAAGTCGTTACGCCGCCCTCAGTTCCCGGCGCCACTTGGTTGCGAATACGGATGTTTGCGAACGTTCCGCGCATCATCACTTCGTGGTTGCCGCGGCGGGAGCCGTAGGAGTTGAAGTCTTCTTTTTTCACGCCGTGCTCGATCAGATATTTGCCTCCAGGGCTGTCAACTTTGATGTTGCCGGCAGGGGAGATATGGTCCGTTGTTACGGAATCGCCCATGAGTGCCAAAGTTTTCGCGCCGCGGATATCGGCGATATCATCAAGAACCGTACCCAGATCCGTAAAGAACGGAGGCTCTTGAATGTACGTGGAGTTGGTATCGAACTCGTACAGATCGCCTTCCGGAACCGCGATTTGGTTGAAGCGCTCGTTCGCGCGGAATACGTTGTTGTATTTGTCGCGGAACATGTCTGCATTCAGAGCGGTGCTCAGCGCTTCTTGAATCTCTTGGTTTGTAGGCCAGATATCTTTCAGGTATACGGGTTTGTCGTTTTGGTCGTAACCGATAGGATCTTTTGCCAAGTCGATGTTTACTGTTCCTGCAAGCGCATAGGCAACTACAAGCGGCGGAGAAGCCAGGTAGTTCGCTTTTACTTGAGCGTGAACGCGGCCTTCGAAGTTACGGTTGCCGGAAAGCACGGCAGCTACCGTCATATCGTTGTCTGCGATCGCTTTGCTTACTTCATCCGGAAGCGGACCGGAGTTACCGATACAAGTTGCGCAGCCGTAGCCCGCAACATGGAAGCCGAGCGCTTCAAGAGACTCGAGCAAGCCTGCTTTGATCAGGTACTCGGTAACGACCAGGGAACCCGGAGTCAGGGAGCTTTTGACGTAAGCCGGTTTTTTCAGGCCGAGGGCAACGGCTTTCTTCGCCACAAGTCCTGCGCCAAGCATAACGCTAGGGTTGGATGTATTCGTACAGGAAGTGATCGCTGCGATAACGACTGCGCCCGTACCCATTTTTACCGTTTCGTTAGGGTAGGTTACATCGACGACTTCCGCGATTTTTTCTTCAGTCAGGCCGTATCCGCCTTTGTCGATCGGCGTACGGATGATGGAGTTGAAGGACTCCTTCATGTTCGTAAGCTCGATGCGGTCTTGAGGACGTTTAGGACCTGCCAAGCTTGGTACGACTTGGCTCAGATCAAGCTCGATGACGTCTGTGAACACAGGGTCAGGAGTAGCGTCCGTGCGGAACATGCCTTGCGCTTTATAGTAAGCTTCGACCAGCGCGATTTGCTCTTCTTCGCGGCCTGTGCCTCTCAGGTAGTTCAAAGTTTCGCTATCAACCGGGAAGAAACCGATTGTCGCGCCGTATTCAGGAGCCATGTTGGCAACTGTTGCGCGGTCAGCCAGGGAGATGTTGCTGAGGCCAGGGCCGTAGAATTCTACGAATTTGCCTACTACGCCTTTTTTGCGCAGCATTTGGGTAACGGTCAGCGCCAGGTCGGTTGCAGTTGCACCTTCAGCCAGGCTGCCTGTCAATTTGAAGCCGATAACTTCAGGTGCTACGAAGTAAAGAGGTTGTCCGAGCATGCCGGCTTCCGCCTCGATACCGCCGACGCCCCAGCCTACGACGCCAAGGCCGTTGATCATCGTTGTATGGGAGTCGGTACCTACGAGCGAGTCCGGATATACGACGGTTTCGCCGTCAACGGTTTTGGTCGCTGCAACGGATGCCAAATACTCCAGGTTAACCTGGTGAACGATACCGGTTGAAGGAGGCACGGCACGGAAATTGTCAAATGCGGTTTGTGCCCAGCGGAGGAATCGGTAGCGCTCTTCGTTTCTTTCGAATTCCAGGTTGATGTTCGTGTTCAAAGCGTCCGGAGATCCGAAAGCGTCAACCATGACGGAGTGGTCGATAACGAGGTCAACCGGTACAAGCGGGTTGATCCGTTTAGGGTCTCCGCCTTCACGGGCCATTGTCGCGCGCATTGCCGCAAGGTCAACGACGACAGGTACGCCTGTGAAGTCTTGAAGAACGATACGGGCAGGAATGAAAGGAATTTCTTTGTTTTCATCGCGGCCGTTAGCCCAGCCGGCAATTTGTTTGACGTGTTCGTTCGTGATCGCTCTGCCGTCGAATTGGCGTACAGCTGCTTCGAGCAGTACCTTAATGGAAAACGGCAAGTTGCCGATCGTGCCGTTGCCCTGATTTTCAAAGTCAGGCAAGCTGTAATACTGGAAAGTCTTGCTTCCGACGTTCAACTGCTTGCGTACGGAAAAAGAGTCCTTGTTAGACATGATGTTTCCTCCTCAATTAAACTTCATTCGTTTCATTAGATGAAACTGAATTTCATTATACCCTCTGTTTCAAGTATACCGTCTTACATTGTTCCCGTAAAGGATTATTTAGCACTATTTTGTAAAGTAACTCTTCGTTTATTCCATGTTTAAATCATTTTTCATCTAAAAAAAACATATATTGAATCAAATTCATGCTTGCTCGGAGGTACAAAGCCATGTCCTGGAAACCGGCGCTCTATAACTACGTTCACGCCAAAAATCAGGCGGAGCTGCGATGCTCGGCCGAATCGCTAACAGCTTTTGTCGCAGACAGCGCTTATATCGGGATGCAGGAGGCCAGATTGGGGCGGCTGTCCCGCAGCTATCAGGACCGCAACGCGGTTCCGCTGCGCAGTGAAACGAAGCTTCGCCTTACCCGCGTCAAAGAAACGGCGCACGGCGTCATCGCCGATATCGAGCTGCGCCGTCAGCTGCTTTACCGGATCGGCTCCGCCCGGCATACCGAACAGCGGATTGAAGCGGAACGAGTGCTGCTTGACCCGATCGCCGGAAAATGGCTTGTCAGAAGCGCGGAAATGCTCGGACACGAGAAATCCATGCCGGCGGGGCAGCCCGGAACTTTCTTTTCCGACCAGGTGGAAGAACCGGTCCTTACGAACCGTTCTCCGTCGCTCCCGTATCTCAACCATAGTATACTCAACAGCGGTGAAACCCTTCCAAGGAAAATCCGATACAATCGGGAAAAAGCGGTCGAATACGCGCAAACGTGGTGGAGTACGGCGAATCCGAAATATTTGGAATATGAAGTGGATTGTACGAATTATGTATCTCAGTGCCTCTTTGCAGGCGGGGCGCCGATGGACTATACTGGGAAAAGGGGAGCGGGCTGGTGGTACTCGGGAAAAAAGGGCTCCCAGGAGCTTTGGAGCTACAGTTGGGCTGTTGCCCACAGCCTGCAATCGTTCGTGCCGAACAGCCGACGGGGATTGCAAGGTGTTGCGGTGACCGATCCCACAGAGCTGAGACCCGGCGATATGATAAGCTACGATTGGGACGGCAACGGACGGTGTCAACACAACACGTTCGTCACGTCCATGGATGCCAACGGCATGCCGCTGGTCAATGCGCATACCTATAACAGCCGCGACCGTTATTGGGACTACCGGGATTCGCCGGCTTGGAACGAACGTACGCGTTACGTATTTGTTCGAATTGCCGATGACATGTAGTAGATTATGAAGTAGGAATACTAGACGGAGGTACGTAATGAACCGCAAAATACGAGTAGGGCTGATTTACGGTGGAAAATCGGGAGAGCATGATGTGTCTTTGCAAACCGCGCTCGCCGTTATGAAAGCGTTGGATTTCAATAAATATGAAATAACTCCATTCTATATATCGAAGCAGGGAGAATGGAAGAGCGGGGCTCAGCTTCAAGCCCCTCCGGCCAATGTGCAGGCGTTGACTTTCGGCCAATCCGCGGCCTCCTCCGGCGCCAAGGGCTCCAACGCGCTGGCCCCAATCTTCGGTTCGCTATCAGCCAAGGGCGAAGTCCACATTTCCGCAAAAAGCGCCGATAGTGCGGCACAGGCTCCGTCTGCGGGCCTTGATGTCGTATTTCCGCTGCTCCACGGCACCTTCGGCGAGGACGGCACGATTCAGGGAATGCTGGAAATAGCGAACATTCCGTACGTGGGGGCGGGCGTTCTTGCTTCCGCCGTAGGCATGGATAAAGTAATGATGAAAAAAGTGTTCGCGCAGGAGGGGCTGCCGCAGTGCGTGTTCCGCTATTTCACCCGTACGCAATGGGAAAAGGACCGGACCTATCATCTGCTGGAGCTCGAAACCGCGATCGGGTATCCGTGCTTCGTCAAGCCGGCTAATCTGGGTTCCAGCGTCGGCATCACCAAAGCGAGAAATCAGGAGGAGCTGATCAAAGCCGTTGCATTCGCTTTCCAATATGACCGCAAGGTGATCGTCGAGGAAAACATCGATGCGCGGGAAATCGAGGTCAGCGTGCTCGGCAACGAGGAGCCGCAGGCGTCCGTCCCGGGCGAGATCGTTTCTTCGAATGAATTTTACGATTACAAAGCAAAATACATTGACGGCAAATCCGCCATGATCATTCCTGCGGAAATTCCCCAGGAGACGGCGGACCAGCTTCGAGAACTGGCTATCCGCACTTTTCAGGCCGTGGATGGCAGCGGCTTGTCCCGCGTTGACTTTTTCCTCGGCAAAGCCGATAACAAAGTGTATGTCAACGAGATCAACACCATGCCGGGTTTCACCCCATTCAGCATGTACCCGCTATTATGGAAAGAATCCGGCAAGCCTTACGGCGAACTGCTGGACGATTTGATCCATTTGGCGATCGAGCGGCATCAAGCGAAGCAAGCGATTCAATATACTTTTGATGTGGAGTAGATGAAGCTATGGGATTTCAAACCGAGTTCAATTCCGTCTGCAAATTCAAATCCGGTCAGGAGCTCTACGAGCTGCTTGAGTACGGCCGCGGCAAAATGGTGAAAAGCGGGTTCCGGGTATTTCCCACCGGACAAAAGGTCATCGCCTACACGCCTGACAACCAGGCTATCGCGATCGTCAAAATCGTCGCTTCCATCGCCGAAATCAATTTCCAGGGCGAAGAAGTGACGCAGGTCGAGATGGAGCTGGTGCGCCGGCTGAGCGAAGAGGAAGCACGCATTCAAACGGCGCTGGCGCACGAAATGTTTTTTGGCGAGCAGCAGCAATAAAACGGCATGACGAAAATAACACCGCCCCTGCGCATGGGACTGACGGCAAACCGGATGGAGGGTACGATCCTCAACCCGGCTTGTCGGCAGGACTTTGCGAGAGGCGGTGTTTTTTCACCACATAAGAATGTTAAAGTTCTTTACAGCGCGAAGAACAGCATTCTTATTGGCGAATAAACCTACCTTTAAACGCGATCGCTCATCTTCGAAGGACTTCGATAGAGGTTTATCTCATAGTTTCAGAGGGGTTGGTCATGGTACTATGTGAAGTTAGTACTTACTCTCGCCGCGTCCGGGGACTACACTATTGGAATAGGCGAGTTTCGGGCAGGGAGTGGTGTACAGTGAAGGGGATGGATGTGCGAGGCGGCCGTTTTTCGGCATATTGGCTGTTTAATATCATTTTGGGGATTCCGGCTCCCTATGCGCTCATATGGATCATTTTGGGGTATTACGGCTTTATGTCTCCACCCGGGCAGGAGGAGCGGCTGGCGGCTTTGGGCGTGCTGGCGGCCTATTTGACGATCTGGTTTGCGGGAAATTATTTCTGTCTGCGCAAGGAAGATGCAGGCACCAGAATCGGCTTGCAGGCGCTCAGTCCTTTGATAATCGGAGCTTCCGCTTTTTTGAGCTACAGGTTCGTCGTGTTCGTCTCCTCCATGTAGCAGTGAGGGCATAGGCAGGGGGAAGGCTAAGGCGCCGCGCCGGCCGGGTATGTCCTTTTTATGGATAGGGAAACCTATGCCAAAAAGCACGGGAGGTACGCGCGCATGATCGTTCGCTTTGGGTACGTGGCTATGTCGACTGTGGTCGCAGGCGCTTCTCCGTCCAAGACAATGACGGTTTCGGGTTTCAGCAAGCTGGCGGACCGCGAGGCGGCTATTCGCAAACTGGAGCGGCTGGGCGCCGAAAATTTGCATAATTCGCTGCGGCTGCTGCGGCATAACCGCGCGCATGACATTATGGTGTACCGTTTTTCCTCCAGGCTGATCCCGCTGATCGGTCATGAGCTGCTGGCCGACTGGGATCCGATCCGGGTGCTGGCGGCCGAATTCAAAGAGACGGGGGATTACGTCAGGCGCCATGGGATGCGGGTCAGCTTCCACCCGGAACATTTTACGGTGCTGAGCACTCCCAAGGAGGATGTGCTGCGGAAGTCGGGAGCGGATCTGGAACGTCATAACGCGATGCTGAATGCGATGGGGCTCGGCCCCGAGGCCATGTGCAACATTCATGTCGGCGGCGCATACGGCGATAAGGAGACGGCGGGCGAGCGGTTTGCGCGGAATTTTGCGGCGCTGCGTCCTGAAGTCCGGCGGCGGATTACGCTGGAAAACGACGATAAAACGTTCACGGCCATGGAGACGCTGGAGCTCGCGGAACGGGTACAGGCGCCCATGGTGCTGGATATTCATCATCATGAAGTGAACAACAACGGGGAGGATGCCGCCGAGCTGTGGCCGAGAATATTGCGGACGTGGAGTTATGCAGACGCTTCCCGGTCCGATCCGGCTTCTGCCGCTATGCTGCCGCCGAAAATTCACGTTTCCAGCCCGAAAAGCGAGCATGATCCGCGAAGTCATGCCGATTATGTAGAAACGGAGCCGCTGCTCGCCTTCCTTAAAAAAATTGCGCCGATCACGCCCAGACTGGACGTTATGATCGAAGCCAAAATGAAGGACTCCGCCTTGTTTCGGCTAATGGACGATTTGCGGGAGCGAAGCGGCGTTTCCGTCGTCAATCAGGCTTCTATCGAGCTGTGAGTCTGTGAAGGTCGGTGCTTGCAGGGGAGGGGAGGCGCGCGCCTCTCCCGGTGCGCGTTGCGGCGCTGCACGGCGGGTGGTCGGACCCCATTCGGCGATCGGTGAGAATTGTCCTTGAAATGTTTGGAAAAATGGGGTACTTTGAAGATTGGGATACTCGAAGTACAAACCATTGGTGAGAGGGGTTTCTTGAAAAAATGAGTCAATTATTATCTGGCAAAAATATATTGGTCATGGGTGTCGCCAATGACCGCAGCATCGCCTGGGCAATCGCCCAATCTCTTGCTTCGCAAGGCGCAAAGCTCGCTTTTACCTATGAAAACGAACGCGTCGAGGAGCGCGTGCGCAAGCTTGCCGATACGATCCCGGGATCGATCCTGCTGCCGTGCAACGTCACCGTCGACGCCGAAATCGACACGCTTGCAAGCACCTTGAAAGAGCAGTTCGGCGTGCTTCACGGCTTTGTACATAGCATCGCGTTCGCGAGAACCGAAGAGCTGGAAGGTCTGTTCGTGGATACGTCCCGCGACGGCTTCGCCCTGGCGCACGACATCAGCGCCTACTCGCTTGTGGCTGTAGCCAAGCGCGTATATCCGCTGATGACCGAAGGCGGCAGCATCATGACGATGACCTACCTCGGCGCCGAGCGCGCGATGAAGAACTACAACGTCATGGGTGTTGCCAAAGCTGCGCTCGAAGCGAGCGTGCGTTATTTGGCGAACGACCTCGGACAGTACGGCATCCGCGTAAACGGCATTTCCGCCGGCCCGATCCGCACCCTGGCGGCCAAAGGCATCAAGGATTTCAACTCGATCCTCCGCCAAGTAGAGGAAAAAGCGCCGCTCCGCCGCACGACGGAAACAGCCGAAGTCGGGGATACGGCGATGTTCCTCATGAGCCACCTGTCCCGCGGAATTACCGGCGAAGTCATCTATGTGGATGGCGGCTACCATATCGTAGGCGTGTAAAAGCTCAATTCAAAAAATCCGTACTGCCTAACAGGCGTGCGGATTTTTTTCGTTCCAATCTCCCGCGGCGGCACGATGTGGAAGCATTCCCTGCCTGCAAAGACACCGCCGATACCGCCGGTAAGGTGCCGGAAAACCTGAGAAAGCCAGGCTGCCCAGAACCCGCCCGCCAGAGCTGATGCATCTACTTGGGAGCACAACGTGCTGAACACTAGTAAACGTCAGCCTGCGCACAAACCCGCCTACCAGAAGTCGGCGCATCTACTTTGGAACACAGTGTGCAGAAAACTTGCAAAAGTCAGGCTGCCCAGAACCCCACTCGCCGGAGCCGGTCTCATCTACTTGGGAACACAGCGTGCAGAAAACTTGCAAAGTCAGACAGCCCAGAACCCCGCCCGCCAGAGACGGTCTCACTATCTGCCTGGTTGCGCGAAGAAAGGTTGCAAATCAAACTGTCGAGATACCCGTACACACGATGGAAGAACCCACCTGGAAATGCGGAGAAAACCTGCAAAAGTACAGTTTTTGCCCGGTTGATCCGCTGACCACGACAAATTCCTGCAAATGTGCAGGCTTTTCGCCGCAAACATGGGCTCAGACTTGATTTCATCGAAAATTCCTGCACAATCGCAGGCTTTTCGCCAAAATGAACCATTTTTACGAAAAAAACCTGCACAATCGCAGGCTTTCTCCCCGCCAAGCCGCCTTTTCCTCTCGGGGGACGATGGACAACAAGCACCAAGCCGTGCGAAAAGGGGACGGTCGAATACGACAAAGTGATGCGCCGAGTAATCTTTTTATAAAAACAGGAATAATGGACAAAAATGTAATTATATATATTTATGTAAAAAATGCACAAATAAATTGGGATGAAACGCTCTAGTAATTTCTGCGTATAATTTACTATACTAAGTGTATCAAATTCATATTCAAGAAAGAGTTGATATAAATGGCAAGCGGAACCCAGGAGCCCTTTGTGGTGGGGAGCAAAAGCTTTACTGCAGTTGCAATTAACACGGCGGCCAAAGCCGGGGAATGGATCAAAAGCAAGCTGGGAGACATCAACCGGATCGATCAGAAATATACCCCGCATGACCTTGTGACGGAAGTGGATAAGGGTTCGGAGACGATGATTCGAAATCTTATTTTGACGCACTTTCCGCATCATTCGATTCTTGGCGAGGAGGGGGTTGAGCCCGGCCCTGCCGCTTCGGCAAAAGCGCTGGAGGAAGCCAGCGACGCGGAGTATTTGTGGATCGTAGATCCGATCGACGGTACGACGAACTTCGTTCACGGATTCCCGTTTTTCTCGGTATCGATTGCTCTCGCGCACAAAGGTGATGTCATCGTCGGCGTCGTTTACGACCCGATTCGCGACGAGTTGTTTGTCGCCGAAAAAGGTAAAGGCGCTTACAGGCATGGCAAAGTAACGGCCGTATCGCGGGAAACCAAGCTCGCGGATTCTTTGGTCGCAACCGGATTCCCGGCCGATCGGGACGGTGCGCTTCCCGTCAATATGAAAGGCGCCCAAGCCTTGGCGCCCAAAGTGAGAAACCTCCGCGTAGCGGGCTCGGCGGCGCTGCATATGGCTTACGTGGCCGCGGGCCGTTTGAGCGGATTTTGGGAGATTGGATTGAGCGCCTGGGATATGGCTGCGGGAGCTCTCCTGATCACGGAGTCGGGCGGCAAAGTTACGGATACGGCGGGCAGGCCGTACAGTCTGTCCGTGCGCAACGTGCTGGCTACGAACGGCAGCATCCACGAGGAGCTGCAGCAGGAACTCGCTCAAGCGGAAGCTACCGGCTTCTAGCATACGACCACACAAACTGTAATGAACCGTACAAGTCTTAAAACGTGAATCTAACGAACTGAGGCCCCCTTACTTCGAAATAAACTGCCCGTTTGAACGATGGGTGAGCCCGATAACGACGCTCAGGTTCGTTAAAACGCAGCTACGAAGAAATAAGGGCGAATAACGCTCGCCCAGTTCGTTATCGCCGGGAACCTACGGATCATAACGCAGACGAACCGGTTGTCCTGTATGAATGTTTTTTTTGAAACGTTCTGCTAGGGAGTCTGTCCGATGAACTCCAGTAGAAGGTGTGTGCATGCAAATGACGGCTTCTACGAAGCGTTAACGGCATATTTGCAGTCATGATTTACTGGGATATGCACAAAGTAACTCCGTCAGACAGACTCCTATTCACGAGGGAGTGTAACAACGAATGAACAAAAAACGAACGGCAGCCGGGGGACCGCGTGCGTCGCTCGTTTTTTTGTGCGCAGGTGCATGTGGCGCGGTAGCTGGAGCGGCGAATGGGTTTGTGCAGCAAGCGTTCAAAGTGCCTGAGAAGTCTTGATATTTTATTAGGAGGAACTGGGCGCGGTAGCTCTAATTTTTGATATGGGGCAAGGTACGTCCGGAGCAAAAGTGTTTCGTTTTGTCGTCTGAGACGTCACAGTCGTTCGTTATGCGGCATGGCGGTCAACAAAAGGGAAGGCCTGTAAAAACTCTTATGGCGCATGGATGTCACCCCACAGAATGAAAATATTCAGGTCTGCTGCTTTTTTGAATGGAACCGATTCGGTTGGAGGGAGAGCCTGCGACTATCAGAACTCTGCGCAGCAGCTGTAATTGCCGCAGATTCGCAGGAATATTTCTCCGCAAGTGCAGCAAGGAGCAAAAAATACGAGTTTCAGACTGTTGAAAAACTCGAACATTTGGGGGCGGCACATCTGTTTGGCGATGGGGAGGGGAGAACCAGCGCAGAAACCTGCATGCCAGAACCGGTCACACAATCTGCCTGGTTCCGTGAAGAAAACCTGCAAAAGTGCAGTTTTTTGCGCGTTGATTCGCTTGCAACTGAAAATTCCTGCAAATGTGCATCAATTTTGACGAATACTTGAGCTCAGGCTTATTTTTACCGGGAATTCCTGCACATTTGCAGGCTTTTCCTAAAAATGAACCGCAAACACAGAAAAAGCCTGCACTTTCGCAGGTTTTTGGCTCGTCAAGCCGCTTCGTGCGGTCGGTCGACCACAGAGAAGGTACGCCATGCGCCATGCCCCTCCTAACAGAGCGGCCCTTTCTCACAGGCACTCTGCTTCTGCAGGCGCTCACCGCATTGCCAACAAGCAGATGCGCAAGTTCCGGCGACCGGTTTTCGAAAAAACACGAATCCCTGACGCGCATTGTGCCGCCGACGCATGGCGGCGGTCAAACCCTTGCAGCCGTTCACAGCCCTTCAAACAGCTCTGGTATAAAGAGCCGGCATGCACTATAATATAAACTATATTAATAGTTTAAACGTTTCAATTAGCCGGCGCGCCCCGCTGCGCTCCGGTTAATGGATGGAGGTCGCATGACGAATCAGCAAATGCAGACGAACGCTCCGGAGATCGTCACTTTCGGGGAAACGATGGCGCTTATGATGCCTACGAACGGCAAAGGTTTGGAATATTCCTCCGAGCTGCACAGCTTGTTTGGCGGCGCGGAGAGCAACTTGGCGATCGGCGCGGCCCGGCTCGGAGCCAGGGTCGGCTGGTGCGGACGGCTTGGCAAAGACCCGCTGGGGCGGATGATCCTCAAAAAAATCCGCGGCGAAGGCGTCGACGTATCGCGTGCCGAGCTTACGGCGGAGGCGCCTACGGGGCTTATGATGCGCGAGGTGCTCATGGGCAAAACCTCCGTCTATTATTACCGCAAAAATTCGGCGGCCAGCCGCATGACGCCTCAGCATCTGGACGAGTCTTACATCGCTCAGGCGAAAATTTTGCATGTGACGGGCATAACGCCGGCTTTGAGCGAATCCTGCAAGCAGACCGCGGCCGAAGCGATTCGCATTGCGCGTAAGCACGGCGTCAAGGTCAGCTTCGACCCGAATCTCCGTCTGAAGCTGTGGAGCATCGATGAAGCGCGCGCAACGCTGCTGGAGCTTGCCCGGGAGGCCGATTATTTCTTGCCGGGGCTGGACGAGCTGAAGCTGCTTTACGAGACGGAGGATTGGAACGAAATCGTCCGCAGGCTGCGCGAATTGCCCGGCATTTCTATTGTAAAAGGCGGAGACGACGAGACTTATGTCGTCGACCGGGAGTCCGTGACCGCTGTGCCGTATTTCCGCGCGGAGCATCTGGTGGATACGGTCGGGGCGGGGGACGGATTTTGCGCCGGCTTCCTGGTCGGCGTGCTCAAGGGTTATGATTATCCCGAAGCGGTGCGCATCGGGAATTTGGTAGGCTCGCTCGTGGTACAGACCGAGGGCGATTGGGAAGGCGCTCCGACCTGGGAGCAGGTCGAGGCCGTGCTTAATGACGTTAAACATATTGAACGCTAAATGTTTATTCGCAGAAAGGTGTAGAATCCGATGAACAAAATCAGACTGATTCAGCAAATATCCGAGGAAGGCGTGGTCGCGGTGCTGCGCGGCGACACGCCTGACGAAGTCGTGGAAATGGCCGAGCAGGCCATTTCCGGCGGCATTAAGGTCATCGAAGTAACGATGACCGTGCCTTTTGCGCTGCGCGCCATCGAGGAGCTGGCGAAGCGCTACTCGAGCACAGCGCAGGACGCGGCGAAGCGCGCGGTCATCGGGGTCGGCACCGCACTCGACCCCGAGACGGCGCGAGCCGCGATTTTGAGCGGGGCCGAGTTCGTCGTCGGCCCCTCGCTGAACCCGCACACGGTTGCGCTATGCAACCGGTACCGGGTGCCCGTCATGCCGGGCTGCATGACGATCCAGGAAATCCAGACGGCGCTTGAGCTCGGCGTCGATATTGTAAAGCTGTTCCCCGGCAATCTCTACTCGCCGGGAATGATTAAGGCCATTAAAGGCCCGCTGCCGCAGGCCAACATCATGCCGACCGGCGGCGTATCGCTGAGCAACCTCGGCGAATGGGTGAAGGCAGGCGCGGTAGCGGTCGGCATCGGTTCCGATTTGACTAGTGAAGCGGTCAAATCCGGCGATTACAGCCTTGTGGCGAGAAAAGCCGCCCAATATATCGAGGCCTACCGGGCCGCCAAACAGTAGGATATGCACGCGCTCCGTCGAATTCAAGGCGGAGCGTATTTTTTTAGCCGTTAAAACCGGCCAATCGCAACAATCGCGGCTAACGCCAAGAAAACGATGTTCACGCCAATTTTCCGGTATTCTTTACGCATAACATGGAATAAGGCCCCGAAAAAAACGACTGCGCCAAGCCCGATTGCCGCAAGCGGTGTTAATACAGGCGCGATGTTCGTCGCTTGAGGCAAAATCAACCCAAGTACCCCCAACAATTCCGCTAACCCGATAAAGGAAACAAACCCTTTCGGCACATCATTCGCCCAAGTCCAGGACGTTTTTGTTTTTTCATACTGAAACGCCTTCATCCAACCGGAATAAATAAAGCCAAATGCTAAAATCCCCTGCATAATCCATAACGCAGCATTCATTAATTCCGCCAACTCCTTATCCCTTAGTGATGTCCCTCTTGTAACCATTGACCGATAGGTGCATAATAAGCTATAGGATTTCTTTTGAGAAGTAGTTACTTAAATTAAACATAGTATACAAAAATATACCTTGGGAAAATAAAGGATTGGAAGATGACCAATGGCCAACTATTGTAAATTTGAAACGGCGTTAGAAATTTTTGTCGGGAAATGGAAGCCTGTTATTCTGCTTCGCCTTTTTTCAAACGGCACAATGAGATTTAGCGAACTTCAAAAAGCGATACCGGATATAACCAAAAAAATGCTTACCCAACAATTAAGGGAGTTGGAGTATCACGATATCGTTCATCGCGAAGTTTATCAGCAAGTTCCCCCAAAAGTTGAATATTCCATTACGGAATACGGCAAAGGTATGCATACGGTCCTGCAGGCATTGAATGATTGGGGAGTGGCTCATATCGAGCATTTGAACGAGTTGTACGGTGAAATAGACACAAAAGGTTAAAAGACAAGGCGATAAATAACCGTTCTTTGTTAAAATGGAAGCGTCAAGCAGCCATTGCAAAAGGAGCGGTTTCTTTTTCTTTGTAGCATTCAAAAGTGCGAGTTTTCAGCCGCCCGGGACGTGTGGCAAGCCGGCCATTTTGCGGGTCCGTACCGTTCAACTTCTAAAATTCTACAAAATTCGTTTCAACCGCGGAAAAATTGCAGGGCGTCGAGAGCGCCGGCGATGCGGAGCTTGAAGCGGAAACCGCTGACGGAGCGCTTTTGCGTTTGAACCTGTCGGCGCTGGCCTCTCTGCTTAAGAAAGCAGTCGGCGCCGGCGATGAGGAGCAAGCTTTCCTTCGCATCAGGCTCGCGCCGGCGGGCGGACAAACGGCGGAGCTGCTGACTAATAAAGCCCGCGAAGCCGGGGCGTCAGTGACGGAAATTCCGCTCGTCGCATCGTTTTTGCTGGAGAGCGGTGGCAGCGTCAAAGCGCTGGAGTTCGGCTCAGCCCAGGAACTGGCCGCAGTGTGGAAGCTGAAAAACGGGATCGATCCCAAACAGGCTATAGTAGTATCGTACGATACTGCTAAGGGAAGTCTGAGGATCGTGTCTGTTCCGGTATCGCTGCAGGACGGCGCAGCTTGGATTTCGATTCCCGCGCAGACCTCGGAAGCTTTGGCCGTTCTCGTCATCCGGAAATCTTTTGCGGATTTGAAAGACCATTGGGCGCAGGCTGACGTGGAGCTGCTCGCATCCCGGCTGCTGATCGACGGGGAAAGTGCCGACAAGTTCAAGCCCGACAAAGAGATTACCCGTGGCCAATTTACGGCGCTGCTCGTTCGGGCGCTCGGCCTGGCTGGAACCGGGGCCAAAGCCGGCGCTTTCGCCGATGTTGCCGGGACAGAATGGTTTGCGCCCAGCATCGGTACGGCGGCTCAGGCCGGGCTCGTGAGCGGCTTCAATGACGGCACGTTCAAGCCGGAAGCGCCGAACACGCGCTCGGAGATGGCCGTCATGCTGTCCAGGGCGCTGAAGCTCAAAGGCAGCGCCCCCAAGGCGGCCGCCGGCGGGCAGTTGGCCCGATTCGGAGACAGGGATTCCATCGGGGCCTGGTCCGAAGCTGCCGTGTCTCACCTGGTCGAGACAGGCATTGTTGAAGGAACAAGCGGAGGCCGTTTTGCTCCAAATGATTTGGCTACCCGCGCGCAAGCCGCAGTCATGCTGAAGCGCATGCTGAAGTATTTGCAGCTGCTGCCGTAAAGAGGGAAAGGGGTTGTCCCAAAAGCAGAAATTTCTACTTGAGGTGACGGGCCCCTTTTGCACGAAAACGTAATACGCGTCTGCTTCGACTGCGAAGCAGGCGCTTTTTATGTCAAGCGCGTTATTGCTTTTTGAGCATATTGCCGACGGCTTCTTTTAGGGGGACCCATGTTCCTCCGTTTAATTTTTCCAGATCGGGCGAGGTGGAGGACGTATCTATTCGGGCCAAAAATCCG
This sequence comes from Paenibacillus sp. sgz302190, assembly GCF_059820445.1. Classification (NCBI taxonomy): domain Bacteria; kingdom Bacillati; phylum Bacillota; class Bacilli; order Caryophanales; family Paenibacillaceae; genus Paenibacillus; species Paenibacillus sp. sgz302190. The sequence continues at coordinate 181,088 of NZ_JBZYAO010000016.1, forward strand.
TAAATCCAGCTTTTGACGGAAGGGTCCTCACGATGTGCGATCGGCTTGCCTGCAAGCTCCGATAAAATTTGCGCAAGCTCGCTAAAGTTCCACGAACGGGAAGCGGTGAGCTCATACGTTCGATTTTCATGACCCTGCTCCGCTAGAACAGCCGCGATGCCCATCGCGAGATCGCTGCGCGTCACAGTGTTAAACCGCCATTCGCCCGGATACGTGACCAGTTCGCCGTTAGCAATAGCTTCGCTCAGACCGAGAGAGGCGATGAAATCGGTGTACAAAGCGTTTCGGAAAAACGTGTAAGGAAGACCCGTGGTGCGGATCGCGTATTCTGTGGCCAAGTGCAGATGTGTTAGCGAAACGGAACCTTTTTCCGGGTAAGCAAATCCGGTATAAAGGAGGTGCCCGACATTCGCTTTTTTGGCCGCTTCTATGGCGTGGGCATGCTGACGGATGCGGGTCGTATCATCGGTGTGGGAGCTGGAAATGAGCAGCAGCTTCGAGGCTCCGGTAAAAGCCGGTTCAAGAGACTCGGGCCGGTCATAGTCGCAATATCGGACTTCTATCCCTTGGTCGGCGAATTCGGCCGCTTTGCCCGGTTGGCGCACACATGCAACGATGGAGCTCGCCGCGACTTTTTGCAGGAGATGCTTGATAATGAATTTGCCTAATTGGCCGTTGGCGCCTGTAATCATAATTGACATACGATCGCTCCTTTTGATGGTGGAGTAATAGTTAAATGGTTAACTAATTAGTGAAAAAAATAGGGTTACTCCTGACCTGCTTTCGTCAGCTTGCGCAGCAAAGAAATAAGCTGATTCAACTCCGCTTCGCTAAGGCTTTTCATTTTTTCGGCGATTTCCCGGCGATTTTCCGGCAGGTGTTTGTGCAAAAGTTCCCGGCCTTCGGCGGTTATAGCGATCACCGATTTTCTGCCGTCTTCCGGGTGGCTGGAGCGGCTGATATAGCCGTCTTTTTCCAAAGGGACCAGCAAAGTGCTGATATTCGGCTTGGTCACGCCAATTTTTTGCGCCAGTTTGGAAGGCAGAATCGTTCCGCCTTCTTTGGAGATTTCAACCAGGACCCGTATTCGGGCGCCGTTAAGCCCTTGGGAACTCCAGTATTTTTCGGAAACGCCGACTAAATGAGCCGTCGTATCGACCAAAGCAAAAAAAGCTTGCGTATGCAGTGGAGGGTCAAGCACATACTGCTGAAGATCCGACATCAAAATCACCTGCTACGTATATAGTTAAGTATTTAACTAAATATAGAATAGTGCAAAAGGACCGGGGTTGTCAAACCAAATTCGGAGATGGCCGCGGAAAAACGAGAAAAGGTGCCCGCCGAGGCACCTTAAAGTCTGGAGGTGCGCCCGCAAGAGCTGGGGCAACGCCGCCGGTAACATTGTGCGTAGACCGAATAAGCCGGATTGCCGAGAACCCCGGTCGTAAGGGCGGGGGCAACATCGGTGACATTGCGTGTAGAAACTCGAAAAAGCCGGACTGTGGAGAAACTCGCTCGTAAGGGCTTGGGAACATAGGTAACGTTGTGTGTAGAAACTGGAAAAAGCCAGACTGTTGAGAGCCCCACGCGGTAGAGCCGGTCGTACAATCTGCCTGGTAGCGCGAGGAAAACCTGCAAAAGTGCAGTTTTTGCTCGGTTGATACGCTGGCCACGAAAAATTCCTGCAATTGTGCAGGCTTTTCGCGGCGAACAGGGGTTCAGATTCATTTTTGGCGAAAATTCCTGCGCTTTCGCAGGCTTTTCGCCAAAATGAACCGTTTCTACGGAAAAAGCCTGCACTTTTGCAGGTTTTTCCGTGAACCGCGTCGTTTCCATCATTCGGAACATGTTCGCAGGCTTTGCGTGCGCCGAGCCGCTGTACTGTCTTCCGTGGCAGTCCATAGGGGGGTGACTGCCTGCTGCTGCTCTAACAAGGTGTTGAAGCTAGCTGGGTGAGGTACCTTTTTATACGGACCCGAATACTTTTGAGCCTCGCGGCTGCTCGCCGCGGTCGTCCGGTTCGAGAGTGACGCCGATTGCATCGAAGGTGAGCTTGCCTGAGGCGATCGGCATGGATAGCACGCCAATGCCTCTGCCGTCGTTCGCGACGCGGAACGTCCCGGCGCTTTGGCGCACGCCGTCCTTGAGCAGCCACACCTGGTACGCCTGCTCGCCGCTTGTCGGAGCCGCACCGAAGACGTAAACGACGAACTGTTTGCTTTGCCCGTTGTCGACGATGCAGGCGATGCCGTAGCTTTTTGCCTCGTTGGCTTCCGCCTGCGGCTCAAGCATCACGATCTGTTTGATTTGCGCGGCGGGTACGGAGAGCGCTTTTTCGATGGGGAGCGGCGCGGCGGCTCGTTCCCGGAAAAGCCATACGTTCCATGCGGTTCCGGTTGCAAACAAGATCAGCAGCAGGGCTGCGGCGTATTGGAAAGACCTTCTGTTCCGCCTTCTTACGGTGCGGGAGCTTTCGGCGCTATGCCCGGCTTCCGCTGCGAAAGCGGCGTTCATCACTTGTTTTTTCAAATCTTTCGGCGGTTCGATCCGTTCCATATCGGCGGGAAGCGCCTCCCATACGGTGCGCAGCTCATCCATTTCGGCCTGGCAGGCCTCGCAGCCGGGAAGGTGACGCTCGAACGCCAAACGCTCTTCATCCGTACAAACGCCCGATATAACGTCCAGGCACAAGTCACATACCGATGCTGAGTTTTTTTCGGTCATCGTCATCCCTCTCCTTCCACCAGCAGATGTCTGCGCAATATTTTCAAAGTTTGATGCAATCTGTTTTTTACTGTTCCGAGCGGTTCTTCATAAAGGGCGGCGAGCTCGCTCAAACTGTAGCCGCGCCAATAAAAGTGCTCCAGCAGCTCGATTTGCTGCTTCGATAGGAAGCGGTAGGCGAGGCGGACCTGCTCTTTCAGCGATTCCCGCTCAGCATGCTCCTCCGGCGATGCCGCCCGGGAATCGGGTATCCGCTCCAGCTCCTCCGGCACGTACGGGACAAGCCCTTCGGCCTGTCTGCGCTGTTTGCGAAGCCAATCGGTCGTGATGTTGCGGGTGATCGTTATCAACCAACTGGTAAAACGTCCCTTATCCGGGTCGTAGTCCGATTCGGTCGTCCACAGCCGCACAAATACGGATTGAACGATGTCGCGCGCAGCCTGCTCGTTTCGCACCGCTTTCCAGGCAAACGAATATACAAGCGACGCATAACGGTCGTACAGTTCGGAGAGCGCATCTTGGCGCTTAAGCTTCACGAGCAGCATCAGTTCGTAATCGGAGTGGTTATTCATTCCGCGCGGCCTCCAGAACGGCAATATAATCTCTTAATGCTATCATACAACAAATTGCGGGTATTGCGGTCGGCAATCCGGATAAAAAGCAAGGGCAACCGGTCACCCGGCTACCCTGCTTTATTTCTCTTTAACGACAATGGCGCCCCGCATGCCGGGATGAGGAGAACAATAATAGCTGAATTCGCCGGTTTTGTCAAAAGTGATCGTTTTGTCCTTGTTCTGTGCGAGCAAACCGGTATCGAACGATTTGTCGTCGGCGGTCGCGGTGTGGCTTACCGCATCTTTGTTTACAAATTTTACGCTGTCGCCGGCTTTGATTTCCAGCTTGTTAGGAGAGAAGGCGAAATCGACGATTTCGACGACATGCACTTTACCGGCCTCGTCGCCCGCCGCTTGGCCGGCTGCCGTAGTCCCGGCCGGGTCCGCTTTGCCTGCGGCTGCGGGGCTGCCGCCGGGCTTGCCGCCGCCGGATGCGTCTACCGGCGCATCCTTGCCAGCCGCGCCTCCGCCGCCGGCAGACACGCCGCTTCCGGCGTCCGCTTTGGCGGAGCTTCCGCCCGCAGCCGCGGCGTCGTTGCCGGCGGCATGCAGCGCGTGTCCGCTGTCTGCATCGCCCGCGCCGCCGCTTGGGCTGCCCCCGGCCCCGGAGGGGGCCGGTTGCTCCGCCGGCCCGGCGGTTTGCTGCGCAGCGGCTATCTGGCCGCTGCCCGCGCCGCCCG
>NZ_JBZYAO010000017.1:0-156124 GCF_059820445.1 Paenibacillus sp. sgz302190
CTACATTCACAATAGGAGATTTTTTAATGATCCACCAGATAAAAGTATCAATAAAATACAATTTTAGGAACATTTTGAAACAAAATTTTTCATGTCAGGTTTGATGCAAAGCTAGTGGGAAATACCTGCACTTTTGCAGGTTTTCTCCCTGCCAAGCCGCTTCCTGCCCAGTTATGCAGTTCCACGACCTCCATCGGGAGAGGTGCGCGTTGGGGCCGCAACTGGTTCCCCTAACACTAACAAAGTGCCGCGACTTTCGCAGTTTTCACCCCGGACCAGCCCGCCAAGCCGCCGCATGACCACCCGCCGTGCAGCACTGCAACCCGCGCCGGGCCACGGTGTTCATCGAATCTATACTTGAGCGTTACTTGGAAGACTCCTTCCGCCAGCAGTGAGAATTACCGAGTAAAATCGCTCCAGTAATCAACGGGCCGCTTCATGGCTGATCGAATTGGAATTGAGCAGTCCAAAAGGTTTTGAGCGTGTTGGCCCCATAGAGCCCGCCTTCTACTCCTTTGAACAGATTGGCGTTTTGCTACGTTAAATCGTTACTCGTAGTTGGATACTTCGATCAGATTAAGGTCTGGGTCGCGGAAATATATCGATCGGATGGTTCCCACGGCTCCTGTTCGAGTTACCGGACCTTCTTCGATCTTTACGTTGCACTGTCTCAGATGGGTTATGACATCTTGCAGCTGCGTTTCCGCTATAAAACATAAGTCGGCCGTTCCCGGCAGCGGCGTATTCGCCTTCGGCTCGAATTCTTTTCCCCGCTCATGCAGGTTGATCTTTTGCCTTCCAAAACGCAAAGCGTAGCGCAGGTCGCCAAATTGCACGACTTCCATTCCGAGCACCGTTTCATAGAACGCTGCCGTCTTTTGGATATCGCTTACTGTCAGCACCAAATGATCCAGCCGATCAATTTTCATAAAATATCCCCTTCCTTTTTCATTATCCGTGTTGGGACTGATACAGGCCGGCCGTAGACGTTTTTGAGAGCCTGGCCGCAAATATAAGTGCGATCAACAGAAATCCTATGATCATCCCCACGACCCCGCTCCACCCGAACAAGGTCCAAAATTGCCCGCCTGCTGTTCCTCCGATACTTGACCCCGCATAGTAAAAAAACAGGTAGAGCGACGAAGCCTGCGCTTTATTGCGGAAAGCAATGCGCCCCACCCAGCCGCTGGCGACGGAGTGGCTTCCGAAGAAGCCGAACGTCAAAATCGGCAGCCCTGCAATTTTAACCCACAGGTCGGCATCTAACGTTAGACAGGCTCCCGCCATCGTAATGAGCAAAGAGAGCATCAGCACTTTGGGGAGGCCGTACTTTTGCGCCAGCTTCGCCATCCATATTGAGCTTACCATACCTACGAGAAATACGATAAAAACCCACCCGACTAACGTCTGACTTAAGGAGTACGGCGGGGCTGCCAACACGTAGCCGATGTAGTTGTACAAGGCGACGTTGCTTCCGAGGATAAGAAAACCGATGCCGAACAAGCAAAGCATACCCGGATTTTTCAAATGATGGAGCAAAGAGGCGAACAGCTTGCCGATTTCCGGCGAGCGGGAATGAAAATTGCGAGAGTTCGGCAAACTCGCCCAAAAAATCAAACTGGCCGCAAGACTGATGAAGCTTATCGCGCCCATTGCAGCATGCCAGTTGAACAAGTCCGACAACGTGGCGGCAATGATTCTGCCGCAAACGGCTCCGAGGGAATTGCCGCTAATATAAAGCCCTATCGCCCCGCCGAGGCTTTTGGGCTCAATTTCTTCCCCCAGGTAAGCCATGGCGATGGATGGAAGCCCGCCCAAGGCGATTCCCTGAACGACTCGCACCACCAGCAAAACTTCAAAAGTAGTGCTGAAAGCGGTCAAAATGGACAAAGCGGAAGCGGCCATCATCGAGATCAGCATGATAGGCTTTCGGCCCCACACTTCCGACAAGGAACCGAAAAACAGCATGCTTACCGCCAGCGATATCGTCGTCACGGAAAGAGACAGACTGGCCATTGCAGGCGTAATGTGAAACTCCTTCGTAAATTCGGGCATCAACGGCTGCGTGCTGTAAAGAATAGCAAACGTATTGAACCCGGCTGCGAAAAATGCAAAATTGGATTTTCGAAAGGCGGACGTGCCTTTTTGAATGTAACTCATCTTGGATGAAGCCTCCCCGAACTCTTTCTATTCTTGGATTGCTGCCTCCCGAAATCCTTCGCTCCATGGATGAACTTATCGGTTCTGCTCTTGACTCCATACTATCATTGACTTTTTATGATGTATAATATATTATTTTCATTATTTTAATGCGTTTGGGTAATGAATTGGACAAATGATGATCCAGAGGTGAGCATGAATGGAGTGGCAGCAGCTCGAATATTTTCAAACCCTGGCACGTTTGCAGCATATGACGCGAGCGGCGGAAACGATGTCGATCTCCCAACCGGCCCTGAGCCGTTCCATTGCCCGACTGGAAAATGAACTCGGCGTCCCTCTTTTTGAACGTCAAGGGCGCTCCATTCGCTTAAACCGGTATGGTAGCCTGTTTCTAGCGCGTGTGAATCGTATTATGAAAGAATTTCAGGAAGGTAAGCAAGAGATCCAGGAACTCGTCGATCCACAACGTGGGGAGATCTCACTCGGCTTCCTCCATACACTCGGTACGAATCTTGTTCCGGATTTAATCGGCTCTTTCCGCACGCATCATCCTAATATCAACTTTCAACTGCGGCAAAACCACTCCTACTGGCTTCTTGAGCAGCTGAAACAAGGAGAATTGGATCTCTGCCTGCTTGCTTCTTTTGAGCCTAAATCGCCGATTCAGTGGATGCCTCTATGGAGCGAGGAACTTTTTGCCATCGTTCCCAAAGGGCACCCCTTATCGAATCGAGAGAGTATTGCATTAGGCGAAATCGCAGATGAGTCGTTCATCTCTTTGAAAAAGGGCTATGCGCTCCGAATCACCACCGATCAGTTGTTTATTCAAGCGGGAATAAGCCCCAAAATAACGTTCGAGGGAGAAGAAGTAGCCACTGTCGCAGGGCTTGTCGCTGCCGGACTGGGCGTCTCGCTCCTACCCGATCTCAAAGGCTTGGATCAAAGTAAAATAGCAAAAATTCGCGTAAACTGGCCCGAATGCAGGCGCATTATCGGAATGGCCTGGGTAGAGGGCATGTACGTATCCCCCGCAGTTCTGCGCTTCAAGCAGTTTGTGACGGACCATTTTATCGGAGCGAATGAATAGGAAAAAGAGGCCGTTGCAGCGTGCCTCTTTTTTATGTTTATCTCTAGTTCCCAAAGCTAGCTTTGCCGGATGAAGTCCGCGATGAGGCGCCCGACTTCGTTCGGCGCGTCTTCCAGGCAGTAATGGCCTACGCCCGCGAGCCGATGGACGGGAGCGTTCGGGAACAGCGCGGTGAAGAGCGGCAGGAAATGCTCGGCATGGAGCGTGCGGTCGGCCTCGCCCCAGATCGCGAGCGCCGGCTTCGCGCAGATGACGCGCACCGCTGCAGCGTCGGGCGTCTCAAATCGGTGCGCGCCGGTGGCGAAGCCCTTCGCCCAGCCGATCGCACCGAGACAGTCGGCAGGGCTGGCGAAACGCGAGCCGTAAGCCGCGAGCCAGGTGCCGGTGATCAGCGCGTTGTTTTCGAAGCCGTTCAGCTTGAGCGTGCTTAAAATGTTGAAGCCGAGCTGGCCCAGAACAGTCTCGAGGGTCCCTTCCTTTTCAGCCCTCATGATCCATTGAAACCAAGGCGAGATGCCGCCATTTGCGGTCATCCTGTCGACGAGGTCAGGCTGGCCGAACGGCGTTGGCCCGTTGGTCGAGATCAGACGGCGGATGCGGTTCGGATGACGCGACGCGAGACCCATGCCTACCGGCCCGCCAAAATCGTGCATGACGAGGGTGATGTCTCGCAAGTCGAGCGCCAGGACAAACCACTCGAGATTGTCGATATGATCCTGCAGCCAGTAGCTGCGGTCCTGCGGCGTCTCGCTTTTGCCGAAGCCCATATGGTCAGGGACGATGACGCGGTAATCCTTGCTCAGCACCGGGATAAGATGCCGAAAAAGATAGCCCCACGTCGGCTCGCCGTGAAGGCAGAGAATCGTCTCGCCTTCGCGCGGCCCTTCGTCGACATAGTGCATGGCGAAGCCGGGAGCGTCAGTGAAGTGCGGAGCGAACGGAAAGCTGCCGTCGAAATCGTTCAGCTTGTCATTGTCAATAGCCGGATTTTGAGTCATTGGGCATCTCCTTTAAATGTCGTTTTTTACCAAGCCGGGAACCCGTGGGCTCCCTTATGTCAACGCTTCAGGCGTCAGATGCCGGGTGAACGCCCAGAACAATAGGGCGAGAGCGCTGATTGCCGCACCCAGCAGACACACTCCGGTCCATCCGGCCCATGCATACACGACCGTCGAGACAATCGAACCGATGGCGCTGCCGATGGAATAGAAAATCATATAACCGGCGGTAAGCCGGCTATGGGCTTCCGGGCGCACGCTGTAGATCAAGCTCTGATTTGCGACGTGTACGGCCTGCAGCCCGAGGTCGAAGGCGATAACACCGACGGTCAACGCCCATAACGAATGCATCGTCAAACCGACCGGCAGCCAGGACGCCAGCATGATGAGCAGCCCGACGCCTGTGACCCATTGACTCAAACCGCGATCCGCCAGCTGCCCCGCCCGAGCCGCCCCTAATGCACCTGCTGCCCCCGCCAGGCCAAACAACCCGATCTCCGTATGCGAAAGCGAAAGCGGCGGTTCGCTGAGAGGAAATACCATCGGAGTCCATAATATCGAGGTCGAGGTAAAAATCAGCAGAGCGATCAAAGCGCGTATGCCCAGTATCGGCTCCTCAACGAACAACGTGAAAACCGAGCGCAATAACTGCGGATAAGAGGTTGAAACCTTCACCTTGTCGCGCGCCGGCAGCACTTGGAACAAAAGACCCGTTATGAGCAGCGTCAGCGCCGCAGAAATAAAATAAATCATACGCCAGCCGGCAAGGTCGGCCATTAAACCTGCCACGGTCCGCGCGAGCAAAATACCGATTACAATGCCGCTAGTCACAGTCCCGACTACACGGCCGCGTTCGGCTGGTAGAGCCAGCACTGCCGAGTACGCTACAAGCACCTGCGTCACGACTGCAAGCAAACCGACTGCGGCACTGCCCGCCAACAGCAGCGTGTTGTTGGGGGCGATGCCAACTACGGTCAGTGCCAGCACGGATAGCAGCGACTGAATGACGATCAACCTGCGACGATTCAACAAATCGCCAAGCGGAACAAGCAGCAGCAGACCTAGCGCATAACCGATCTGAGTTATGGTAACAACAATGCCAACGGTCGACTGGTTGATGCCGAATTCGCTCGCCATGGCGTCGAGCAGCGGCTGGGCGTAGTAGACGTTGGCAACGGCGAGCCCGCAGGCGACCGCAAACAGCAGCGCCACCGAGCGCGGCAACGATACGGCGGAGCCTGATTCGAACGCGGCGGTCTCTTCCCGTTTCGCTTCAAGCCCGATGCCGCTGGAATTTCCGTTCGCGCTCTCCACGCTATTTTCAAGCCTCTCCATATTTTCACACTCCTCAAGTCTCGGGTTGTTCGAGCGAACCCTGCATTTATTGTGACGAGTACCTTGTTTGCCCGTAATTTCTCGCTCATTATCGCATTTGCAGCATCTCCTTTGACGATTACGTACCGAACAATATAATATACCAATCAGTACAAAATTGTCATAACCAAATATAGCTCGCTCAAACGCATGATGTCAAGCATAAAGCACTGAAATTTGACATTATATCCTGTAAATAATAAGATCATAATATACTAAACGATACGAAAAGGGGATTTCATATGGTACGGCCCCGGGCATTTGACGAAGAAAAAGCTTTGCATGCAGCTATGGAAATATTTTGGGAAAAAGGGTACGAAGCTACCTCATTAAGCGATTTGACGTCCGGAATGGGCATTCAACGACCTAGCATTTACGCGGCATTCGGAGATAAAAAAGAACTTTTTGAAGCCGCGCTCCGCAAATACAATCAATCCCATGCTTCCTCCGTCCGCGCCCGATTTCAAAACAGTTCATCCGTAAAAGAAGCGTTTCGCTCCTTTTTTGAAGGCATTGTGGCGGAAGTATACGAGGAAGGCCCTAACCGGGGGTGTTTTTGCCTCAATGTCATGGTTGAACTTGCGCCGCATGACGCAAAATTTGAAGTGCTTACCCGGGAACATCAGATGTATCTTTCCGCAATTTTTCAAGAAGCCATTGAACAGGGCATACGAACCGGGGAGCTTGAGAAAGCTGCGAATGCAAAAACTTTGGCGCAAACAATGGTCATTTCAATGATCGGACTTACCGTATTGATGAAATCCCGACCCGAACGGTCATTTGCGGAAAATAGCGTAGCGACGATACTTACATTGCTCAAGTAAATCGGCAATGGAGAAACCCATATGCCAGAGCCGGTCGAACATCTGACTGGCTGCGCGAAAAAAACCTGCAAAAATACAGTTTTTGCTCAATGGATACGCTAGCCCACGGCATATTCCCGCACAATCGTGCAGGCTTTTCGCCGAAACGAACCATTTTTACAGAAAAACCTGCACTTTCCAGCTGCCCGGGCAAGTCACGAAACCCCGTGAGGGCTAGGGGAACGAGTGTGGCTAATTTGAGGGACAGCCGCTTTTTCCCGGTGCAGCCGTGGAACTGGACGAATGGGCAGAAAGCAGATTGCGAGGGAGAAAACCTGCGAAAGTGCAGGTTTTTCTTCTGCAATTGGCTTGTTTTGGCGAAAAGCCTGCAAAAGTGCAGGAATTTTCGCTGAAAGTGAACCTGAGCCCATGTCCCCGCTGAAAAGCCTGCACTTTTGCAGGAATTGTTCGTGGACAGCGATCAAGGACGCAAATTCATGTATTTTTGCAGGTTTTCTCCCTGCCAAGTCGCCTCGTTCCTCCCCACTCAACCCCGTACCCCATGCAGGAGAGACGCGGGTCAGGGAAGACAGCTTTGCCCCTCTGGTACCTCTAACCGGTCACTTCATCAACAGTCCCTAATCTCGCCTTAACCGTCACGGTTTCGGACAAGGGTTACCGCTTCTCGGCGGAGACGATAAGATCTCCTTGGGTCACGTCAACCGACTTTCCCCCGAATCCAGTCCTCCTAACTTCCGAAGCCATCGGTGGTATTGGACGTCCCCATCTCTTGCAGGGTCATCCGGCTTCGTCAGCCAACTTGGCGTGCCGCCTGTTCCGGGGTTTGCCTTCGCATCCTCTGCACCTCTCCTCACGGACAAAGCACTATGCGTCAGCTATGCACTTCCGCCACCTCGCGGTGTGCTGGAGACTTTCACTCTTTAGCCGGATGCGCTGCCAAGCGCACAAAAGGCTTTCCTCAAGGGTTTTCTCCCTTTTGGAAAGCCTCGTCCGAAACGATGAACGCTGCAACTGTTACACGCGCGAAGCGATGTCAGTTGTCAGCTTGATTACTTTCGCGTACTTGCCAGTCCTCCATTAACTTTGAAAATTCCGCGAACTCGTTAGTCCTCCATTAGCTTTAAAAATCGGCCGTCTTCCCGGTCTCAACCTTGCTCCTCAAAATGAGCAGTCCTTGACCGAGCAGCGCCGCAGTTGCAAGACAGCCTGCCAAATACGGAAGCTGGGAAGGCGTTAAGCCGATGAGCAGGATGCCCCCGCCAAGCGAAGCGCCGACAGAGCTGCCCAAATAATTGGCCGAGCTGTTCAGCGCAACGGCCGACGGCCCGTGCCGGGGCTGCAGCCGCAGCAGAACATGCTGTTGCGGAGCCTGCGATGCCCACCCGGTCATGCCCCACAGGAAGAAGGGGATGAAACCCAGCAGCAAGTGACCGATGCCGAACGGCAGACTGAACATGGCCAGAGCCATGATCGCCAAAATGCCGGCCATCAGCGCTCCCGGCTTTCGGGTACGGTCAATCAACGGGCCGATGAACAAGCTGCCGACGACGCCCCCGATTCCCCATGCCCAGAGATAAGCCGTAATGTTGCGAATGCCCGCCAGCTCCTGCAGAATAGCGGCTGCATAGGTGTATAATCCCAGGCTGGCCACGCTGGTCAAAAATGTAACGCCCACCGTGGCCGCCACCCGCCCGTCCGCCATCATTCCCAGCCGCTGGCGCAGGCTTGGAGGTGCGGCTGCAGGAAAATCCGGGAAGCGGAGCATGATTCCGGCGATAGCTGCGGCGCCGAACGCCGTAACGGCCCACAGCGTCCCCCGCCAGCCTGCCTGTTCGGCAATCATCAGCCCGATGGGCACGCCGATGACGGTGCCCATGCTCATGCCGCCCAGCGTCGCTCCGAGCGCCCTCCCCCGCTTCTCCGGCGCAACCAGGGAGGCCGCGGCTGCGGCGGCTAATGGAGAATACAGGCCTGCGCCGATGCCTGCTGCCGCCCGCGAGAGAAGCAGCAGCGCAAAGCTGGGAGCTAAAGCTGTCGCAGCATTGGACAGCGTGAACACGGCAAGCGCGATCAAAAGAATCCGCCGCACCGGTTTGCCCGCCAGCAAAGCCGCGAAAATGGGGGCGGCAAGCGCATAGCAGAGTGTGAAAATGCTGACAGCCTGCCCGAGCTGTGAGGCGCTGAGCCGGAAATCGGCTTCCATCAGCGGAAGCAGCCCGGCAAGCACATAGGCGTCAAGCCCGAGTGCGAACATGCCGAATGAAAGAAGCAGCACTTTTTGCATGTCTATTTTCCTCGCTGTTTTCAAGATAGGTGGACCGCCCGGCCTTCGCTTCAGCTTCAACTTCAGCTTCAGCTTTAGCCAAGGCGCTCCCAGTTGCTTTCGTCATAGTAAGATTCTCTTTCCGCTCCTACCACATACTGTACCGGCCCAAGCGTTCTTGAGCCGCGCTCGATCGTGTTCAGCAGCTTTTGCAAATTGAGCGCCGTCCGCAGATCGGCAAACGGTTGGGAAGGATTTGTACCGCTCTGTACAAAATGCGCGGCGTCCGCCGCCAACCGGCTGAGCTTGCGGATGGTATGGAGCTCCGGCTTGGTCTTTTCGCCCTCCGTCCGGATATCCAGGATGACCCTGTCCCCTGCCGGCGTCTTCTCCCATACCCGCAGCTGATCGAAATCCCATGCAGGCGTATCGTAGATCAGCGCCGCATACACGAGCCGGTTGTCGGGCGAGGCAAAAACAAAATCGATCTCCCGCTTGCGGATAACGTTCACGAAGCTGCTGTACCCCGTGACGACGGCCCCTTGAAGCTCGGCGGCAATCGAGGCGCTATCCAGCACTTCGTCGCCCGAGACGGAGAAATCCGAGCGAATCCCTTGGCTTTCTTTCAATTGAAGCTCCGCCTCCGGCGCGCATATCCATTGAACAAGATCAAGCGGGTGAATAATCTCGCTGATCACGCCGCTGGTCGGCCTGAGGTCATGAATCCGGTCTTTGCCCCAGTAAAAATTAGCCCGTATAAGCCGCAGCCGGCCCCTGCTCACATACTGCTTCAAGGCGATGGTGGCGTCGGAATAACGCTCTACCAGGTCCAGGCAGAAGCCCGACGCGCTTTTCAAACTCGATGCCAGCAAATCCAGATTGTCCTGCACGCCGGCAAACGGCTTCTCGCTGATGACAAAACCCGAATAACCGTTCAGCTGGCGGATCACCTCCCCGTGATTGCCGTCATTGACGCTGACCACGACAATCTGCGGTTGGAAGTCCTCAAGCGCCTTGGCAATGTGATGGTAATAGCGAACATCTTGACGGCGGTGCCTTCTGCTCACGTAGGCGACCTCTATTTTTTCTTTACCCGGCAGTTCCAGATGTTTGAAGGCATTGTAAAACCGCGTCCCCGCATACCCCAAGCCGATAATCAGCACTTTCATCATTCATCCCTCTTTCTTCACAGTTGTTTGTACAAAAGATCTTCGCCCGTTACCTCAAATCCCAGCCTTTCGTATAAATGTTTGGCAGCGTCCGTCGTTTGCAGGACGATTTTCCCGACTTCCCGCTCCCGGAACCACGCCAATACGTACTCCATCACCTGCTCCGCCACTCCCTGTCTGCGCCACTGAAGATCCACAACGACAGATTGAATCCAGCCGGAACGTCCGTTCAAAATGCCTTTCATAGGCGCTCTTTCGTCAATAATGCCGATGGCGCAAGCGACGATTTCGTCCTTCTCCCCCAGAGCCGCTGCGGCAACAAGCACATGGGGGTTATCCCGGATGTTTTTGCGCAGCCACTGGCGGTAACTGTTCTGCCATGCGGCCTCCTCTTCCGGAGATTGGGCCGCGTAATGCCCCTCTCCTCCGCTAAGAAGATGCTTTCTCAGCTCGATCAGCCGCTCGATATCCGATTCATCGGCTTTTCTGGGCACTGCCGGACTTTTCGTTTGCATGTTTCCCCGCCCCCTTAAAGCAGCTGCAAAGCCGGAGTCAGGATTTCAAAATGCTCGAAAACCTCGACGAGTCCGTCAGCAAGATTGCGAATTTGTTCATCCGTATGGTTAGGCGTAACGTTCACCCGAAACCGTTCTGTACCTGCGGGCACCGTCGGGGAATTGATAGGTTGGAGGTAAATTCCATGTTTGTCCAGCAAACGCTTCGCGGCAGCTTTGCATTTCTCCGCATCTCCGATCCGTACGGGCAAAATGTGCGTTTCGCTCGATTCCATAACCGGAATGCCCCGCAACGCGAGAGCTCTCCGCAGCTTCTGCGTTTTCTCGTGCAGGCTGCTTCTCTCCCGCTCCGACCGCTTCAGATGCTCCACGCTTGTCAGGCAGGCGGCGACGATGGCCGGCGGCAGTGAAGTCGTGAAAATAAAGCCGGAAGCGAAAGAGCGGACCGTATCGATCAAAATCGCCGAAGACGCGATAAAACCGCCGATAACGCCGATCGCTTTAGCCATGGTGCCCTGAATAAAATCGATCTGATCCGCCGCGCCAAGCTGGGCGGCGATACCGGCTCCCCGCGGACCGTACATGCCTATGGCATGCACCTCGTCGAGGAAAGTCAGCGCGTTGTATTGTTTGGCCAGAGCGGCGATTTCCCGTATAGGAGCCACATCGCCATCCATGGAGTATACCGATTCGAACACAATGATCTTCGCCCTCTCCCTCGGTACGGATGCCAGCAGTTCCTCAAGGTGCCGAACATCGTTGTGCCGGAAAACGAGCTTATCCGCCTTGGAAGCGCTGATTCCGTTAATGATGGAGGCGTGATTCAGCTGATCCGACAATATGAGGCAATCGGGAAAAATATGCGTCAGGCATTGAATGGTCGCATCGTTGGAGCCGTAGCCGGTCGGAAATACCAATGCGGCTTCTTTGCCGTGCCACTCGGCTAATGACGCCTCCAGCTCCGCATAGTAGTGGTGGGTTCCCCCGATATTTCTGGAGCCTCCCGAGCCCGCCCCATACAGTTCGATCGCCTCGTGCATAGCCTTCAGAACCTCCGGGTGCTGCGACATGCCCAAATAATCATTGCTGCACCATACAACTACGGAGCGGTCCTCCTGCCGGTTGACGTTGGCCAGCGGATACCGCGAACATAGACGGTTGATCGTCACAAACTCCCGGTAGTGACCTTTGCTTTTAAGTTGGTTAACCTTTTGTTCAGCGAGCTCAGCGTACATGTTCATCCCTCCACGGATTTTTCTTTTTTAGAGCAATTCTTAGTTGGATTAACCTGAATTTACCATCTTATATCCTATTTATCAAATAGGAATTATCTATTTTGGATCTTGCAAAATCTATCGTCTCTTCGGCAAAATCCGGCTTCTCGCCGCCAAACAGCCCCATACTTAAATAGCGTTCGCCCGCATCCGGCGCCAATGCCAAGACGCGCTTGCCTTGGCCAAGCTTCCGGGCGACCCGGAGCGCCGCCCATACGGCGGCCCCGGTGGAAGGGCCGGCAAGAATGCCTTCCTGCCGGGCAAGCTCCCGGGCCGTCTGCCAGGCATGATCGTCGGAGATGTGAATGATGCCGTCCACGATGTCCGTATTGAGCACCTCGGGGCGGTGCGGCGGGCTGATGCCGTAGATTTTGTGCTCGCCCGGTTTTTCGCCTTCAATGACTTTCGAGTTCTCCGATTCGACCAAATAGATTTGCACTCCGGGCAAAGCTTCCTTGAGCCTCCCGCCGACGCCCGTGATCGTCCCGCCGGTTCCCGAGGCAGCGACAAAGCTGTCCAGGATGCCGTCCGTTTGGTCCAAAATTTCTTCCGCCGTCGTCAGCCGGTGAATCGCCGGATTGGCCGGATTTTCGGCTTGATGGGCGACAAAGCTGTTCGGCGTTGCCCGGTGATGCTGTTCCACACGCTCTTTGACCGCATCGATGTCTTCGTCCGCCGGAAACGTAACGATTTCGGCGCCGAAAGCGCGGAGCAGGTCGAACCGTTCCCGATTGTATTTCTCCCCGATATAGATGATCGTCTTATAGCCGAGCACCGCTCCAATGGCGGCCAGGCCGATCCCCGTATTGCCGCTCGTCAGCTCGATAATCGTGCCGCCGGGCTGCAGGAGGCCGTCCTTCTCCGCCTGCCGGATGATCCCGTACGCCGTACGGTCCTTCACGCTGCCGCCGGGATTGAACCACTCCAGCTTCAAATAGAGCTCGGCATCGTCCGCGCCGGTCAGCTTGTTAATACGGACGATCGGCGTGCGGCCGATCAGGTCGAGAATACTGCCGCACAGCTTCTCCCTGTTTCCCATGCTTCATCCCTCATTTCTTTTGCTCCGGAACGACAATCGGACTGCCGTCGTCCGGCAGATGGCAGGATGGAAGCCCGTCCGCCGTTCCCGCTGCCTGGACAGCACCCGCCGCCGGCACTTTGGCGAATATCGCATGCGGGAGAACCCGATACGCGGCTCCCAACGCCGTTAAAGCAGCGGCGGCGATCAACATTTTACGGACTGTTCTCATATCCGCACCCCCTTCGCATTATTTCCCGTTAAAATCGGGAATCGCTTTGAAAATCAGACGATCCGCCAGCGCCTTCTCGTCCGTGGAAGCATCGAGCACGCCTTGTTCCTTCTGGGCATTGATAAAAAATTTGGCATTGTCGACAGCCGTATTCACGCTCGGTTTCCAGTAATAGTCTTTCAGCAGCTTTTCGTTCGTAGCCAGGTCGGCGCCGACCAGCTTGTTGTCGACTTCCAGCTGCGCGGCTTCCGTCTGATGCGTGCCCACCCATTCTGCGGCTTTCAGTATAGCGCGCGTATAGGCGGCGGCTTTCTCCGGGTCCTTCTTCGCCAGCTCGCCGCTGACGAAAGAATAGCAGCAATAGCCCGACTTGTACGGCTCATCGTGCGCATTGCTGAGGATGCGGACGTATTTGTTCTCGTCGATCGACTTCTGGGCGGCGGGGTCCCATACGATGAATGCGTCGATCTCTTTTTTCTCTGCGGCGGTCACGAGCTGATCGGACGGATAGACGCGCCACTCCACGTCTTTCTTCGGATCGATGCCCAGCTTTTTCAGCTCGATGGACAGCGTAATCATCGGACCGCCGCCGATCGCGTCGACGCCAATCTTTTTGCCCTTGAGGTCCTTCACCGCGGCGATGCCGGAATTCGCCGGCGCGACGGCCTGGATGCAGCCGGCGTGCAGTCCGCCAGTCAGCTTCACGTCCAGCCCTTGCTCGGCAGGCTTGAACCAGGAGAAATTCCCCTGCGTCGCATCCACTTTTCCTGTGGCGATGCCGTTTTTCAGCGTGTTGAAATCCATCTTCTGCATGACGGGCTCCAAGCCTTCCGCCTCGAAAAACCCTTTCTTCCAGGCGGCAAAGGTCGGCGCTTCGCAGGTGCTGCTGGAGTAAGCGACCGTAATTTTGCTGCCTGTCTTGAATCCGGCCTTCTTGACGCCGGAATCGGCCGCCGCTGCGCTCGCTTGCGGGGAATCCGCCGCCGGAGCCTGAGTCGGGCCCGAAGTTGGGCCTGCGCCGCAGGCCGTCAGCAGTTGGATCGCGATTGCGGCGGATGCCCCGCCGAAGATCGTTTTTTTGGCCGTCGTCAATTGTTTCATGCCCTGCCATCCCAACCTTTCCACGTTAAATTTGAACCTCGGATAAACGGCTTACTCCGCCCTGTTTGGGCCGAGAGCGCGTCTATCAACGCAAAAAAACCAAATCCTTATCCCCCTGAAGGAGAAAAGAATTCGGTTTCCAGCGAACCGGTCAACCAATTCCGAGTAAGCCAATCGCAATTAATACCAACATCTGGGATTTATTCTAGGCATTGTTCCGGCACCTGTCAATCATGAAATTTTCAAAAATGGAATTGACATATGGAGAACGCGGTGCTAAATTCATATTAATTTGGTGGGAATTATTGTCATTTGTGTTCACTGGTTGACTGGAGACACAGACCGTTTGCAGCGGTTTGTGTCTTTTATTTTACCCAAGGAGGTTACCAATCCCATGAAAACAGCAGGTAAACTGTATCTTGGCGGCGGCACTGCAGCCGTGCGCGCGTCCGCCCGAATTCCGACCTCATTGTCGCGGCAGGCGCTGCCGCTGCTCGTCATCACGGCTTCACTTCTTCTCCATACGCTCGTGCCGAACCGGCAGGTCGTCGCTTCCAACGCGGCCTATGCGGCGCTGCTCGGCCTGGCCGCCCTGTTCTACGCCGGGTGGCTGCTCCTTTCGACGCGCAGTCCCAAGGCGCGCGCGAAACTGCGTGAACACGCCCCCCTAGCTTCGCTCAGCTTCGCGCTCATCGCAGTGTGGGAGCTGCTGACGCAAAAATGGGCTCTGCTGCCCATGCCCTATTTCCCCTCGCAGGTCAAAGTACTAGACGCGCTGATCCATGAATTCGGCAGCTTGGCCGTCAGCACCGCTTACTCGGTTCGGCTGCTTGCGATCGGCTATGCGATCGGCACGCTGCTCGGCTTGACGACCGGCATCCTGATGGGCTGGTACCGGCAGTTCCGCTACTGGGCGAACCCTTTCATCCGCATTCTGGGCCCGATTCCGTCGACCGCCTGGATTCCGATCGTGCTGGTCGTGTTCCCGACGAGCTTCTCCGCCAGCGTCTTCCTGCTCGTGCTCGCTTCCTGGTTTCCCGTCACGGTTATGACCTGGACCGGCATTTCCGGCGTAAGCAAATCTTACTTCGAAGTCGCCAAAACGCTGGGCGCAAGCGAGCAGTACCTGATTCGCAAGGTGGCAATCCCCGCCGCATTGCCGCAAATTTTCATCGGCCTGTTTATGGGCACGGGCACCTCCTTCGTCACGCTCATCGTCGCGGAAATGCTCGGCGTGAAGGCCGGGCTCGGCTTCTACATCACGTGGGCGCAGGGATGGGGCGAATATTACAAAGTATATGCGGCGTTGTTCATTATGGCGCTGCTTTTTTCCGGCATCATTACTTTGCTGTTCAATGTGAAGGATAAAGTATTGATTTGGCAAAAGGGGCTGATCAAATGGTAGCGCGCGCCGAGCGAGGGAGCATCGCCGCCAGCAATGTGACCCGCGTTTTTGAAAATACGGACGGCTCCGGCCTGATCGCGCTAAGCGATGTGAATCTGGAGATTCGAGCGGGGGAATTCGTATCGCTGATCGGTCCGAGCGGCTGCGGCAAATCGACGCTCCTGCGGCTGATCGCCGGCCTCGACCGGCCGACGTCCGGACGGCTCGCGCTGGACGGCCAGGATATCGACGGACCGCATTACACGCGGGGCCTCGTGTTCCAGGAACCGACGCTTTTTCCGTGGAAAAACGTCCGGGACAATGTAGCAAGCGGCTTGGAAGCCCGCGGCGTGCTGAAGCAGTCGAGCCGTGAAGTCGACACATTCATCGAGCTTGTCGGGCTTAAGGGCTTCGAGAGCGTATACCCGCACATGCTCTCGGGCGGGATGGCGCAGCGGGCCGCGCTGGCCCGCGCGCTGGTCAACAATCCCAAGGTGCTGCTCCTGGACGAACCGCTCGGCGCTTTGGATGCGTTCACCCGCATGAATTTGCAGGATGAGCTTCTGCGCATTTGGCGCGAGCGGGGAACGACGATGGTGCTCGTCACCCATGACATCGACGAAGCCGTCTATTTGAGCGACCGCGTCATCGTCATGACACCGCGGCCGGCGGAAATCAAGGATATCATCGATATCCGCCTGCTGAAGCCCAGGGTGCGAAGCAGCCGGGAATTTTTCGAATACCGCTCGCGGATTCTCGAAATTTTGCATCTCGTTCCCGAGAAGGTCGGATGCGAACAAACCGAATAAGAAATGAGGATTTGTTATGAATGCTATCAAACTGCGTTCGCTGCTTTCGCTGCTTTTGCTGCCTGCCGGCTTCATCGTCCTGACGGCCTGCGGGTCGGCTTCTGCCGCCAATTCCGCCGCATCCGGGGCGGGCTCGCCCGGCCAGGAGCTCAAGCTCCAATTCGCGACGAGCCCGGCCGCGATCAAAACCGGAGCGCCCGTCAGTTTAAGCGCGACGCTGACCCGAGGCAACCGGGCGGTTCAGGACGCCGATGTCGTCCTGGAAATATGGAAAGCTGACCAGCCTGACGGCGACCATATTCAGCAGCAAACCAAGCACGATCCGGCCGGCGGGTATGTGCTGAAAGGTTCGTTCGTCGAAGCGGGCGTCTACTACGTGCTCGTGCATGCGACAACGGCCGAGGCCCACCAAATGATCTCGGCCAAGTTCGAAGTCCGGGACGGCAGCTAAACCGGCGGACGGAAACGGAGAGGATATGTGCCATGAAGAGATCGTCCCAATGGGCCATCGTTGCGGCTATGCTCATGTGCATGGCCTTCGTCTTTTACCGGCCCCCCGCCAAGCCGGCGGTCCTGCCGGGCGAGGGCGTCGAGGTCGGGCTGAAGGCGCCCGACTTTAATTTGGAGGATCTGGACTCCCGATCCTACAGTCTCGCTTCCTTTCGCGGGAAGCCGACGATCATCAACTTCTGGGCCTCCTGGTGCGGCCCCTGCGCCGACGAAGCGCCAAGCTTCGCGAAGCTGGATCAGGCGCATGGCTCGGAGATCCAAATCGTAGCGATCAATTTGACGACGCTCGATGCGCCGGATAAAGTGCGGCAATTCGTCCAAAAGTACGATTACCGCTTCCCCGTCCTGCTCGACACAACCGGCCAAACAGCGGCTGCTTACAAGATCCGGCCGATTCCGTCGACTTTCTTTCTCGACAAAAGCGGCGTCATTGCAGACAGCGCTCTGGGCACCATCGATCCGCAGACTTTGGAGCGGAAAGCGTTGGCTTTGCTAGCGGGGCCGTGAGCAGGCTTCGCCGAAAAAGACAATGGACAGGGCGGCCGCTCCCTGTCCATGATCTCTTTTAAGCGCGAGGCTCCTCGCCCTTTTCGATCCAATCGTCGCGCGTGGGGCCCAAAAGGTCCGGTACGCGCAGCCCCGCTTGACGCATCAGCACCGTCATTTGACCGCGATGATGGATTTCGTGGCGCAGCGTAAATCGCAAGGAAGCACCGTTCTGCCAGTCCTCCCCGAACATATTCACGGCCTGCACAAGCGTCTCGTCCGTCCATTGACTCCGTACGGCGCGCAGGAAAGCTCGGCTCATACGGCGATATTCGCCGACGATGGCGGCCGCCGATGTAGGTACTGCCTCATCGGCCAAGGGCTCGTCATAAGATAGCCCCAAGTAGGTCATGTAATTGTACGACAGCACGAGGTGCCAGGCGATGGAGCCAAGCGTCCGGTGCTTGTCCGTAACGGCCTGCGAGAGCGATTCATCCGTAAGCGCATCGAGCGCTTTTTCCGTTATTTGGGATTCCATTTCGAATTCCTTTACGAACTCGTCGATACTGGTAAACATTCGTGAACACTCCTCTATTCATTTTTCCACTCACATCGCCTAGTATATCAAATAAATACTGACAAATACGGTCAGCAATTCTGACCGCGCCAAAAAAAACCGCTCCTCGCGGGAGCGGCAGCTTATCATTCGTTCGTTCGAACCGATTGCGGTTGCGTGAAAACCCGCGACTTTGCGGCATGCTGAAGTACATTTGGCGATTTCTCCGCCATTGCCGCTTCATGGATCGTTTACTTTTTACATACAGGTATCCATATTTCGCTTTTAAAAGTCGGGGACGCGACATCTTTGTTTTCGTTCCACAAAATCTCCGGCCCGTTTGTTTGTTCATAGCCCGAGGACGGAAACCATTCGGAATAAATGCGGCCCCACACCTCCTGCAGCGTACCGGGAAACGGCCCCACCGCCGTGAATACAGCCCATGACGAGGCGGGAACTTCAAGGCATGACCAATGATCCGGACACTCCTTCGTTGACGCCACGCCGATGTAATGGTCCAGCTCTCCTTGTTCATCCATCCGCCCTTCGGAAAAGTTCACGGATGCGTTTAGCAGCCCGAATGGCGATACGTCAGACAGCTTCTTAAGATCGCTGATCGCCTCATCGTTTAAGCTTTTCCACATGGAAGCAATCTCCGGATTGACCCCCTGGAATATAATGGGGACCCTTTTCTTGATGCCGATGAGGCGAAAAGCCGCTTTTTCTTCCATCCGATAATTCATTTCTTCCCCTCCTTTGACAGATAGTTGAAAAGTCATCCGAGGATAAGCTTTCAAAGATTGGCCGGTCATTCTGGCCTCAGTCGGCGTAATGCCATGTACGCTTTGGAACGCTCTTGTAAAAGAGTCCGGCGAATTGTATCCGTATTTGACCGCAACGTCAATGATTCTCATGCGGCTATTGTTGAGCTCAAACGCTGCAAGCGTAAGGCGCCTGCGGCGAACGTACTCGGACAGCGTTACGCCTGCAAGCAGCGAAAACATTCTTTTAAAATGAAATTCCGAACAAAAAGCCAGCTTTGCCACTTCTTTGAAGTCAATCTCATGCGTAACATTTTCTTCGATATAGTTTAACGCCCGATTCATGTGCTCAAGCAAATTCATGCGCACCTCCTCCCTGTATATATAACATAGCAGAAGCGACACGGCACTATCCGACTTTTCGTGCACAATTGAGCAGGATTACATCACATTATTTCCTTGCATGCACCATGAACAGCGGTGAGGTCACGCTTTTGGAGACGGAAGTATAGCTGCCATAGCGGTTTTTGTCGTCATGGAGCCGTTTTTGGATATCCATATCCACTTCGATATATGTCATACCGAGTGAGAGCAAAACTTCCACATCCCACTGAGGACGATTTTTTTCGCAAATGTATAACGATTTGGCAATAACATTGCGTTCCTTCAGTTGTTCCTGGGTTTGCGTCGGATGGCATAAACGCTCCCCTTTTTCATCGGCTTGCTTGAAGGCTTGGCCATAGTTGGCGTCAAAATTCAAAATACTGCCGCCGGGCGCGAGTACGCGGTACATTTCGCGATATGCTTGATGAGGGTCATGCAGCGTCCACGTCACATTGCGGGTAATAATGAAATCGAAACTTGCGTCGGGAAAATCAAGATGATGGGCATCCATCTGCCGGAAGGTGATCCCGTTATAGCCCAGATTTATTGCATTTGTCTCGGCATTTCTCAGCATCGCGGTTGAGTAATCGATGCCGGTAACGTCGCAGCCCAGGTCAGTCATAATAAAAGCAAAAAATCCGGCGCCTGTGCCCAGGTCAAGAACTCTTACCGGACCGGAATGGGGGATGCGTTCCTGAATAACTTCCGTGTATTTATGGCGCAAATCGCTTTTAAAATCGTCAAGCCGCAGCCCGCTGAATTCGTCGGCACGCCCTGTCCAATAGCTGTCAATCCGTTCTTGCATCATTCGATGCCTCCTTTCAGGCTCCGGCTATACAGTTCCTTTTCTCTTTGCCTTCTATAGCAATCATTCGAACAGGGATATCGTATAGTTCCTCCATGTTTTTCTGTGTGATCACTGCGTCAGGCTCTCCATAATGAACAAAACTGCCATGCTTCATCACAGCCACATAATCGGCAGCTTCCAAAGCATGATCCGGGCAATGGGACGTCATCATGATTCCGACTCCCTTGTTTTTCAATGTTTTTATGACCTGCAGAAAACGAAACTGGTTGCCAAAATCCAGATGTGCGGTCGGTTCATCCAGCAGCAGTATTTGCGGTTGCTGGGTTAAAGCGGCGGCCATCATCACGAGTTGACGCTCGCCGCCTGAAATGTGGGTATACGGCTGCCCGGCCAAATGCTCGATCCCCAAAAAACTCAGATTGTCCATAGCAATCGTCATATCTCTTTTCCCCGGAGACGCCAAATAGCCAAAATGGGCCGTTCGTCCCATCATCACTACATCCAGTACGGAAAAGGGGAACGTCGGGGCATGCATCTGCGGAATGTAAGCCATACAAGAGGCCAATTGTTTGTTCGTGTAGCTTTGAACGGGCTTGTCATCGTAATACACTTGTCCTTTTATCGGTTTGTGCTGATTGACCAAGCATTTGAGCAGCGTGCTTTTGCCTGCGCCATTGGATCCAAGAATGCACAGCACGTTTGGCGAAGTGACTTCGAATGAAATGTCATGAAATATTTGCCGGCCGTCTTTGTATTGAAAGGCGATGTTGTCCGCCCTTATTTTCATTACCAGTTCACCTTCTCCCTGAGCATGAAGTAAGCGAACAAAGGCGTGCCTACCATTGCGGTTATAGCGCCCAAAGGCACTTCTACCGTTGTCAAGGCTCTGCACAAATCATCGATAAGCAGCAAATAAGAAGAGCCGAGGCAAATGCAGACGGGCAGCAGCTTTCTGAAATCAGGTCCGACCAGCATTCTTCCCAAGTGGGGAATGATCAGCCCGACCCAGCCTATTACACCTGCAATGCTGACAGCGGCGGCGGTTAACATACTGCAGCAGACAATGATCATGATTCGGTCTCGTCTGACGTCTACGCCGTAAGATTTCGCCTCTTCGTCGCCCAAACTTAATACATTCAGCCGCCAACGAAACAGCCAAATAACAACAATGCAAATAACAAACAAAGGCAGCGCTGCCAAAAGCATCGACGTGCTGACGGACGACAAGCTCCCCATCAGCCAAAATACAATCGCAGGAAGTTTGTCAAGGGGATCCGCTACAAATTTGATAAGCGAGACAAGCGCCGAAAATAAAGACCCGACAATAACCCCGCCTAAAACCAATGTAATGGCGGAGTTTCTGGCTCTAGAGCTCAGCAAAAATGTCAAGCCTACGGAAACGAGACTAAAGATCAACGCGAAAGCTTGCACGGCCCATGAACGATTCATCAAAAGGATGGCCAAAGCAGCGCCAAATCCGGCACCGTTGGAAACGCCAAGCGTGTATGGCGACGCTAACGGATTCCGGAAAATACCCTGGAAAACAGCGCCCGACACCGCTAGCCCGGCGCCGACGAGCATGGCGGCAATGACACGCGGAAGCCGTACTTCCAGAATGATATTTTCCGTTAAAGATGCCCAGGTTTTTTCCAGAGGGAACATTTTGCTCAAAAGAATTTGGCATACTTCCCCTGCCCCGACATCATATTTTCCCATCATCAGAGATAGAACGAAAATGACTGCCGGTAGAGCGACCAAGATCACCCCCATCAGCTTGGGCATCTTGTTTTTTTCAAACTTATAACGTTTTACCGCGTTGGACATGGCGCATGGTTCTTTCCTTTCTGCAACAAATTTCGCTATTCTTTATAATCGATGCCGTAAAAATGTTTGTAAAAATATTGCACCATCGCGCCCAGGTCCACGTCTTTAAAAGCTTCCGGATACAATGTTTTCGCCAGCCAGATTTCTCCCAAGGCCATCGATTCCGGTGCCGGATTCCCCCAAGGTTTCGTATAGCCCGGCGCAATGATCAGCTTGTTGTTCTTGACCGCACTGATTTCAGCCCATGCGCTGTTTTTTCTTATTTCGTCCAATACGAACAAATAGCGGCTTTGCACAAAGATGACATCGGGATTCCACTGCGCAATCTGCTCGACGCTCACCTGCTTATATCCTTTAATCGTTTCCGCAACGTTGCGGGCGCCGGCTTTGGCCATAGCAACGCCGACATATTTGCCCGTTCCGTACGTGTACATATTCTCGTTAGCCATGTACACTTTGATTCTGTCCTTCTCCGGGATTTCGCGGAGGTGTTTGGATACGATAGCCCGATTGCTTACGATATAATCCCACAATTCGGAAGCTTTCTCTTTCTTGTCCGTAATTTGGCCAATAAGGGTCATCGCTTGTTTGAGTCCTTCGGTATACGCCTCGTCCGGATTGACAAGATCGGGATGTATCGTCGAAGCCTGCTCTTTATCCGCCACATATAAGGTAATGCCTACGACAGGTATGCCGAGTTGTTCAAGCTGCGCGATCGTCTTTTTCGGCACCTGGTTGGAAATAAATACGACATCAGGCTTCAAATCAGCGACAGCTTCCACATTCAAATCCGAAATGGTTCCCGGCGTTTTCAAGTTCTTGATTCCCGGAAAAACATCCCCGACATAACTGCCGAGCAAGCTTTCCCAATCGCTCATCACCCCTACGAGCTTATCTTGAGCTTGCAGTTCAAGCATAATATCCAAAGTGTGATGCTGCAGAGCAACGATTCTTTTGACATGTTGAGGAATTTCTACAGTGCGGCCCAGTTGATCGACAATGGTATAAGTTTGACGGGCGGACTCGCCGGCTTGCGCCTCGGTCTGAGGTTCTTTGGCTGTATTCGCAGCGCTGCCGCAACCGCTCAGCGAGAGCATTAGCAGCAAAGCACATACGAATAAGGTTAAAAGGGATCTGTTGGTTTTCATCTATTTTCTCCTATCTTGTAGAATCGTGCTGATATGTATTTTATAATTAAATATATTTAGTTATAAATGATATAAATCATAGATCATTATATAAAACGAGATTTATTTAGTAAACAAAAAAAGAAAAAGGCCGCCATAAGCAGTCTTTTGATAAATTTCTGTATCCATTTTTTAATAAGCCTGATTCTCCCACGCTTTCGGCACATAAGCGCAATAAGGATCGCTTTCCAAATAATCACCCGTTGCCGCATAGGCTCTGGCTCTGGAGCCGCCGCAAAGCTCCTTGAATTCGCAAACTCCGCATTTGCCCTTTAACAACGACTTGTCGCGCAGCTGCTTCAAAACGGGAGAATTGCGATAAATGTCCGTCAGTGCCCGCTCACGGACATTCCCGCAGCTTACAGGCAGGAAACCGCTAGGATAAACATCGCCGATATGGCTGATGAAGACGAAGCCATCCCCGTCATTGACCCCTTTATGCGCACGACCGAGCACATCCGCACGTTTTACGCCTGCTTGGGCTTGATTTGCTCCCAAACGCCGCTGCTCTTGCAGGAATACTCTGCGGTAATGCGGCGCTTCCGTTGCTTTGACGCCGTATGGCATGCTTTGCTGAACCCGGCATAACCATTTCATGACGTCTTCGTGCTGCGCCGGGGAAATCATATCTTTTTCCATCCCGCGACCGGTCGGCACCAGAAAAAAAACGCTCCAAAGCACCGCTCCCATCTCTTTAACCTTCTCCGCAATCGCCTCAAGATCGTGGAGATTGTACTTCGAGACCGTCGTGTTCACCTGGATAGGAATTTGCAATTGCTGCAAATAATCGATGCCTCTCATCGTTAGATCGTAAGAACCTTTCGTTCCTCGAAAATGATCATGTATGTCTGCGCGCGACCCATCCAGACTGAAGGCCCAACGAGACAATCCAACCTCCTTGGCTGTTCGAATCGCTTCGCGCGTTACTTTTGGCGTTGCGCTAGGCGTCATGGAGACGGACAGCTTCTTCCGATCGATCGCATATCGGGCAAGTTCGAACAAATCGGGCCGCATTAGCGGATCTCCCCCGGTGAACACGAAAAGCGGATGGTCCATCTCCGCAATGCTGTCGATCAACCGTTTCCCTTCCTCAAACGTAAGCTGCCGGGCATCCGCCTTATACTGCGCTTCCGCCCGGCAATGCAAACATTTCAAGGCGCACGCCCGGGTTACCTCCCAAATGACGATAAACGGATTGTCGTTATAATCTCGTTCCTTGACTAAGAACGACATGTGGTCCCTCCTTTCGCGCTTTTCAAACATCACGGGTTTTATTTTAAATTTCCGGGCACCGATTTCAAAATTTTCCCGGACTTCAATGCTTGGGCCGATGTTATGGCAGGTCTAATAAGCTTCATCTCCTGATTCGCCTCCCTTGTATCGATCTGCCTGTTTCCACAGCAGGCTCAACACTCGCTTCATTTTCCTTTTCTCATGCGGACAAGGACGTTTTCCCGTGCGCATCCGATATAACGGGCAATGGTTGCCCTGGCAGGCAGGGCGAAAAAAACAAGAGCGGCATACCGCATCCTTGTCTTCGCCCGAGCTTGTCCATAGCGATAATTTGTCCATATCGAGCTCCATACGCCCATCCTTGGACAGCCTTCCGACTTGATTTATCTCGTCATCGAATGCGACGGAGCATTTATACAGCTGTCCGTCCGTCCCAATGACAAGCGAATTAGGCTTGGCGGCATAACATACGGACCCTGAAGGCATAAGTGCGTCTGCAATTGTCTCGCTAACGGTCAGCCCTTGTTCCAAGCCGTAATCCATCATTTCCCAGAGGTGCTTATCGGACGCCGTCCTGTCACAAACGGGAATCCGATCGTCCTGTGGTCCGCCCCAACGGCCAATCGGTCTGACCAGGAGCTGAAACCGGCTGTCGCCTCCAAACCATTCGGACAACCGCTTGAGAAATCCGGGTACTTCTTCCACGTTATCTGCGTCAAAGTTGACGCGAAGATCCATCGTAAACGAAGCGTCGAGGCTGCGCAGTTCCAGCAAATTTCCGATAATCGTTTCATACGTTTTCCCGCCGCCAAGCAGCCTTCTTCGCTGATCGTGAACCGCAGCAGTTCCATCCAATGTAACCATGTATCGGGTAATGTTCCGGTCCAGCAGCTGCCTCATTCGCTCCTTGGTCAAATAATACCCGTTGGTTGACATGTCCGCCGAGTAGCCGGCGCCGTTCCGCGAACAACTTTCCATGAAGCAATCGGATAGTTCATCGATCGTGCCGGGCACAAGCAGCGGTTCGCCTCCGAACCAGCTGACCGACAGATGATCAATCCGGGCCGCTGCCTCCCGGACGTAAGCCTTGAGACCATCAATCGTCTCCCGGCTCATCGCTCCCCGCGGGAAAGATTGATAGCAATACGTACAGCGAAAATTGCACGCCTCGGTCGGCATGATCACAAGGTGCATGGATGCCGCTTCCTTCTGGGCATCGTGAAGCTGCTGCGCTTGCCGCAGCTCATCCGTCATTGCCGGCACAAGAAAGCCGGCTTCGCGCAATTCGGCCGCTAATCCCGCCGATGCCGCTGTCGCTTCCCTTCCCTCAAGCAAGCGGCATGCTTCCGCTTCTTCCTCGGGCGGGACGGCCGCCATCGCTCCGGTATAGGTGTTGTAAAGCATCCTGCCTTTGCCATCGATTCGAACACTGCGAGTAAAACGGGAAGGAACCCAGTGATCCGACATTCCAGTTCACAACCTATCTGAATCTCTCATTTTAGCAATCAGGCTCATGCTCATTTTTACAAATACGGGTTGTCGTGCTTGGCCTTCAATTTCTGCCACCGCCGCTCCACTTCGCGCTCAAATTGGTCAAGCAGACCGCTGTTCTCCTCCTTGAGCAAATGCTTCGTTTTGCCCATATAACGCAGCCATTCCGAGATCGCCGCTTTTTTGCCTTTGGCCTCCGGATCGTAGGTGATCGTTGTAACGCCGCGCTCTACTTCGTACAGCGGGAAGAAGCAAGAGTCGACTGCCGCTTTGATAATGTTCTCACCGTAACGGTCGTCCGATTTCCAGTTCAGCGGGCAAGCGATCAGCAGCTTTCCGTAAACCATGCCTTCGTTTTGCGCATACCATTGCGCTTTGGCGGCCTTCATCACGAGATCCTGCGGATAAGCCTCAGTTCCCGTGAAAATATAAGGAATGTTCGTGGCCGCCATAATTTGCGGCGTATCCTTGTGATGGAACGGCTTGCCCTGCTGATTCTTGCCTACGCCTGACGTGCTCGTCATGTGCCCGATCGGCGTCGAATAAGACAGCTGCGCCCCCGTATTCATGTAACCCCCGTTGTCGTATTCCAAGACGATCATCTTATGATTGCGAAGCGCCGTACCGATCGCCGAGCCCATCCCGATATCCATGCCGCCGTCTCCGGTCACCATAACGAACGTAAAGTCATCGGGCAGCTCGATCTCCCCGCGCTGCTTCCGTTCCAAGAACGCTTCAACCGTTCCGGACAACGTCGCCGGTCCGTTCTGGAACAAATTGTGGATGAAGCTTTGCTTGTGGGAATTGTATGGATACCCGGTCGTCGTTATATAGGCGCAGCCGGTTTGGAACAGCGTGACGACATCTCCTTCGATGCCTTTAAAAAACAGCTCCAGCCCCGGGAAAATGCCGCAGCCTGGACAAG
The DNA here is from genome assembly GCF_059820445.1 of Paenibacillus sp. sgz302190. Taxonomy (NCBI): domain Bacteria; kingdom Bacillati; phylum Bacillota; class Bacilli; order Caryophanales; family Paenibacillaceae; genus Paenibacillus; species Paenibacillus sp. sgz302190. Next base: position 26,374 of record NZ_JBZYAO010000017.1, read on the forward strand.
CGCCGTGCCCGGAGGCAATCCGCTTCGGCTTCCCGGTCAGTGCGCGCAATGGCGGAATACGCACTTTCAGCTTGCCGGTCTCTTCGTTTTCCGTTACTTGAATGAGGCCGGACTTGAACATGGAACCGTGCATCGGCTCAAGCACCGGCTCAAGCTTTTGCCCGGACCCCAATGCCGAATGGCCGTAATAGTCAAAAGGAACTTCCGCCGCTCCGCGTTCCATGGCTTCAATCGTCAACCGGAACAAATTTTCGGCATCGTCAGCGTAGAAATCTTTGCCCCCGACGCCGAAGATGCGGGAAAGAACGATCGTACGGTTGTCTTTATCGTCCTGCAGCGCCGATTTGACCTCATGGGTCAAATTCGCCCCATTCGCGCCGTACGAATCCGCCCGTTCGCCGATGAGCATCGCCTTCACCCCGCGAACAGCGTCCCGGATGTCTTCGGCCGGGAACGGCCGCAGCATATTCGGGCTGACGACCCCCGCTTTGATGCCTTGCGCGCGCAGCCGGTCGACGACATCCTTCGCCGATTCGGCAGCCGAATTGAGCAGGAACAATGCCACCTCGGCATCCTCCATCTTGTACAAATCCAATGTACCGTAGGATCGGCCGGACAGCTCCTCGTATTCATCCGCCACTTCCCGGAATACTTCTCCTGCTCGATGCATCGCTTCCGACTGCTGAAAGTGGTTATTGATCAAATCGTCCCCATTCATGTATGCACCGATGACGACCGGCTTGGCGGGATCGAGCACATGAGGAGATGCGGGCGCTGTCTCGCCGACGAACTGCTGTACCGTTCTGCGGTTGGCGAAAACCTGCACTTTGCGCTTTTGGTGCGAGGTGAAAAATCCGTCGTATGCCACGATGACGGGAAGTCTTACATCCGCATGCTCCGCAATGCGCAGCGCCATGATGTTCATGTCATAGACGGCCTGCGGCGTGCGCGCTGTCAGGATGACCCAGCCGGTATTGAGGCCGTAATACAAGTCGGAGTGATCTCCGCGAATGTCAAGCGGCCCGCTCACCGCGCGGGTTACCAGATTCATGACCATCGGGAACCGCGTCCCGGCCTGCACGGGCAGCTGCTCGATCATATACAAAAAGCCGTTCGCGCTCGTCGCGTTAAATACCCTCGCCCCCGCTGCGGCGGCGCCGTAGCAAATTCCTGCGGATCCATGCTCCCCGTCCGCCGGAATGAGCTTGATGTCGTGTTCACCACGCGCCTTCATCATATCCAAATATTGAGCGATCTCAGTCGACGGTGTAATCGGAAAGTAGCCCATGACATGATAGTTGATTTGGGCGGCGGCCATCGCCGCCATCTCATTGCCGGATTCGAATACCGTCCGTTGTTCGGCCGCAGTTGTTTGCAGTTGTACGTGCTGCTCATTTTCTTTGACTGACATTAAACTCGCCCTCCCGTCGCATAAGGAAAACGCTGAACTGCACGGTGAAGCTCCGCATAACCTGGTTCTTCCCGCAAATCGCCAAGCGCATCCGTCGGGCAAGCTTCAACGCATTTCAAACAGCCTTTGCAATATTGGTAGTCGATGCCCGTTAAGTACATCTGCGGGTTGCCTCTCTTATCCGGCCGTTTTTCCCATACAAAGCAAAAATCCGGACATACCGTGTCGCAAGCTGCGCAATGAATACAAACATCCTCGCGATACTCCGGCAAATAGCCTTGACGCGAGCCGCTTAAATTTTTGAGCACGCTGTTGGCGGCAACCGTTAAAATGCCTCCCGGCTCCTGTGTCAAATAGCCAAGGGCCGGTTCGGGGCGGCGGTAGACCGCTTCCCCTGAGCCTTCGGCATGCAGGCTTTCGAAGCGAACCTCGGCAAATCCGCGGTCAAACGTACGCAAATTCGGCTCTACCAGATGAGGCACCTTTTTCTCGAACGTTTTGCGGATAACGGTCCTCATCGACTCCGGATCGAGAAAATCGCAGATACGGAACAAGGCCCCAAGCATCGCCGTATTTACCTTCGTCTTCTCCTCCACAGCGATGCCAAGCGCATCCACGATCGCCAATGTTCCCGTTCGCAGCCCCAAATCCTTGGCAACCTGCGCGAAATCGCGCGCGGAATTGACGAGAACGACGCCATTCGGACGCAGCCCGCTTACGACGTCTATCATTTTATACAGCGTCTCGTGAAAAACGCCGATGACATGCGGACGCTCGATCGGGCTATGATCGCGAATTTCGACGTCCGGGTCGCAATAGCGGACAAAGCTTTTGACCGGCGAGCCTTTCTTTTCGGAACCGTATGATGAAAAGTTCGAGCCGTTCAAGCCATGGCCAATCACGCCGACTTCCGCCAGCATTTTACCCGCAAGGTTTGCGCCAAGCCCGCCAATCGACTCCAATCGAATCTCGTAAAAGCCAAGTTCGTTTTTTTGCGGCAATATCGACAATAACCTCTCCCTCATTTCTTCCATGATCTTAGCCGATGCTAACTTTATCATAGATGGATTGAAATTGTTGTGATGTTCGTCACGTCACCGATCCGATAAACACCGTTAAACCTGAGGAAGACAGGGGATGTTCTTGCACGCAGATCCGATTCAGATGTGAGAAACTCACTTAAAACAAGTATGCGGACAGCAGCAAAAATTGCAGGGCAGCCACGATTTCGATGATCCCCACCGACCATGGACGCAGCGATTTACCCGCAAAAGCGAAAGTTCGCGCTGCTGAAAACAAATAAGAAGCGGTCAGCAAAGGATATCCGACCGCCCACGGAACGATGAGCAATAACCCGTGGTATACGCGCGCATAGGCGAGCCAACGTTTATTCGTTCTTTCGCGAAATACTGACTTTACGAAAAAAACGCTGCCCGTAAAATGCAAAAAGCTGAACAAAACGACCGCCGCCATCGTTTGATCCCATCCTCCCCCGCCGAGCAGGTAAGCAGCTGCGCCTCCGATGGAAAAAATGAGGACGGCGCACAGGTCATTCACCATCGCTCTTTCCGATTTGCGCTTTGCATGCCATATATTAATCAGCAGCAGCACAGCAAGAGGAAAGCCAACATACAAAAGCGACGGCTCGCTAATTAACGGAGGAATCAAGCACACGAGTGCAGCCAATCCGTAGAAGACGCCCCATCTGACCCAGTAACCTCTGTCAGCGGTTCTTTTTACAGATTGAAGGAACGCATACGATGACAAATAAAGAAAAAGCCATGCCATAAATAACGGTACATGCATCCATTGCAGCATTCCTGCCATCATTCCGAACAAAAACGGTACGCTGACCATGGCCCAACCGCCATGCTCATGCGGAATCACGACACTCCGTTTCTTCATGGGAACACCGCTCCCCCACAGAAAAATTTTGTTTCTGCCTATTGTTCTTCGATTCGCGGGAACAAGATGTTGTTTTCCAAATGGATATGTTGAAAAAGATCCGATTCCAGCTCGCCTAATTTATGAAAAGTAATGGTGTACGTTCTGCATGCTCCCTCCGGCAAGGCATACCCGTTCGTGACCGCCCTCATCTCCTTTAAATAATTCCCGACAACGCTATGATCCGACTCCAGCTCATGCAAACCTTTTATGGCCTGTTGATGCAGTTCGGCTGTCGGATGGCTTGCATATTGCTTTAACAGAGGGAAGAGCACCTCTTCCTCCATAATCAAGTGCTGATCCAATTCAATCTTCATTTGGTGGAAAAGTTTATGCAATGCCGAAAGCTCGACATGAGTTCCGCCGTGAACGCGAAAAACTTTCGTGACAAATTCGCTCAGCAGCGGCATTTCTTTGCGCAAATAGGCATGATGATGATTGACGACGTAATCGATTAAATCTGCTATCGGCTCTTCCCGCCAATCCGTTTCACTCGCTTCATTCCTGCTTTTCATTTCCGCAAAGCTTTCATTCAACCGGTGCAAAATCTCATGCTCATCCAGTTTTTTTTGACGGATCGCGTCCAAGAGGCTGCGGTCTCCTCCACAGCAAAAATCGATCTGGACTTCCTTGAATAAATTGCTCGCCCCCGGGAAGTCGGAAACGATAGCGCCGATTTTTTCTTCTCCGTTAAAATGTTGTTCCATTTCGAATCATCCTCTCTGTCTTAACTTTTCCCTTACAGTATATGCCTAATGCCCTCTGTTCACTGTGATTCGGAACACACTTGACGGATGCTATGCACTTCACCCTGACGGGTGACGTGACATATTTTCGAGGTTCAGAACAGTTCCTCCAAACTGCGGTATTTCTTGAAGGCCGCCAGCAGCTTATTCACTTTTTGCGCGCGTTGTTCCAAGCTTCCGTTCAACATAAAATAAGCCATTTTCCTCGTTTGAAGATCTGCAACGATTTGTTTTTGAAACATATGCCGCTGCGTGTCGCCGGAACGATCCCAAGTATCGTCATACGGAATGTCCGTGTCGCATACAAATACGAGATCGTAGCGGGATGAGGCGTCTTGAGCCAACTGCCGCAGCCTCGGCGCTGCGTCGCGATGATAATAGCGGGAAAACATATACGTCGTAATCGCATTCGTATCTACGAACAAATACTCACGCGCATTCGGAAGCAGCGCATCTTCCCTCTCCACGTGGCCTTCGGCGATTTCGACCAACTGCTCTTTCGTTAGCCTTCTGTTCTCTTGATGCTGCGCCCAATATTCCCTTCCGTACTCGGGCATCCAGACCGTTTGATGCTGCCTGGCCATATGTTCGGCCAAAGTCGTTTTTCCTGTCGACGGAGCGCCCAGAAAAACGATTTTTGTGATCAAGTCGCTGTATACGACCGGGTCTACATACATTTTTTGCGCGAAAAGGTTTGCGCGCACCGCAGTGCCTGAGACGGGAACACGTTCCCTGCGCGGGTCGACCTGCCGATTGACTGCGCCCAGAGCGGCGCTCATATGCTCCCCGTACAATTCGCTCGAATAAAAATGAGTCACCCGTTTGCCGCCAAGCAGGCCCAGCACGTATTGTTCGTGCATACGTTTGATTTCCGGCGTATATCCGACAACCGTCGGACCGTCCCATGCTTCGATCACCGACACGGAAGGGTACAGCCTGCGAATCCAGTCGGCGCGGACAGGAAGCGGAACATTCGTCGTTTCGGGACAATCGTAAATGATGACGATGACTTCATCCGTTTCCTTAAGCGCTGTCTCAACGACGTATTGATGTCCGCGGTGAAAAGGAGCGAACTTCCCCAAAGTGAGTCCTACCGTACGTTTTGTCATGTTTGTTCACTCCTTTTCCATGAAATCCAGGTTGGCAGCCCGTCTGTTCTGCGCGTAACTGCGCCGGTTCCACTGTTTTTTCCACGATATCAATCCCATAACGGCGATGCCCAGAAATACGAGATACAAGCAGGCGACCGCATCCAAACCTTTGTAGAGATACATGGCGACCGATAAAATGTCTACCGCGATCCACACATACCAGTTCTCCAAAACTTTATACGATAGCAAATACTGCGCAATCACGCTTAAGGTGGCGATAAAAGCATCGGCATAAGGAATCGAGGCGTCGGTGTAGCTTTTTAAAAACGTTCCCCATGCCCAAGTCACGACAAGCAGGAATACGAGCAGAAAAGCCGCCAATCGCGGGTCGATCCTTTTGGTTGGCCGTACTTTGGCGGTTCCCCGCTTCGTCAGCCATATCAACCACCCGTAGACGCTCAACATAAAAAACAAAACCTGTAGCGTCATATCCGCGTAAAGCTTCACTTCCCAGAACATATAAAAGAAGCAAACGACGTTCACGAGGCCGATCGGCCAAGCCCAAATGTTTTCCCGGGCCGTCAGCCAAACGCATAGCAGACCCGTGATCGTTGCTGCAATTTCCAAAGCTGATGATGACGTCAGATATGCGACTGCCAGCATGGCTGCTATCAGCCCCAGCATCGTCCACGTTTGTTTTTTCATTGTTCATCCCTCCGTCAATATAGTATTTATAATATTATCAAAATGACAATATTAAATCCGAAAAAGAAACGCCTAGCTGTAAATCGACAGCTGAGGCTGAACGTCTGTAAACCGGTATAACTGCGCGGCCCTCTGAGAGTAGCGGTTGGACATTTTCAACTCGCCGCCGCGGTCCCGGACTTCTTCGATGATCCCTTTGCGGCTCTGGGTCGAAGTTATTTTGCGGATGAAATTTTTCTCCTCGAACTCCGGTACGACCGTTTGAATAACCTGATACAGCTCGCTGATCGTAAACTGCTCGGGCAGAAATTGTTTGGCGATCGTCGTGGTCAGCATTTTGTGGCGGATTTGATCCAAAGCGTCCCGCAAAATAACGTCGTGGTCAAACGCCAGATTCATCTGCAGCGCCTCGGATACGGGAAACAAACGCACATCCTTCGCATCGTCGGCAGCTCTGCGGTTTTCCAGCTCCGCCTCGTTCACAAGGGCACTAAAAGCGTGGGAAATGATCCATCCCCGCGGGTCTCTGCCCGGTGCGCTGTACACATTCAAATATTCGATATGAACACCGCCTACGTTCGTCTCTTCTTCAAGCTCGCGCCGCGCGCATTCATAAATCGATTCCGTTTCCTTCGAAAATCCCCCGGGCAAAGCCCACTGCCCTTCGAAAGGCCAACTTTTTCTGGCAATGAGCAGCACTTGCAGCTCCCTTAGCGGCAGTGATTTCTTGGCTGTTTTGCGCTCTGTGGAAGTGATCGTAAAAATCACGATATCGGCAGGCGCGCCGTCGGGTGTGCGATACTTGCCGGCGAAATAAATGGATTCGGTCTCGATGGATTCGGTCATCGCCATCACCTGCCTGTCAAATAATTTCATTTTGATATTATCATTATGATTATATAAAAACGATTTGTCAATACGTCATTTCCCCGTTTTTTCTATGACGATAAAACAAGTGCTGTCAGGCAGTGAAACCGGATTTCCGGCTTCATCGGTTATTCGGATTTTGCTTTCCAGCGCCTCGGTATATCCCTCCTGGAGATAATGCCGGCTCGTCAGCACATTTGCGCGCTCGCCAAGCGTTGTCCGGATAAAATCAAGGTACCCGGAAGGCGTGAAATAACCGAATTGTTCCTGGACTTCGTGAACGTAAGCTTCATCGCCCCATGTGAACGTGTACAAAAACTCCATGGCATCGTTAACAGGCATTAGCGCTTCAACGCCGCTCAGCTTTTCAAATTCGATCTGCCGGCCGGCAAAATCGCGCGCATACCGCTCCAGCCAAGACATCCCGTCTTCCTGCAGGAAGCGGATTTTCCTTTTCTCCGCCGCCGGCTCTGTCATAATGCCGTCGCGAATAATGATGCGCCCTCCGGCGGACAAAACGTCAAATGCGCTCCGGAGCGCCGCGGCGATCGTATCGTGATTGAATTTTTTCCCGTTGTAAGGGACGTAGGAATACAATTCGTGAAGAATCGACGAAAAAATAACCGTATCTATGCTCCCGGGCTCCACGTAGTCCTTCAGATTCAGAGCATCCCCCTGCATCACTTCCCAGCGGCGGCCTTCCACCTGCTTTCTTCGCTTCAGCGCTTCGATGACATTCGTGGAAATATCGATCCCGATTGGAGTTGTGTCCGGCAGCTGGCGCTCGATCAAATCGAGCAAAACGCCTCCGCCCGGGCCGATATCGATGACGCGCCGCCCGACCACGTAGTCCAAAATAATCTTTTTGTAATCTGCGGTTTGGTTCATCGTCGCCAAGTAATCTTCTTCATTGTGAAAACGGTCGTAAGCGTCTCTGCGCAGCTCGAACAAATCGAACAGCAGCAGCACGGCCTTTTCGTATAACGGCGACTTCTCCGCTTCCACACAAAACTCGATCAGCTTGTCAGCCGCGGCGGAGAACTCGAACCGAAAGAAAACCGTATCCGGGATATACACCTTTTTCTCGATCCGGTGCCGGAGATGGGGGCTGTTTGAAACGATGCTCCCTGCCGCAACTTGTTCCCAAGAAAGTTCCTCCAAATACTTTTCGATGATCCGCTTTTTGTAGATGTTGATCTTTTTTACGCCTTTATAGTCGTAGTACATCGCGTTCATGAATGTCTCGAAACTGATGTGCTTAACGGCCTGAAGATCCGCTGCCCGGGCGATCAGCGAAAATATTTTCAGAAACTGCTCCAGTGAAAAATCTTGCAGTGCGGGCTCCACATACCAGAACGTCCGGTGGTTGAACAAACTTTGCAGCGCCTGGAAATCGACCTTGGCCTCCAGCTTTTGCAGCTCGCCCTCAAAATCTTCTCCCCGCAGTATGGAGGAGGAACGCAGCTTGCTCAGCCTGTCCTTGAAATTGTTCGCTTCAACCTTCGCCCCGGCGGAGATGTGACGAATGAGCTCCTTAACCTCAGCTTCAACCTGCTCCCAAAGCTTGGCGGAGACCGCCCCGATGATACAATAATTGAGGGATTGCAGCAAATTCTCCAATTCGGCCGGCGTCACCAAACCTTCGCTCACCAAGTCCGCTAGCGGCCAATTTTCACTAGACGGAACTTCTCCCCGAAGCTGTTGACCGATAAGCCCGTGAGTCTCGATAAGCTTGTGAATCAGCTTTGTTTTAGCGCTCATCTTGTCATTTTGGTGTTTCAGATACAATTGCGCCGAACCGATATTATGAACAAAACAATTAATCCCTTCTTCCTGCCAGCGGATGCGGTCCCGCAATGTCCCGCCTTTGGCCGTCTCGGACCAAATCAACACTTCCTCCAGCAGTTCTTTCATCCAAAACGACACATGCAGCGAATCGAGCAGAAGCAGGCTTCTTTCCACATAATCCAAAACCGGATTCGCTTGCGACAGCTCCTGCAGTGAATGAATTCTTTCAAAATTGACGATACGCTCCTCAGCCGAAACAATGTATTGCAGCCAAGCATGGCGCTCCAAACCATCATATCGGGCCTGGCGGCAGCTTGAAATAGCAGCAAGCGATTCGAGCATGATTTTCCCTCCGTGTGTGAAATGATTGCTGTTCAATCACTGCTTCGGCTTTAGACGCCAGTTCTTGGGGTATCCAACCTTAGCACCCGTTCCCTTCCCCAGATTTACCCAGTTCTTATGTATGGGAGACTCCTGTCCGGCAAATTCTAGCTTGCTCCGGATATAATGTTTAAAAGAGGTTTTTTCAAAATAAGCCTGTCCGCCCATTACACCGATGAAATCATCGATATATGCATGCCGCTGCTCCTCCGTTTTCATCGTTTGCAAAATCAGCGATTCAAAACTATTTCCCTGCTCTTCGAATTGAAGACTTTCAATCGCGATTTTAACTTTTCCGTACCCGTATGGCTTTGCGCCGCCAATTAGCTCATAAGCATGTTGCAGCTTGTCTTTATGCTGGGCTATGTGCAGGTTATATGCGCTTGATTTTTGCAGTTCCTTCCAATCCAGGCTAAGGAGCAGCAGTCCCAGTTCTTCTTTCGTCACATTTTTGAAATAAATTTTGCCTTTCAGAACAACATTTTTGCTTTTGTCTTCATGGTATAGAATAACCTTTTTATGGCTCAACATATTTTCGTTCGCTTTGTTCTCTTTCTTTCTATCAGCATTAGCATTATCTCCCGGATTGGATACAACAGGGAACTCGAGCTTTTTGGGCAATACATGATAATACTTTCGGCCATTTAAAAAGGGCTGAGGAAACTGTGCATAGCTCTGCAATTTCTCCCCCATTTGCTGCAGGTACATGGCGCTTGCTGACGCAGATGGGGTGGGCAGCAGAAAAGCTGCTTCTGCAACGCTGGACTCATCCAGCTTGCCGATAATATCGACAGGACTAAATCGCAGCCTGGATTTGTAAGACTTTATGTCGCTTTGAGCATCATCCGCAGCAAAACCGAATAAAGCACTTGCATAATCGACCTTATCCGCTTCCTTTTTCGGAATGAGCTCGCTTAATTGATGTTTATATGGAATTTTAAAATACGGCGTACGGCCGATGTACTTTATTTGTGTTTGGTCAGCCCCCTGCTTCCCCTCCTCTGGCAACTGAAAAAAAACAATGAGTCCATGGTTTCCCTGTTCTTTTTTAAGCTTTTCGAAATTATCGTCATCGAATATATTATAAAAATCCTTTATCCGGTCCGCTCCAGGCACCCCAGGCGTACGAAATTTTTTCATGTAGTGGTTATATCCTTCGATTAAGGGCTGAGGCACCAAGTATTTTTTCGTTTTATCCTCGACAGGCTCCAACACAACATAATGACTGCGCTTCGAACGGGCATTCGTCGAGTTAAATATATAGCATTTTTCAGGAGTATGTTCTGAAGCCTTATTGTTGCTTAGAGCGAATGAAATGTGTTCAATACCGTTATTGGCATTGCGTTTGAAGTAGCCCATTTTCTGGTATGGGGTAAAATGGAGATTCTCCTTTAATTCCGTACTGTATTTTATATCCATTTCCGCCTTCAATTTCCACCTTTTGGCGGTTAGCTCACACAGCTCAGACAGCTTTGGGCTGCCCGATGATAGGGCTTTGAGTTCACCCAGCAACTGTTCATATTTCTTATGAAGAAGTTGTGCTCTATTATTCTTGCTCATCCCGCTTAAATTTCTAAAGCATTGATTAAAACTATATGTTTTAAAAATATTGGACATTTCCCCCTCTATGCCAGCTAAATCTTCTTTATATTGTTCGCGTAGCCATTTAATTTTGGCGGTTGCGGCTTCAATCTCCTGCTGGAGCTTATTGAATTCCGACTGTTTATTTTGATCATGCCAATTATATAAACGATTTCTGCTGCTCAGTCCCATCTTCACCAGCCTATGCTCTTTCACGGAAACGAAATATTTGCCTGGCTCAATTTCTTTAGCAGGAATGACAACATATTCATTATTAATTTTTCTTAAATAGCCTGCGCGAATCGAACGCTCTATGCCATCCTTCAACTTCAAAGCATTGCGGTAATTAACTTTTTGATTGCTCGCCAAGTCCCGGTACAGCATTTGGCCTTGATGGATAAACTCGGGATAGCTATTGCTTAAAATTTCGGCATTCGCCCTTATTTTCCCTCTAATCAGGCTGCCGCTTGCATAATGCCCTTCCCCCTGTTTCTCCCTCCATTCGATAGCCAAATCGGAACAGGGCGTAATTTGGTAAGTGATAACCCCGCTTAAATTTGATTGATCATTATGCTTTGGCACAGTTTCCAGCGTGTATGGGTACTCGCAAGCCTTGGCAAAAGGCACAAAATCATACGGCAATGTGATGTATTCGGGTTGATTACTATCGCCCCCACCTTTTCCAGCCCAACCGTTGCGCTTTTTATTTCTGTCCTCAGCCATTCGCATTCCCCTTCCGTTTCAATCTGTACAAAACTGTTTTATCCACATAGGCAAGATGATTCTCGTCATAATTGATATATTCTTTTACTTCAAGAGCTTCATAGACTTTCGTCCACTTCTCCTCCAGCTGATAAGAACGCGTAATGCCCGCGCCGTCGCGATGTTCCAGCGGGGCATAGGCGACCAATACACCCTGATCAAGCGAAGCAAACAATTCTTTTTGCGTATTAAAAAGATGCACTTCCAGAATGCGGTTCTGGTAAAAGGCTTCGAGCAAATCGTCATGCGACGGTTCGTTTACGCGGCCTATCAGCACACGGTCAAGCAAATGCGCTATAAAATCATAATTCTCAATATCCGCCTGTACGAGATCAAAAACTTTACGCATCGGCATCGCTGCACCACCTTTTAAACGATTCAAAGCATGACTCAAGCCAAGCCCGGCTTTCCCCCGACAGGATTTCATCGGTAGAAACTTCGCTGACAATACCGCCCACCTCAACGGCCACTTGTTCTGCGGCAAATTGCCCCAAACCAATGACCGTTCTGCCTCCCAGCGGAACGATTCCCGCTCCTATTCTGCGCAGCGCATAAACAAGCGGGAACATATACGGATTTTCGCTTGCGTCCTCTCGCTCGGTGTGCAATTGGAAGCGGATGCTGGCCGTTCCTTGTATTTCTTGTTGGCGCTTCAAGGCCGAATTGTAGGCGCCGCCGGTCAGCCGGTCGATCTTGATGTATACAGGTTCGCCCGAAACCCACTTGCCCTCATTATTATCGTATCTCTTAATTTGAACAGGGCTGGCATTGTTCAATTCCACGTCCGTGAAAACAAGCTTCCCGATTCGTCCCGTACTCCCGAACAGCTCATCGCATTTTCGTTCGACCGCTGCGCCATCGCTTGTTTTCCCAATCATTCGCCTGATCAGTTGTTCCACTTCACTTCTAACGACACCTTTCACACTCGTGGACGGTAGATAGTAAGCCCCGCTCCGGCTTTGCTGCAAGCCGGTCAATGGCATCTTTTCCAAATCTATAATCAGTTCCTGCGAATGTTTGATATCGAATGCCTGATACACACCGTACGGAAATGAGCCTGTCATTGAAAAAGTAAATACAGCACCCCTTTCCCGCTCTTCCAATTCCACGTCTTCCCAGTCAAAGGGTTCAGGCTCGCGCATGGACCGCTCAAAAATGAATTCATCAAGCGCCTCGGTGCAGTCAAAAGAAAAAACAGACCTTTTCAAATCCTTCAGCTCAAATTGCCCAAATCCGTTACTTTTCTTCCCGCCTAGCAGCAAATGATGTTCAGCCAAGCCTCGCGCCCAGGAAGAGATCCATTTCTCGAACTCCGGCACGGTTTGTTCTTCAAGATCGCATTCAACTTGAAAAGCAAGCTCCGTGCCTGCCGGCAAATATTCAAATGTATATTTGTGATGATGGGCTGCCGTCCCGTAGGCGCGGTCAATTGCAGTACCCTCTTTTTCGACTATAAGGCTTGCTGCCTCTACATGATTGCCTCCAGTTATTTTGCCATCGCTAATAAATATTTTGCTTTCCACGAATTCACCTTTGCCGTTTTCCCCAATTCCTCCCATATATGACCGAATGATGTCCTTGGACACCCCTATTTGGCTCAAATGCTCCCTTAACGCCCCTCCGATCGAATTTCCGGGTACAAAGGGCTGTCCTGCGGAATTTCGAATCAGTTTGTTCGGATCGCCTGGCTTCTCCAACTTACCTCCTCCAAAATACAGAGGCGTAGAAGCCTTAAGCGTAAAATAATAGATAACCGTTTGGTTCATTCGTTTATCCTCCTTTGCTGAATATCCAGACCGGTGCGAAGCAACTCAGCAATAAATTGCTTCTTGGGGTGAATGGACCGGGAATAAAAGAATTTACCATTTTTGCTATTCAGCATATTTTCGGCATAACGATCCAGAGGCTCTGCAGAACCAGCCTTTTTCTCCTGCAAATAGTTCAAAATTTCCGAAAAATTAAGTTTGGCAATCGAGCAAAGCTGATTGTCATTCTCATAATAGCGAACAGGCTGAACGGGGTTATGAATAGCGCCCCCGTTATTCAGGCTCTCCAGATATGCCTCCAATCTTTCTTTCATCCTCATGAGATGATTCTTCTTAAGGCCATTCGAAATTAGGATACTTTCTTCACTTGGCAGCTTTTCCGCACTATCGAATTGCGATTTGACACAAATCATTTGCAGCCAACGCCATCTGGCCTGCTCCAACCCTGATAAAATGATCGACATAGACGGGTTTGCCGATGCTTCTTCCAGCAGACGTTCCAACCCTGCATCCGTTACTGCCGAGTCGCCCTGCTGTTCCTTCTGCTGCTGCGTCTGGCCTTCTTTCAAAAGCAGCTTGTTCGGATAGCGGATATTCACGCCAATCCAACCATAGCCATCTTGTGTGCGTTGTCCGATCAAGCGACTTTCCAAAGCTTCCGCCATTTGCCTCAGTCTATCCTCATCGAGCTCCTCAGCCAAGGTGTACTGCAGAACAGACCCTGCTTTTAGCGTAGTTTCCTTCGGATACCTGGCCTGCCAAGTGGCATTGTAGCCTTCCGTTCGCCCTGTCTGAACGATCTGCACGCAGGTCTCGGGTTCAGATAAGACGGAATGTCCCGTAATTTCTTCAATGTACCTTGCCGGTATATGATTGATTGGTTGTCCGTACTCATCGCGCAGCAAACAATCGGACAAACAAGTGATCGCCAGCGTATTGCCTTGCTGCGAGTCTATTTCTCCCGATATACCCGCAAGACGCTTAGCTTCCTGATAGCTGACCAGCAGTTCACCTTTGGGCTTGATTTCGCATAACCCATATCCTGAGCCTTTAGATCCACCTACATATAATCGCACAATTTTTTTGAATACAGGCTCCAAAAGCGAACACAGTGAATTGTCAAACTTTATGATAGCGCGAAACGTTTGCCCCGCGGCAATCGCTTCGTATCTAAAAAGATTTTCCTTGCGAACTTCTTCGTTCCCTCGCTTTGCGCTATGATGCAGCCGATACTCTTTTGCTACCTTGATTCCTCTCAACCGGTCATTCTTAATCGCTACAAAACGGTATTCCAAAGCATTCTTGGCGGCATCATCGGTTCGGTTCGAGTAACCGTCCAGCAAATTAGTCATTTCAATTCTCGCTTCTTCAGTACCCCCCTTCATCTTGATCTCACGCCATTTATGTTTATCCACCCGCAAATGCGCCGGAGTCGGCATATACAAACGGCTATCTCGATATGGATAAGCGTTGTAACATTCCATCTTCAATAAAATAGCCGGTCCTGTTTCGTCGTTGAAAATTTTCAATCGATTTAGTAAACCGATTACGGCTCCCCTGATCGCCGAACCCGGGATATAGTCCTTGGAAGGCTCCGTATTGGCTTTGCTGCCGCCGGCGCCGATTTTTACGGGCTCCATATTGGTTATTTCAATAACTCTATAATGATACACGCAACTCACCTTCTTTATCGAAATGCTTGGGGATGTCCGGCTTCCGCCCATCTACCAGCAAATGTGCCTCCACTTCACCCCGGCCCCGATGAATGCCAGCGCCTATTCGGCGGAAAGAGCAGACGATACGCTGCAAATCCGCTATATACATACCAGGGTCAGAGTCGAAAGTGAGCGTAGAGTGGAACAAAAGGCCATCTTTCACAGTATGATAAGTCGTCATCATTTTATTTTTGACAACGCCCTCTTCCAGTTGGATTCCGGTACGAATCTGGGTCTGCGCTTCAATAAGATCGTGCGGGGAAATTTGATAGTATCCGTCCCGCTCGCTCTCCGCTTGCAAGGCGATAAAATACGTTCGAACCTGCTCATCCAGCTCAAGATGGCTGAGCCGCATGATGCCCGTTTCCTGTACTTGCTTATGCTGAAGGCAGGAAGCAGCGCCCTCTAACTCTTGATTATTGATACCGAATAGACGCACAATAGAGTGCAGGAAAGTTTGCGCCCTCTGCAGATCGAAACTCTTATATTGCTCCAACAACCAGAACGCCTGCCGTTTAAGCTGGCCTTTGAATGTTTTAGCGTGAAAATAAACAAGCCCATAACGGTCTGTCAATACTTTTGACTGAACCAGATTGCGCTCCTTTTCACCGCTGCTGTATATCGCTTCGCTGCAAATTTTCACTTCTATTTTGTAATTCCGTTCCGGCTGCATCCGTTTGTCCCTCCTGTTTGTTAATAAACGCCAAGGCATCCAATACATCATTTAAAACGTAGGTATAGGATACTGCGGAACCGCTCTCCTTTTTGATCGCCGCACTATCGCATTCAGCATATTCGGAGTATATACCTTCCACGAGTTTAATCAGGTCTTTGCCGCTTGCCTTATTCGTTTCAAAAAACAGCTTGTAGGATTCCCAGCCCCCGTACATATGTTTCTTGACTTTTTCCAATGTCGAGTTGCTGATTGTTTTTGCTCTAATTTGGTTGACCATCTCCATAAAGGAATCAAAGCTGTATATACCGTCTTGAACAGGAGCGCTCTGATCCACCCGCAAAGGCTTAATATGAAAAATCTCCCGATCGTCCTTATGCTTCACGTAATCTTCATATGTATGAGCAATCGTCGTCTGTCCTTGCACGATGTCCCAGTCTATAAAGGAAGCGTTGGCGGCACGCCCGCTCTCTACAGCATAGATCGATTCCTTGGCATGATGGCAGAGCGATTCGGCTACTTTTACGGCTTCAAAAAACGGATACGTGTATCTCACAATCGCCACTCCTGCGCAGGCGGTCAAGTGCTCTTCCTTAAAAATCTCACCGATTCCATCGTTCCGCCCGGTTTCACGGGCCGATATCTTTTGAATCTGTTTAATGATATTCGCTGCGGTGGAGAGCGCATACTCCGCCTCTATGATCAAGCAAATATCGTCCCCTGCCATGACAATTGGGGTCACGCATATTGGATCTCTTTGACCGGTTTCGAGATTATCGCTTTTCATTGTTCCGGCGCATGCCCGGAGAGCCTCTACTACGGCTTCCCAATAAATCTGTTCAATCTTCGCACTAAAATCCCTCAGCTGACCAAAACTCAAAATTCGGTTGACCATCTCCCCCATTTTGTTGCCATCAATGACGATAACACCGATATAGCTCTTTCCATCGTTTTCCTTCTTGTAATCCTGCAATTCTATCGTGTCTTCAATAGGGGTTCCCTCAAGTTCAGGCTTCAATTTATTGATCAAATGATTTCTGGACAGTTTATAATTCCTCCTGTCCATTTCTTCGATCCGCGCGGCTTGGCCTGTTTCATTGATCAACTCGATCCCATACGTCCAACGCCGGAATCTGGAGCGGCGCTTGTCCTTTATTTGATCCGCTCTTTGATGCAGCAGCTTGCGAATTCGTTTGTCCTTATCCTCGCTGTCCGTACATATCCCTGTAACTTCCGCTTCATCGACCAAACTGATGTACAATTCCAAGTCCGGATAAGCTGCTAACACAGCATAAGAATAACCTCTGACAAATACTTTGGCCTGTTCGGCTTTTTCAAACCGCACAATGCTGTTTCCCCCGCCTGAATATTCAAATTCAAACTGACCCGTATGATTGCCTTCCAAGTATCCTCTTAAAGATATTTCCAAATCAGCCAGATCCTCCAGATCCATTCTTTCAGTAACCGATTTGATAACAAACGAATTGTATAAATTATCTCTAAGCTTATTATGTTGAAAAATAAACTCCTGCTTCTGCGAGACATCGATGAAAGCATATGTAAACATGGAATCCGTTCTGCCCCTCTCTATTTCAAATGTTGGCCTAGTGCCGCCCGCTCCCTTGTTCCTGCCCATTTGCGATAATATTTCTGAACGCTTGGGCATAGGCGAGATGAGGGAATAACATCGGATTATTTAAAAGCATCAGCAATTGGTTCAGCTGCAGGTTCAGGGATAACAGCGGATTGCCGGGCACTTCCAAGTCCTCCAGTTTATTTAGCAGAAATCCATTGTCGTCTAAACTTAATTCCGGGCAATGCTCCCTTGATGGCCTCTCAAACTGTTTCGTCGACTGCTCTGACGGCTTCACAGTAAAGTTCTGCAAACACAGATTTTTATCGGCCTCATCTTTCGCTGCGCCGTTATTAAGCTGCCTTCCCCACCACCCAAGAGACTTGTTTGCATGCTTGATCACAACCTCAAAATGCTTATTTGCAGCCTCCCTATCCTGTTTCTCATGAACAATAAAGTCAAAAATATCTCCTAAGTCATCGGCCATTTTTTCCTGTGTTGCATCCTGCACCGTTTTTTTCATGCAAGCCAAAATTTTGATGGGCCGCGTACATTTCTGTGTCGTATTGCTAACCCCAATCGTATAACCCGTCGCCATTCTGGCGACACCCGTACTCCTTGTCTTCAAACGATCGATGCTTTCAGCCCATTTCCGCAACGGCTCCGGCTGTGGAGCAGCACTTTTGCACTCAATCACCATAACAACCGCTTCAATGGGAACAAACTTCAACGTGTTATACTGGAAAACGTAAGGCGTGTATTGCTCGTCGTAAACGGCGATATCCACTTCTCTGGATACGTTGTTATAGGAGTCAATGATCATAACCCCTTGTGCCAATGAAAACTTCTGGGGCAAAATGCCCCTGAAAAATTTCAGCCACATTTCCTCCCGATGGTTGCCCGTTAATCCCGGGTGGCAGGAAGCAATATCCATTTCCTCAACCATCATTTGATTCATATATTTATAATTGCTATGAATACGAAAAAAGACATCTTTGCCAATTTGATTGCTCATGCTTCGCCATCCTTTTTTAGTATTTTAGAACCATATAAACTGTTACATAAAGGGAAATATACCCAATAAAAAAGTAATTTCGACCTATAATTACAAAATTCCTTTATTCCTGTGTAATTTTCCCTTGGTTTCGCGATAAATCCACTCGTGCAACAAAATTGACAAAACTAAGTCTATACATGCATCACTGAAATTTAAAAAGGGGATTCTTATGAAAAAATTTGTTACTGGCTTATTTTTAGGCATCGGTATATCATCTTGCACAGCAGTTTTTGCATCACAAAGTATCCAAGCATATTTGTTTCCCAGCAAGATAACATTTCATGTGAACGGAGAACCTCATGTTTTGGATGTGAGCGGAGAAAATCAAGTAATAAATTACAATAACAAGACCTATATTCCATTGCGTTTGTTTGCTGAATCCTTGGGTGCAAAGGTTGATTATCAGGCACCATCATCTGCGGCGAATGGCGACAATCAAATAGATATCCAATTTATCGGAATTCTGGATGGGAAGAAGAGTGAGAATGCGTGGACTTTAACTCAGACGAACGGGTTCAAAGATGGAATCCTTGCAGAAGACGCGGGAGTATCATTTGGAAAAGCAGATATTGACTACAACGCTAAATCCATTAAACCCCTCATTCAATTCAAAAACTCCATGAAGAAAGCAATCCATATTCAACCACTTCAAATCGAATATGAGATCGTTAAAGTGGATGCGGGAGGTGATACCGTTTTGTTTGATTACAAAGTGCCCCCTTTACAAGGCAAGGTGCCGGCAAGTTCTTGGTTCACCGCCAATGTTCCCTCATGGGATTTTAAAGATAATCAAGGGAACATTGTTGAACCAGGAAAATATGCGCTTTTGATCAAAGTACCTGCTTCCCTTGATTACGCTATCGAAGGAGCAGGGGAAACGAAGACCATTTCTTATCTTTCGAAATTTAGTCGTTGGGAATATGATATTACGCAAGAAGTGCTCGATCAGTTAAATAAGAACTGAGTGTCTCTAAATTGTGATCGAATACATGCAGGTAGTCCAAACCTAGTGGTCGCGGGTTCGAATATCGACGGCGCAGCATCTGACTGCCTTTATCCGCGCTTGCGTACCCCGCCCATTTTAAACACAAAAATACCGCCAATAATAACGAGCACTCCGATCAACTTGTTGGCAGTAAAAGGGACTTTATCCAGACCGAACCATCCCAGCGTGTCCCACAACAGCGCAAATCCGAGCTGTGCTGCCAGTACGATTGAAATGGCATACGTAGGGCCGAGCCGTCTTATGGCCTGCACCAGGCAGGTTACAACCCCGACTCCGACCAAACCGCTGAACCAGTACCAGGGCTGCATATGCTGCAAAATAAACATGTGCCTCCCTTCAAAAATCAGACCCAGTGTCAGTGAAGCGACGAATCCCATGCCTAATACCAGCGCAGTGGTTGCCCACGATCCCGCGCGTTCATTTACCCTGCTGTTGAAAACATTTTGCAAACTGACCAGCGAACCTGCAATAAGCGCCAATGACAGTCCTAGCGTCATAACCGACTCTCCTTCGGGATTCATTTGTGACGAAACCAATGCTGCAAAATTATTCGTAAATATTTCGGTTTGCCAGCGCCCTCAGCCCATCTCTGTCTTTAACGAGGATAAATCCTTTGCTGCGTTCAACCAAACCTTCCGTACAAAACTGCCGGATGACCCGGTTCAGATGTCTGTAGCTGGTGCCGATTAAATTCGCCGCATCCGGCAAGCTCGCTGTACTTAGCTGCCCTTTAAATAACGTATCGGAGTCGTCAAATGAGACAGACAACAAATAACTTGCCAATCGCACCTCAACCGGATACATCAAATTGAAGCTTAACGAAACGGATTTCATGTAAAACTTCCGCGCAATAATTTTCAGCAAAAATTGCAGCAGAGGTGAGTGCTCTTTGCCGTATTTATTCAACCAGCGATGATGAACCCCGATCATGCAAACAGGCGATACAGCCTCGACCGTATTGAGAATATTTGCGCCTTGCACATATTCAACATCCCCGATCAGATCGAGCGGTTTTATAAAAGAAAGAATCAGCGTTTTGCCTTCCGCCGAGGTCGTAGAAATTTTAAGCTTTCCCTTAACAAGCACGTACAAAAATTGGGCGGATTCCCCTTGAGAGCAGATTAATTCCCCTTGGTCGTAGTAGTAAAGCGACAAATGCGGCGTAAATTGCTCATTAAATATCGATTCCAATTGATGCGCTCGCAAATAATGATCCAACTTCTCGCGATCATGGATTTCTTTCATTGTTCGGGTTCCCTCCGCTTTTTTACCTGCAGCATTCCGATATGCTTATACTATCAAAATTTTAATATAACCACACCGGCTATCATCAACCCGATGCCGATAAATTGCGGCAGCCTCATCTTCTGCTTCGCGACGCCGAACCATCCGTTAATATCGATAATAAAAGTCAGACCCAGTTGGGCAATCAGCAGAGCCGATACCGAAAGGGTGATGCCGATCTGATGAATAGCCGTGACGTTGGTGAAAATGATGACAGCCGCAAAAGCGCCGCCGCATAAATATAACGGCTTCACCTGCTTGAATCCTTGCCATTTGCCGTCGCGGACGAACAGCAAAATAAGCAGAGCCGTCACAAATCCCGTCAACTGGGTTATCGCCGCCGTTTGCCATGTGCCTATATCTTGGCTAATCCGGGCATTGGCTGCTCCTTGAAGGGTAAGAAACACCCCTCCTAATAACGCAAATAAACTCCCTTTCATGGCCTCTCCCCTCAATTTCTGTCTGTACTTAATTAAATGACAGATCAAGGCCATTGAGAAAGGACATATGTCCTCGCTTTGTTAACGCTTGCTTGTCAAGGCATCACAGGCACTTATCTTGAAAATCAAACGCACCGGAAAACGCCAGCCGGTTCCAATTTTTCATCCTCTGTAGCGTCGTGAAGCGCGTCTTGGGCGGCTAACGCGCAGAAAACGCACAAAATCCAGACTTTAGAGAAAGTGACGTCAGATGGGCGCCTCATTTGGGGCTTAACCTCTCTTTCTCAACGCGTGCCTCCTCCGGCGCGAGCTGCGCCGCCGTATATGAGGCGGCTTGGCAGGCAGGCCAAAGGGAAAAGCCTGCGAAAGTGCAGGTTTTTTCCTTTGAAATGGCTCATTTTGGCGAAAAGCCTGCAATTGTGCAGGAATTTTCGCTGAAAATGAATCCAAGCCCCTGTTCGCGGCGAAAAGCCTGCACAATTGCAGGAATTTGCCGTGGCCAGCGTATCCATCGAGCAAAAACTGCACTTTTGCAGGTTTTCTTCACGCAACCAGGCTGATTGGGCGCACCACGCACCGCTCCCAGCGCGCGGCGTTGCGCTGCACGACCGCCGGTCGGCCGACCTATCGGCTCTGGCGTGTGGCCCCCCTTATATAATCAAAGCCGCCCCGGGAGCAGGTTGAACTGCTTTTCGGGGCGGCCCATCGAGCGGTCGGGAAGAAGCTGCGTGTCCGCTGCTTCCCGGTTCTTTAACGTTCCGCTGCTCTCCACCGGCGACAATTCTCAATAATAAGTGCTCAAATCGATTTTTCGCCCGGTTTTTGCGCTTTCTATGGCGCCGAGCACCATGGCGATGCTCTTGACGTTGTCGCGGCAGTCGGTTTCTGCGCGTCTGCCTTCTTCGACGGCAGCGAACATTTCGTCGAGACAGCCGTGGTGGCCCAAGCGGCCGTCCCAGCGGAACGAAGCCTGCACCGTCTCCGTGTCGCGTATGAACTTGCCGGCTTGATCGCCTGCGCCCGGGATGACGACCTCGGCGTAAGGCGCGTTGCCGCCGTCCCAGATCGCGGTTCCCTTTTCCCCGGTTACCCGCCAGGACGATTCCCAGGAAGTGCTTGCGCCTTCCGCACACCACGAGCCTCGGTAGCAGAATACCGAGCCGTCCGACATCTCAAAAATACAGATTGCAGCCGCACTGCCCTCATACCATGAACCCGGCGGATTGAATTCGTGGCAGTATACGGAAACCGGGTCCGCCCCCGAGATGAAACGCGCTTGATCGAACGTATGGATGGCCATATCCAAAATAAGCGGACTTGCCATCTCATCGCGAAAACCGCCAAAGTGGGCGCCGATGAAAAAATCCGCACCGATATAACCGGGGCGGCCTATCGTCCCGTTCCCGATCAAGTCGCGCAATGCACGGATGTTCGCGTCATACCGCCGATTTTGCATGACGGCGAAAGACTTGCCCGTACGTTCGGCAATGCGGATCAATTCCAACGCATCGGACATTGTCGCCGCGAGCGGCTTCTCGCCGAATACGTGACTCCCCAACTGAAGAGCCGTGCTGCAAACGTTAAAATGGCTGGCCGGAATCGTCACATCGAACACGACGTTAGCGCCGGTTTCCGTGATTGCCTGTTTGAGATCGGTATAAATCCCGGCTGTGGTCAAGTCATAACGATCCGCCATGGCTTGCGCAAATTCCAGCTTAATATCGACAAATGCAACGATCTCCGCATCCTCGCGTTCAATCGCGTATTCAACCCAAGTACGGGCCATCCCTCCGCAGCCGACGACAGCTACCTTATATTTGCTCATTTGTCCTCAATCACTCCTATTTTAAGCTATAATGAAGGTGAATACCCCAATTATAGTCAGGTTTGTTCTGATTATCTCTATACAATCTTGTGTTTTTCTAGTCCGATCTTGCGAGAAAGGAGGCTCGGTTGTGACGCATCCTAACGAGCTTAAAGAGGATACCTGGCTGACCGTCGGCGACTATCCGCTGAACGTTTTCCGGAACATCATCCCGGCCGGCCCGAAGGGGCGCTGCGCCCTCTATCTGCATTGGCACGATCATTTTGAACTTATTTACCTCGTGCAGGGCCGGGCAGCCTTTCACATCGACAGCCAGCCGCACGAAATCGAACCCGGCGATTTGCTGATCGTTCCGTCTGGCGCGCTGCATGTCGGTTATGCGGTTTGTGAAGACGAGGTCGAGTACTTGGCGATCGTCTTCAACCGCTCGCTGCTCGCCGGCCTCTCCTTTGACCCGGCGCACGAGCGATATATGGCGCCATATTTGGAGGGACGGCTTCGCTTCCCGGTCAAGTTCGACGGCCGGAATGAAGCAAACGCCCCTTATCGCAAGCTGATTCTCCAACTGATCGAAGAATTCGAGCGCCGTTCTCCCGGGTATGAGTTAGTCATGAAATCGCAGTTATATTTGCTATTCACACTGCTGTCACGCGCCTTCTTGCCCGAAAAAGGGCTGGGAGGGGACGCCGCCGGCAGCAAGAGCATGGACCGGTTCAAGCATCTCATTCTTCACGTCGAGGAGCATTACGCGGACAAACTGTCCGTGAACGATGCAGCCCGATTCGTTAATCTGAACCCTTACCACTTCTGTAAAATGTTCAAAAATGCAACGGGGCGCACTTTTATCGACTACGTCAATCAGCAGCGCATGAATGAAGCGGAACGCCTTCTTTGCTCCGGCGACCTTTCAATCACTGAAGTCGCAGAAAGAGTCGGCTGCTGCAACCCTAACTATTTTACGAAAATGTACAAAAAGTACAAGGGCCGCACGCCCTCCCGAACACGCAAAATGGAGCTGAGCTACGATTCCTAATTTGGCAATGAGACACAGCATCTCCGGCATACTCCCATGGTAAATGAAAAAATAAGCCCCGGGATCTATCGATCCTGAGAGCTTATTTTTTTAGCCGCTATTCGCGCCTCAGTATTCGCCCCTTTGGTTTAGGAAGAAAGCTTGCGGATCGGGGAACCTTCGATGAACGCTTGAATATTTTGTACGGCCTCGCTGAAGTAGGTCCGGTAATTTCTTTGTGTTACGTACCCCAGATGCGGCACTGCAAGCAAGTTCGGTAAAGTCCGCAATATGTCATCTTCCGGCAATGGCTCGATTTCGAATACGTCGATACCCGCTCCCGCTATCCGCTTGTTTTGAAGCGCCGCAATAAGAGCCTCCCGATCTACGATTTGCGCACGCGACGTATTGATGAGGTAGGAAGTCGGGCGCATAAGCTGCAGCTCTTTGGTGCCGATTAAACCTTTGGTCCGCTCGCTGAGCACAAGATGAACGGAAACGAAATCGCTCATTTCAAGCAGTTCTTCTTTGGAACCGGCCAAATAAACGCCAGCAGCATCCGCTCTCTCTTGGGTCAAATTTTCGCTCCAAGCCGCTACTTTCATCCCGAAAGCCTGTCCGATATGCGCCATTTTGACGCCGATTTTGCCGAGTCCGAGAAGCCCCAGCGTACTTCCATGAAGGTCTGCGCCGACGGTTGTCTGCCAAGGTCCGTTATTTGTAAATGAACGGTTTTCGGGCACGATGCCGCGCGCCAAACCTAAAATCAAAGCCCAGGCCAACTCCGTCGGCGGCTCGGAATGGCCTGCCGTTCCGCAGACCGTAACTCCGTGGGCTGCAGCGGCGGCCAAATCGATAGAGGCGTTGCGCATCCCGGACGTAATCAGCAGCTTCAGACGATCCAAGCGTTCAAACAGCGACGCGCGAAACGGCGTGCGTTCCCGCATGATAACAACGATATCGCAATCGCATATCGCACGTGCAATGTTATCTTCACCTTCGATATGATCGTGAATCGGCACAACTTCCATCTTGTCGGCAATCGCCGACCAGTCAGCCATACGCATGGCGACATGCTGGTAATCGTCCAAAATTGCGCATTTCAATCTCATCATAAGCCGCCTCCCGTTTTGCAGGTTTTTCAGATAACTTATTCGCTTGAACGACCTGAATTCCCTTGTTCCATGAGACACCTGCGGCTATTTTCTGAGCAGCAAATAAGCGAAATACGGCACACCGATCAGCGACACCATGATGCCCGCGGGAATACCGTCGGGATCGACGAGATTGCGACCGACCGTGTCAGCGGTTAACAGCAGCCATCCGCCGAGCAGAATGGCGACAGGAATGAACAGCTGATTGCGCGGGCCGACCAGTGCCTTGGCAATGTGCGGGCCCATCAGCCCGATGAACGCGATGCCTCCCGTGACGGATACCGCAGAGGCGGCCGCGGCGACAGCGGTCAAAATGAGGACGATGCGCTCCCGTTCAAGCTTGAGACCGATGCCTATCGCCGACACTTCGCTCAAACCAAGAAGATTGAGCCGAAGCGACTTGAACAAGGTGAACGGTATAAGCAGGATCAGCCACGGAAGCAGAGCCCAAATGAACGGCCAGTCCGTCCCCCAAATATTGCCCGCAATCCATTTTGCGATGAAATCGACCTTCGAGCGTTCCGCCGAGGAAATGATCACGATCATGATCCCCGACAGAGCGAGGGAGAAACCGACCCCGACCAGCACGAGCCGGATTGGATCAAGTCCGCGCGTTCGGCTGTACGAGAACAGATAGATGAGGGCAGCCGTAACCAACGAGCCGATAAAGGCGGCCAGCGGCAGCACATAGACGAACGTCCCGACGTCGATCGGGAAAAACAGGAAGAAGACGGCAACCGCCACGCCTGCGCCGGAATTGATGCCGATGATGCCCGGGTCGGCCAGGTCGTTGCGGGTGACGCTTTGCAAAATGGAGCCGGACAACGCAAGCGCCATGCCCGCCAGCAGCGTGATCAAAATCCGCGGCAGCCGGACGGAAAACAGAACGAATTGTTCCTTGAAGGTGCCGTGGCCGAACAAAACAGGAATCAGCCTGTCAAATGACAGCGAGGAATATCCCACGCCCATGCTGACTATAGCGGACAGAACGATTAGCACTGAACCGGCGAGCAGAATCAGGCGTTGTTTTCGAATGAGAGCGGACAAAGTCATGACAGAGCTTTCCCCCCTCTACGCACGACGAACAGGAAGAACGGCAAGCCCAGCATAGCCACGATGGCCGCCAACGGCGTCTCGTAAGGCGGATGAATCGTGCGGCCCAGCGTATCCGCCAGCAGCATGAATGTGGCGCCGGCAAAAACCGAGAAAGGCAGGATGTACCGGTAATCCGTGCCAACTATTTTGCGGACGATGTGCGGAATCATCAGTCCTACGAAAGCCATGTTCCCGACGAGCGCAACCGCTGCGCCGGTAAGCACGACGACAAGGATGAACAGGATGGCTTTAATCCGCACCAGCTTTTGCCCCAGTCCGGTCGCTACCTCGTCGCTGAGGCTGAGAATGCTCACTTGGTTGGACAGAATCAGAGCTATCGCAATGCCGAGGAGGATCACCGGCGCAATCGCCTGAAGCTGTCCCCATGTCGTTCCGATCAGCCCCCCGGCAGTCCACATGGACACGTCTTTGGAAATTTTGAAAATGATGCTGACGCCCTCCGAGATCGCGTACAGAAATGAGGAAACGGCGGCGCCGGCCAGCACGATACGGATCGGGGACAGCCTGCCCCGGCGCATCGAGCCGAGGACGAGGACCAAAGCCGCTCCCAGAGCGGCGCCGAGGAAGCAGGCCACCATGATGCCGAAGTAATTCAGCCCCGGGATGAATGCAAAAGCGAGCGCCAGCGCCATGTTGGCGCCGGAAGTCAGGCCGAGCAGGCCCGGGTCGGCCAGCGGATTGCGGGTGACCCCCTGCATGATGGCGCCGGACACGGCAAAAGCGGCGCCGATCAGAATCGCGGCCAGCTCGCGGGGCAGCCGGATTTCGCGCAGGATGAGGATATTTTCGTCCTTCACGCCGGAGGTCAGGGCAAGCCACAGGTCGCGGAACGTCGTTTCCGCTGCGCCGAATATCATCGAAATGACGAAACATACAACGAGCGCCAACGCGCTGCCAAAGATTTTATAGAAAAAAGGTACGGAATGTCGTTTATTCTTCATCGGACTCTCATCTAACGGCCGAGAAAGCTTTTAATGAAAAATTGCAATTGGTATTCCATGCTGAGCGGATCGTTAAAGTAGAATGCTTTGGCATTGGCCTCGTAGACGCGTTGATTTTTGACTGCGGCAATGTTTTTGTATGTTTCGGTATTTTGGAACGAATTGTCCTCGTCCGCGTTTTTGCTGAAAATAACGTAATCGCCCATGTAATCTTTCAGCACTTCCGTCGATACGGCGAAGTAACCGTCTTTTTTCGTCGCTTCCTTGACTTTCTCGGGCATGCGGAGCCCGAATGCCTGATACAAAATTTCGGTGCCGCGGCCAAAATTATCGCCATAGACGTAGAGCTGCTTATTGAACGTCTCGATGACCGAGACCGTCGCATCTGCGCCGAGCTTCGCCTTGATCTCTTCCCCGGCTTGTTTGGTCCGCGCTTTGAAATCGTCGACCCAGGCTTGCGCTTCCTTTTCTTTGTTCAACAATTTGCCGATTTCCAGCTGTTGGGTCAAGTAATCGACTTTTCCGTAAGTATAAGTAACCGTGGGGGCGATTTTCTTGAACTTATCGATGTTTTTAATGTCCGAATGCCCGATAATGAGATCCGGCTCCAGCTCGATGATCTTCTCGACGCTTTCGTCCGTAACCGCCTGGACATTTTTCAGCTTCTCTTCGAAATTCGGGTTGGTCTTGGACATTTCGTCCGCTCCGACCAGAGGCACGCCGAGCGCCATAACGTTGCCCGTTAAAAACCGGGTAAGCACAACGACGCGCTTGGGATTGGACGGAACCTCCACCGGCCCGTTCTCCGATTGATACGTAAATTTGCCGGATTCCGATTTCGCGGAAGGCGCGGGGGACGGCGAACTTTTGCCGTTAGCGGCTTCGCCCGCTTGATTTCCACCGCAAGCACTCAATACTATCAGACCAAAAAGTGCAAGCGGAATAAAAAGCTTTTTCATAAAATGACTCTCTCCCTTTCCAAAAGCTATGCTGCGATTCGATTATGAAAATCATTCTCAATTACATACCCTATTATATGGATACGTTATGCGCCGAACCATGCCTTTTTGTTTGAAAATTAGCTTGGACTAATGGTTACCGGTAAATAAAGCTACAGCGCGTTGAACCTGCAATCGAATCGAGATCGGGTTGTAAGGCACCCATTCATCCAGGTCAAGCAGATGCACGCAGTTCCGCTGTACGGCGGGAAGGCTGTTCCACTCACGGGACTGGAATACCGTTTCGGAATGGGCCGTGGAACCTTTGTCATCGGGAAATACAACAACCAGCAAGCGAGCCCCTGCATAGTCTGCAAGCTCGGATAATTCGATGCAAACGGAATGAAATCGATCTCCGAACTTGTCCATGTTCTGCCCGATCTTTGCCGGAGGCCGCAGCCCAAGCGATTGATACATCACGTATCCGACATTGCGCGCTCCATATACGAGCAGTTCTTCCGGCTTAATAACGAAAATCGTTACGATTTCATTAGCGGCTGCGCTTTGCTGCACCAATGAACGGGCCTCCTGCTCTTCCTGTTCAAAATCGGCCAACCACCGCTCTGCCCGATCGCTTCTCTGAATAGCCTGGGCGATAAGACGCAGGTGCTCTTTCCATCCCATTTCCATCCATGAAACTTCCACGATAGGAGCTGCGGCCCGCAATTGTCCGGGATTCAGCCCGTATTCCTGCAAATGCTCTTTTGCCGCAATAATCAGCTCGATGTCGGTCTCGAGCAATACCGAATTCACCTGCTCGGCAGAGCAGTTCGTATTGACAAACATGATCGTTTGCGACGGCTGTACACCGTCAATATTCACATACTCGCTGCTTTCCGAAATGATGACGGCCGGTTCCAAGCCAAGCAGCTGCAGATGACTGGCGTAAGGCGCAAGCAATACGGCCACACGCTGGAATGTTCCGCGGTTGTAGCCGGAAGGCGCCGCTCCCGTCTGCTGCTTAAAACGGCGGCTGAGATAAAATTCATCCTTATAGCCCACCTTTAGCGCAATCTCCCTAAGCGTGCCCGAGCCGCCGATCAATAGCTCCTTTGCCCGGTGAACGCGCAGTCGGGACAAGTATTCGTTGGGAGAAAAGCCGGTAAGCTGCTTAAACAGGATGGAATAGTGAGATCGGCTTATGCCTGCCATTGCGGCCAACTGCTCGCGGGTAATTTTTTCGCTAAAATGGTTTTCCAAATAAGCGATGCTGCGCTTCATGGACGGCTGCTCACTGGCTGCGTACTTGGCCTCCTGCCGCTCCAGCAGATGAAGAATGATTTGGTGAAACATAATTTGATTGCGCACATGGCGGACTTCGCTAGCGGGTAACCGGTGGATATACAGCTCCTCCACATTAGCCACAATCTCAGGTTCATAAGGGAACAACTGAATATTGGAGCTTGCGACCACATCGCTTTTCCGCATCATTGCGCCTTCAGGCAGCGGCATCGCCTGCTCCCGGGTGCTGATTGTAAGCTTGTAAGCATGAAGCGGCTGTAAAACATTCGCAACGATAGTTGCATCGCTATGCGCCGGGAGCAGGATGACACTCCCTTCCATAAGCTCGTAAACTTGATCATCGAAGATCCGAAGGGTGCCCTTGCCGCCGGCAATCGCAATCAGCACCGTTAAACGCTCATGAATCCTGTACTCCGGCAATTTCGTGGTGCTGTACAGCGAATGGATGCTGTCAGCCGTATATAATGGAAAGTGGGACTCGGCCCACTCCGAGACAACGTTATTCACAACAAAAGCCTCCATTGCATAAAAATGAGGGAACGTCTTCCGTCCTCTGCATCGTGCCAAGCAGCTTGATCTTGGCGATGATGCAGCAGAGAACAATATCTATAATATAATGCAAAACGGTTTCAGGCTAGATACCGCTTTCGCACCCGGAAAAAACAAAAAAACAACCGGAAACCCGAGCGTCACGCGGTTGTTAATGGCTGAGCCAAGGGTGTATCGCCGGCTGCAGCGCCTTGAAAATATGAAGTTCGGCCTATTGGGGATTATCAGCCGACATTTAAACAATACTTCCATATGATTTCCTTTCAACAGATACGGATCTCCTTCCAAAAGAAAAACACTTTCCACCATCACATTGCCGTATCCGGCGCTGCTGTCAACCGTCTCCAACATCTCTCTCGCCCCTGCTGCCGCTGACGGATGCAAATCCGCCCGGCGGAGATATTGAATCGTGCTTTGGCCGATGCCGGCAATCAAGCATGCGCAGAATACGGGATTCGCCGCTTCCAATCATAAAAAGCAATAAACAAATTTACATTTCGCCGGTAACCCAAGCTTTCCAAAAGGAAAACCAACGGCTCGTATACGGCTCCGGCCATGCCAAAACTCCAATTCCCGGTTCCCGGAATAATGACATCGCTCATCGATCCAAAAAGCCCCGAACCAAAAAAAGCGCCGTTCGTTTCATAACGTCCCCCCCTTTTTTTTGAGCCGCAGTTCTTTTATACGCATGAGCCGAACATGCATCCTATTCAAAACGCAATCTTGGTCGCTACCTCGCTGCCCTCCGCCTCACGCCTCCTCTTCCACTACGCCAAGCGCCTTGTTCTTTTCCTTGAACTTGGCATTATGCGAGGAAACGTATGCCGCTTTCGGCGCTTCCGGTTCCAAGTACAGCTTGGCGCTGTTGACCGCCAACGCTGCATCGGTGAACGCTCCGGCAATCAGATTCAACTTGCTCGGGTGATTCGCCGAATCTCCCGCCACAAAAATGCCCGGCAAATTGGTCGCGAGCTTTTCGTTCACATTGATATTCCACTGCCCCATATCCATTCCCCAGTCGACAATCGAACCGAAATCACCGCGCAGCCCGTGATTTACGATTACGGCATCTACCTCCAGCCGCTCCGTTTGGTCTGTCAAGCTGCCGTCCGGATCTACGAGGGCGACCGTTACCGCTTCGATCGATTCCCCTGCGCCATGCAGTTGCATCACGGCATACGGCGTGCGGACATCGACCGACGATTCTTGCATTCGCTTCACATTTTTCTCATGTCCGCCAAAACGGTCGCGACGGTGCACCACGGTTACGCTTGCTGCAATAGGCTCCAGCTCGTTGGCCCAATCGACTGCGGAATCGCCGCCGCCGGAAATGAGCACCCGCTTGCTGCGGAAGCCTTCCAGTTCCTGCACGGTATAATGCAGATTGGTTACTTCATAGCGGTCGGCTCCTTCGATCTCCAGCTTCGTCATCTTCAACACGCCGTATCCCAATGCAAGAATAATAGTCCTTGTATGGTGCCGCTCCCCCGTTTCCGCCGTAAGCACCATCGTGCCATCCTCCAACCGCTCCAGTCCGCTGATCTGCTGGCCTAATATGATCGTCGGATCAAACGTATGCGCCTGTTGGATGATCTGCTGAATAAGATGCTCGCAGCGAATCGGCGTGACGCCTCCGACATCCCAAATCATTTTCTCCGGATAAATTCTCAACCGGCCGCCCAGTTCCTCCTTCGCCTCGATCAGCTTCGTTTTCATATCGCGCATGCCGCTGTAGAAAGCCGCATACAGCCCGGCCGGCCCCCCGCCAATAATCGTTATATCGTAAAGCTCCAACGCCTGTGTCATGCTGCTGCCTCCTAAAGAATAGTTATCGTTCCCAAAATATTCACAGCATTTGTTGGCACTATTATACATGATAATGATTATCAATATCAAATTAATATGAGGCTCGGCAGACGTGGCCCAATTCCAAGCGTTGACAAAAGCAACATGCAGAAAGTGCCGGGAAAGTCCCGACACTCCGTTAGGGCAACCGGGATGCTGCCCGCGGCCAGGCTGGCGCGCCGCGCGCATTGCCCAGCGCGTGATGTCGCGCTGCATGACGGCAGTCGATCGATGCAGCAAGCAAAACCTGCAAAAGTGCAGTTTTTTTCGGTGGAAACGGCCCGGTTTGGCGAAAAGCCTGCGATTGTGCAGGAATTTCCGGTCAACTTGGGCTAGAGTGGGAGTTTGGGCGGAAAAACCTGCAAATTTGCAGGAATTTGCCGTAGGCAAGCGCAGCGGGGAGCAAAAAGATGCACTTTTGCAGGCTTTTCGCGCGTTGCCAGGTTGAGGCGCAGCGTAAACGGGCGGGTTCATCGATAGTTCCAC
The DNA here is from genome assembly GCF_059820445.1 of Paenibacillus sp. sgz302190. Classification (NCBI taxonomy): domain Bacteria; kingdom Bacillati; phylum Bacillota; class Bacilli; order Caryophanales; family Paenibacillaceae; genus Paenibacillus; species Paenibacillus sp. sgz302190. The sequence goes on from NZ_JBZYAO010000017.1 coordinate 58,332, forward strand.
TATGGCAGATCAACTTGTGTCGTGGTGTACCCATGGCGTGTTAGCTGGTACTGGTTCGTTAAGCGGCGGCCGGCACATCCCGCAAAACCTGCAAAAGTGCAGTTTTTTTCGTTGGAAACGGCCCGGTTTGGCGAAAAGCCTGCGATTGTGCAGGAATTTTCGGTCAACTTGGGCTAGAGTGGGAGTTTGGGCGGAAAAACCTGCAGATTTGCAGGAATTTGCCGTAGGCAAGCGCACCGGGGAGCAAAAAGATGCACTTTTGCAGGCTTTTCGCGCATTGCCAGGTTGAGGCGCAGCGTAAACGGGCGGGTTCATCGATAGTCTCACTTTTGCAGCTTTTCTTCACGCTGCCGGGCAGGATGTGCTTTCTGCTCTATCCGGGAGCAGTAAACCGTATGTCATGGTCTCCGGCATCGGCCGCGGTAAACTTGAGCAGGCGGCTCCTCTCCTCGGCCAAAGCAAAGCATAACGGCCCGCTGCACGAGCGGCTCGATACTGGCTTAAGTCGATGTACATTCGTTAGTGGCCTGACTGACACCACGATCCTGGCCCGAAAAGCACTGCCAAATCTATACTTTCAACTGCCATACCATGTCAATTTGCTCAAAATCGAGCGTTTTTCAACTGCTCGCCGGGATAAAACCGGGGAAGACGATCGGCAAGCTTTTAAAAGGAAAAACTGACTTTACGTAGAATTATTAAAATTATGAATACAAAACAAGGCAACTATATGTTGAAATATGCAGCTTTTATTTTGTTGTTTCTTGCCGTACTCCTTGGATTGCGGCTGATTTGGTTCGGGATCGTCGCGACCCCGGAGCATCCGCAAGCGTCGCGCGGCGTAGTGGATTTGCGCAGCTGGAATTTTAAACAGTCGCATTCCATCCCGCTGGACGGCGAATGGGAATTTTATCCGGGCAAGTTCGTTTCGCATGAAGACCTGCTGCGCCAAAACGCCGGCACGCCGCGCTATGTTCAAGTTCCGGGCGATTGGAGCGGCTCTTTGTCCGAAGCGGGAGACACGTCGTTCGGCTACGGAACGTACCGGCTGCGCATTTTGATCGATAAGCCTATAGATGAGCCATACGGATTCTGGTTTCAGGAGATCGAAACCGCCTCTATGGTTGAAATAAACGGAAAAGTCGAGTCCGCAATCGGGCGGCCGGCTGCGCAAGCGGAATTGTACAAGCCGAAGTCGGTCTCTTACACGGCCACTTATACCGCAGACGGTCAAGCGGACATCGAACTGATTATACAGGCTGCCAATTTCGACCATCCGCGGAACGGCGGAATTACGAGATCGATTCACTTCGGCTCGCAGGCGGCCATTGATACCGAGCGTTGGTACTCTATCGGTTTTCAGCTCGTCACGTTCGTCATTTTGCTGCTGCACGGCTTGTATGCCTGCATACTGTACGTTTTCAATCCCCGGCAAAAGGCATTCCTGGTGTTCTTTCTGCTGCTTGTTACCGTCAGCGTATCGATTGCGGCCGACCACGAAACGCTGCTGCTGATCTGGTTTCCGATCAATTACACGTGGGCTCTGAAAATCAAGCTTCTATCCTATATATGGCTGCCCTTTTTCATACTGCTTATGGCAAGAAGCTTCTCCGGCTATGCGGAACGCGTCAAACTGTTCTACGGCTATTCAGCCGCGCTTGGCCTTTATTCGGCATTTGTGCTGGCTGCGTCGGCGCAGCATATTTATGCTCCGGCCTCAGTCAACTTTTTTGCGGTTCTGTATATGTTCCCGATAGTTTGGTTTGTCTGGCTGATCGGAACGATGATTCTCAGAAATCATAAGGATTCCGTATTCCTGCTGTTTGCAGCCGTCAGCATTTTGTCCAGCGTCATCTGGGGCGTGATTTATCATAACGGAACGGCGATCCGGTTGTATTATCCAATCGATGTCATCGCCGCGATCGTCGGGTTTTCGGCTTATTGGTTCAAGCGGTATTTCCGTAATTCTGAGGAAAACGCCAAGCTTAACGAACAGCTCCAGGCCGCCGACAAGCTGAAAGACCAATTTCTTGCCAACACTTCGCACGAGCTGAGGACGCCGCTGCACGGTATTATCAATATCGCCCAAGCCGTCGTGACGAATGAAAAGCATACGATGAGCGAAAAAAGCTTCAATGAGATGAAGCTGCTGATTACGATCAGCCGCCGAATGTCGCATATGCTGAACGATCTGCTTGACATCGCGCGGCTTCAAGACAAGCGGATCGTGCTTAAGCAGGAACCGTTGGGCATCCAGTCGGTCGCTTCCGGCGTTATCGACATGCTTGAATTTATGACCGACGGCGCGCCCGTCCGGCTGAAGATGGATATTGCGCAATCCTTACCGCCCGTTTTTGCCGATGAGCAGAGGCTTGTGCAAATTTTATTCAATCTGCTGCACAACGCCATTAAATACACCGATTATGGCACGGTGACGATTTCGGCGGAAGTCAGAAACGGTCAAGCTGTCATCCATGTGACGGACACCGGATACGGGATGGAAGCGGAAACGCGGGAGCGCATATTTTTGCCGTACGAGCAAGGACCGCAAGGAATAAGCGGCGGCGGCATCGGGCTCGGACTGAGCATCTGCAAGCAGCTTGTGGAGCTGCATGGCGGCGTGCTGTCCATCCAGTCCGAGCTGGGACAAGGCTCGGTGTTCAGCTTTACGCTCCCTCTGGCCCAGCATTCAAGCGACGCTTTCCAGCCGCCGCATACCGCCCATGGAGCCGAGTCGTACTTGGAAGCCGCCGGCGGGCTGTTTATCGGGAATGCCGCTGTCGCCGAGGCCGCCGTTATGAGGGACGTGCACCCTGCTGCCGATCGGCTGAACATACTTGCCGTGGACGACGATCCGGTAAATTTGCGGGTGCTGGCCAGCATTTTTTCCGCGGACCCGTATAACATCAAAAGCGTCATGTCCGCCCAGGAAGCTCTGGAGCTGCTCGGTACGGAGCCGTGGGACTTGCTGATCGCCGACGTCATGATGCCGCATATGTCCGGCTATGAGCTGACGCGCCTTGTGCGGGAGCGCTTCACGAGCTCGGAGCTGCCGATTTTGCTGCTGACTGCGCGCAGCCAGCCCGAAGATATTTATTCCGGCTTCTTGTCGGGAGCCAACGATTACATCGCCAAGCCGGTCGACGCCATGGAGCTGAAATACCGCGTCCGGTCGCTGACGACGTTAAAGCAGTCGATCAACGAAAGCCTGCGTATGGAGGCCGCCTATTTGCAAGCGCAAATTCATCCCCATTTTCTGTTCAATACGCTCAATGCCATTATGGCGTTAAGCGAGATCAGCACGGACAAAATGCGCAGCCTCACAGAAGCTTTTACATCGTATTTGCGAATCAGCATCGACTTTTTGAATTCGGAGCAGCTGGTTGAGCTCGCCCATGAACTGGAGTTGGTGCGGGCCTATCTGTTTATCGAGCAGGAACGCTTTGAGGAGCGGCTGTCCGTCCAGTGGGATATCGAACCTGACATCGATCTGCTTCTTCCGCCGCTCACTCTGCAGCCATTGGTCGAAAATGCGGTCCAGCACGGCCTGCTCAGCAGAGCCAGAGGCGGCACGGTGTATATCCGGATTGCCCGCCTGGACCGCGCTACTCTTTTTGAGATCAAGGATGACGGCAAAGGCATGGACGAACAAAAAGTCCGCCAGCTGCTTGACCAGGCCGGAAAGAACGAAAGAGGCATAGGTCTGCTGAATACGAACCGCCGATTGACGCAGCGGTACGGCCGGGGCTTGACGATTCGGAGCCAGCCGGACGTGGGAACGACGATTTCGTTTGTCATTCCCGATCGAGACAAGCCGCCGCATTGGCCGCAATCGCCGCGTTTTTAAGACAGCGCAAAAAGAGCGCCGGGTTAGGGAGCTCAGTCTTAGCTCAGTCCCCCTAACCCGGCGCTTTCTTTGCATGTTCCGGCTTCAAACGCATTTTGATGACAGCACTCGCCGCCCGATCATGAAGCTCCTGCCGCGGATGCATGTTTGCCGCAATGGCTGCATTCCGCCTTCTGCTTCACATCGATCTCCAGCCGGTATCCTTGCAGCCACTCCCAAAAATGGGAAGGCGCATGCTCTTTCAAATATCGGATCATGTCCTCCTCTTCCTCCCAATCTCCGTGCCCTGCAACTTCGGCGATGACAATGTCCAGCCCTTCTTCCTGCTTTTCAGCCGCATTCCAGCGCGCTTTGCCGGCAAAAAGGCTCTCCAGCAGCAATTCTACCGATTGGATGAACCGATCCTCCAAACTTCTTTCACGAATAAAACATATATCCAAAACAAACTCCGACTTCATGGTGCAGTACCTCCTTGGATCGGCAGCAAGAGCCGCTCTCCCGATATCCCGGGCAGCGGATTCGGCTCTCACTCCCGACGTTCTTTTACATCGATTGTACGGGACCGGATACATTCCATCTGTGATCAATATCACGATGTCCGAATATCGTTTTGCTTGATTGTGATTCCAATCACAAAGCCGCTCGCATCGCTCCTTTATACTGTACCTGTAATCAAAACTTGCCGGCGAAATAAACGATATTCGGTACGGGGAGGTGATCCAAAATGAAACCTGCAGCTTCGCGAACTTTCGAATTGGATGTAAGACCTTATTTGCAGCAAAAAATGGAGCCTTTTCAAATGATTATGGATCAGGTCCGTTCATTAGAAATCGACGATATCTTTGTTTTGCACGCCACAATAAAGCCGACTCCCTTGCTGGGGATTATGAAACTGAAAGGGTATGCCCACAAAACAGAGCAAATCGACTTGCAGCACTGGAAGGTCACTTTTGTAAATAAGAAAAACAAGAAATGGCTGGATTCCCCGGAGGATTGGACGGCAAAAATGGCGGAAGAAGCCCCGGAGTGCAAAGAAACAGCGGCAGCCGATAAAAGGACGATAGAACTCGACAACCGTGGGCTTGAACCGCCGCAGCCGATGATTCGCACATTAAGCGCACTGGAAGCGTGCGGACTTGGCGACGAAGTGATCATTCACAATGATCGGGTGCCCGCTTTTCTCATCGAGGAATTGAATGCTCTTGGCTATGTGTATAAGATCGAAGAGCAGCCGGACGGCTCCGCCCGTGTTGCCATACAAAAGGTGAAGAGGTGAACGCCGATGTTCCGACTCCCCTTTTTGTTCATTGTAACGGGAATCACCGGGTTTGTGCTGTTTCATCTATCTTCGCTGGCCGCGCTGGCCGATTGGATGAACGGCTATATGCGCGGTCCGTCCGGCTGGTTTCACATTCATTTGCTCATATTGGGATGGGCCACAATGATTGCGATGGGAGCCGTATACCAGCTCATTCATGTTATTTTGCAGTCGAACGTTTACAGTGAAAAGCTTGCTTACGTTCATTACGCGTTTTTTACGGTCGGCACAGCCGGATTGCTGTACGGTTTTGCGGAAGGGAAAGTTGCCTGGATCGCGGGCTTTGCAACGATTGCGCTGATCGGTATTTTCCTGTTCGCCTGGAACATGGCCGTCACCTTATTCCGCGCCGCACAGTGGGACGCTATTACTGTCAGCACGGCCTGCTCCGTTTTGTATCTGGTTTTGACAGGGATTTCCGGCATGGCTATGGGGCTGAATTTTGCGCTGGGTGAGTGGAACATGCTGCATGAACGATTATTCGGCGCGCATATTTGGCTCGGGGCCGTAGGTTGGTTCGGGATGCTCATTACCGGATTCAGCTACAAAATGGCGCCCATGTTCTATTTGGCGCATGGATTTCCGACAAGATCGCGGAGTGTTACGCTTTGTTTGTGGAATCTCGGCGTTTTAACGGGTGCAGCTGCCTTCCTGTTTGAATGGGGTTTTTGGGCAAAATGGACCGCATTCCTATGTATAACGCTAGCCCTTGCCGCGTATAATTGGCATCTTGCCCAGATCCGCAAATACCGCCATAAGCGGCATCCGGGTGCGGGGATCGCATGGTCCGTTTGGAGCAGCCGCGTTCTTGCCGGCGCTGCCGCTGTGATGCTGGTGTATTTAGCGTGGAACACACATCGTGCATTGACGGCCGAATTTGTCACGCTTGCCGGCTGGATCTATTTGGCGGGTTGGGTTGGCTTTACGATTTTGTGTTATTTATCCAAAATTGTGCCATTTTTATGGTGGACGCACAAATATGGCCCGCAAGCGGGAAAACCCGGCATACCGACATTGGCGGAACTGCTGGGAGAAAAAAGAGTTCAAACTGGCCTAACCGCCCTTGCTTGCTCTCTGCTGCTTCTGTTTTCCGGTTTGATGTTAGGCGTACAGACTTTGGCAGTCGTCGGCGGAGTCGTATTTTCCGTCGTTTCACTCGGATATATTTCTTTCATCTCGCTTGTGTTTACCCGTTGACGAAAGGAGCAATGGCATATGGACGAAAGATCGGAAGAACGCATTCTCGGTCTGCTGCGGCAGGTGAACGATCCGGAGTTGGGGGTCAATATTGTCGATCTCGGGCTTATATATGGGATAGATTGGAAAGAGGATGAGCTTGTTGTCCGCATGACGCTTACTACGCCGGGCTGCCCGCTGCACGATACGATTGCCGGGGGCGCCAAGTACGTCCTCCAAGGCCAGCTGGGCTTCAAATCCGTCAAAGTCCAAGTCGTATGGGAACCGCCCTGGACGCCGAACATGATGTCGGACTCAGCCAAAGCACAGCTTGGATATGGCAAACCGGCCCGGTAGCGGAGGAAGTTCATTTCGGTTGCACCGGAACCGCGCTGAAAGAACGGGCCGCGAAACAAAAAGCCGGGATTCCCCTCCCCAAGGGTTCCCGGCTTTAGTTTCTCGCTCCGAACGATGCGAAAGCAGCACGCCGCCCTCGTTCTCCCTCCGCGGATAACACTTTTTCCAACTTGCTCAGCGCGCGCAGAAAAGCTGTAAGAGCTGATGCAAAACCCGCCTACTAGAGCCGGCACATCTACTTGGTGGCGCGAAGAGAACCGGTACATCTGATTGGCAGCGCGGAGAACCGGTACATCTGATTGGCAGCGCGGAGAACCGGTACATCTGATTGGCAGCGCGGAGAACCGGTACATCTGATTGGCAGCACAGAGAACCGGTACATCTACTTGGCAGCGCGGAGAACCTGCACTTTCCAGGCTGCCCGAGAAAATCGCGATACTCAGTTTGGGCTAATGGAAACAGTGAGGCCCTAATTTGAGGAACAACCGCTTTTTCTGGGCGCGCACCTCTCCTTGTGAGGTCACTGAACTGAACAAAATGGGCAGGAGACATCTTGATAGGAAAATGCCTGCGAAAGTGCAGGTTTTTTCTTTGGAATTTGCTTATTTTGGCGAAAAACCTGCAAAAGTGCAGGAATTTTCGCTGAAATTGAACCTGAGCCCATGTCCCCGCTGAAAAGCCTGCACAATTGCAGGAATTGTTAGTGGCCAGCGATCAAGAACGCAAATTCATGTATTTTTGCAGGTTTTCTTCGTGCTGCCAGGCAGATTGTAGTTATCGCCGCTGACCGCGGGGATTTTTCAACAGCCTGACTTTCGCAGGTTTTGCGGGCGCCACCCCGGTTAGCGAACGGCTGCGCTGTCTTCGCAGCAGGCAAATTTCGCCCATGTCAAAGACTTCCCCTCCACAACCATCACGGAGTGCCGGGACTCATTTGGTACACGACCCAGTCCGCCGCTTCTATAAATTGATGCGCCGCATCGTAGATATGCGGGGCTTCGTTCAAGGTTTGCCACGCTTTGGCAACCATCCACTCCGACGACGTCTTCCCCCCGTACCGTCCCAGGAAAGACAAACCCATCGCCTCCGCCGTCTCATTGATGCGGTTCGCCTCTCCCTATGCGGCATGGTGCTTCCACAGCTTGACATACGCATGCGGTTCATCGCGGTATGCTTCCTTCATGCACAGCGGCACGCCGGCCTCATCGACGGGAAGCATCGTGCACGCCGTAAAATCAACGCCGATCCCGATCACCTGCCCGGGCGCGATGCCTGAGCTTTGCAGCACCTCGGAGTCTGTCCGACGGAGTTACTTTTGTGCTTACCGGGTGAATAATGACTGCATACATTGCCGCTTACGCTGCATAATGACTGTCATTTTGCAGATACATACCTTCTACGTGGTTCATCGGACAGACTCCTCAAGCACCGAGCGGCGCAAAACTTCCATGTAATCGCCAGGATGCTGCAGCGCCCAATCCGGCTCAAGGGGCCTCCCCGAGCCGGGCAAAGCTTCGTCGATGACCCCATGCGGGTAGGGCGTCACATGGACGCCCGGTTCATCCCCGGTATCGACATCGACGAGAACCGCACGCCCGGATTCCGTACCGTAGTCAATGCCAATGACGTACTTCTTTTTCATGCGCCGTCTCGCTCTACCGGTACAAAGGCCCGAACGCCGAGCAAGCCCGATAATCTGCGCCCAACGGCTCGTTGATGCCGAACGCCGTCCAGGCGCTTGGCCGGAATACGCGGTCTTCGGGCACATTGTGCATGCAGACCGGGATACGCAGCATCGATGCCAGCGTAATCAATTCGGCGCCGACATGGCCGCTGCTGACGGCACAGTGGTTGGAGCCCCAGTTATTCATAACGGAGTACACGTCTTTGAACGCGCCTTCTCCGGTCACGATCGGAACGAACCATGTCGTCGGCCACGTCGGATTCGAGCGCTGATCGAGCACATCATGGACTTCCAGAGGAAGCTCGACGGAATATCCTTCGGCAAGCTGCAGCACAGGCCCGACACCCTTGATCAAGTTGATCCTTGCCATCGTCATCGGCATGCCGCCGCGCGTCGTAAAGTCTGTCGAATACCCGCCCCCGCGGAAAAAATCGACCGCCGGGCACCACTGCACAGCGTCCATACATGTTTGAGCCTCTTCATCGCTGATGTCCCAGAACGGCTTCATGGCCGGCTGCCCATTAAGCATTTGCTCACCGGTTCCATCCAACGCCGCAGGCCCCGAATTGATCAAATGAATGACGCCGCCCGCAGCCGCCCCCGTCAGCTCTTGCCCGGTCACGCGCTTCACGGCTTCCGGACTCCAGTACGTCCTCACATCGGCAAAAATTTGCGCGCTGTTCGTCAGCAAATGCCCGAAAAGCATCGTTACCGCATTGAGATTGTCATTTTCGGTAGACAGCATGAAAGGCTCGCGAATGCCGTTCCAATCGAACGAACTGGTCAAAATCGCCTCCATGAAATCGCCGTTCGGAAAATGATCCGTCCAAGCCCGCTGCCCTTGGAAGCCTGCGGCAATCGCATTGCGCCCCATCGCTTCCTCCTCGTAGCCCATCTCGGCGAGCTTCGGATTCCCGATCATCAAATCGCGGGCAATGAGCGTCATTTTCACGACCGTTTCCCAGTCCTGCTCCTTCTGCTCGGCCGTCCGCTGCAGCTCCGGCGGGTTGACGTCCGCTCCGGTCCGGCAGTTCTCCTTCGTCCAGGCAAGCGCTCTGCGATATTCGTCCTTGTCATAAATTTCGCGTTCCATCCGCCGCACGAATTCCGACATGTCCACATACTCATTGCGCATGCCCAAATATTCCTGGAAAAACGTCTCGTCCACGATGCAGCCGGCGATACCCATCGATACGGTTCCCATCGCCAAATACGATTTGCCGCGCAGCGTCGCCACCGCCAATCCCGCTTTGGCGAACTGCAGCAGTTTGGCCTGCACGTCCTCCGGAATGGAGCTGTCTCCGATATCCTGAACGTCTTTGCCGTAAATGCTGAAGGCCGGAAGCCCCTTCTGATTGTGGGCGGCGAGCGCCGAAGCCAGGTACACGGCGCCGGGGCGCTCCGTCCCGTTGAAGCCCCAAACCGCTTTCGGCATGGAAGGGTCGGTGTCGATCGTTTCGAGCGGATAGCACCAGGACGGCGTTACGGTAATTGTCAGCCCGACGCCTTCCTTGCGGAATTTTTCCGCCGCTTTCGCCGCTTCGGCCACGCCGCCGATCGTCGTATCGGCAATGACGCATTCCACCGGGTGACCGGACGAATGGCGCACATGTTCGCTCAAAAATTGAGCGCAAGCTTTCGCCATATTCATCGTCGGCTCCTCCAGCGATTCGCGGATACCGCCCCGGCGGCCGTCGATCACCGGACGGATTCCGATTTTCGGCAAATCTCCTTGCAAACGATTCGTGAACACCGCTGTACTCATCGATCATTCCTCCTGAAAGTAGGCTTGTTTGAGTTAGTTTTTGTACTGTTTGGCATAAGCTTTGGACAAAGCGTACAACTGCCTGACTTCGAGGCGGTTCGTCGCCGTAAATTCCAGATGATTTTTGGAACGGCTCACGTAGTTGGAATAAACGCCTTCCAGCATCAAGTAATATTTGGCGTTGACCGGGTACAATTGTTTTTCAATCAAGGAGGCTATGCTTAAAAACTGGATCAAGTGCTCGGCCTCCTCAGCCCGCTCCGCCCAATGACGCATCAACCAGACGTACAAATCGGGATGGAAATTCGCCATAATGCCGCTGTATCCCGTAATTCCAAGCTTGATCGTTTCCAGCAGCGTCGCCGTGTTCGCGTTATATATTTGAAGGCCTGTGCCTTGGACAGCTTCCATTTTTGCTTTTATATTTTCCACATCGCAGCTCGTATCTTTAAGAAAAAGGAATCTGCCGGTGTCCGCCGACCATTTCAACAATTCGGGGGAAATCAGTCTTTTGTAAGGAAACGGGCATTCATAAAACCCGAGCGGGACGTCCGCCGGAATTTGTGCAAGCAGCTTCTCCAGGTTGCTTTTGAAAACCTCGTCCGACTCGTCCTGCTGCGCCAGCCTGTTCGTAATCAGCACCAAAGCGTCAATTCCCGTCGCGGCGATCGCATTCAGCTCTTCCACCTGATCTTCCATCGTTTCCGCGATATGGCCCGAAGCTATGACAGGGACGCGTCCCGCTGCCTTCTCTTTGACAAAAGCCGCAACCCGAACCCGCTCCTCCAGGCTCAGAAAAAACATTTCGCTGGACTGGCATACCGCAAAAAGGCCGTCCACCCCGTTGCCGATATACCACTCAATCGCCCGTTCCAGAACTTCGTAATCAACCTCGTTTTCCGCTGTAAAAGGAGTGACCATCGTCGGCCACACGCCTTGGGCAAGTGCTTTCATCCGTTTCTCCCTCTCATTTCGATATAAATGAAATATTCGTGCTAATACGTTATGCTAAAACGTTTTGCTAATACGTTTTTATTATATTTATAAACCGTTTTCACGTCAATTCTTTCTTTGTAAACGCAAAAAAACGCCTGATTCGGCGTGCGGATGATACGAAAAACCGGATTGCAACCTGCAGCACAGGCCGACTCCGGTCATGATAGGTTCGACCGCCTTCAACCAAAAACCGCGCGGCATAGAGCCTTCCCGGTTGTTTTGATTGGCGCTTCGATTTCTATAGCAAGCTCCATTTTAAAGACGGAGACGATGATGACGCCGCTTCCGGTATTTGCGGATAAAACCCCAAATCAAGTACGGCCACGATTCTCTCCTTTTCCGATACGCCAAACTTTTGGCAATACCTGCGATCAAACATCCAGTCATAGAAAGAAACCTTTACACCCAGCGTCTTTTCCAAAGCCAGCAAATGAAAATTTTGAATGAGACAGAACACGGCGGCCAAATTCTCATTCTGTTTGTAAGTATCGTTTTCGTCCTTTATCGTCATAATTAGATGGGCCGGCGCCTGTTTATGAAAAAAATCCAATTCCCCCTTATTGTCGTATCCGATAAAAATAAATCTCCACGGCTCCCTGAGCCGATGATTCGGGGCCCATACCGCATGGTTTAACAGTTCAAGCACAAGTGCCTGCGGAACCGGACGCATTTCAAATCGGAGGTCGTGCAGCGGCCCAATAAGCCTATCCATCAGCTTCATCGTATTGGATCGGATCGGAATCCGTCTTTGCCATCACAATGACGTTGGCAGGCACCTCCACAAAACGCTTGCGATAGCTCTCGGCCAGCTTGCCCAGAACCAGTCTGGCCATTTTGCTTTCCTGCACTTTTTCCATTAAGTAGTCAGCCAACCGTTCCCGCGCTTCGAGAGTACCTGCATAGACATAGCGCCAACGTGCTTCTCCATCATAAGGACACAGTTGTTCGGCTTTTTGCAGCAGCTTGATGACCAATTCTTGCGAAACCGGCACGCTGTTGAATTTCCGGATACTTCGCCGTTCCCTGATTAAATGTTCCAAACTCACGCTTTGTCATCCCCCTAATGCAATCAATGTCTGATTCTGGTCACATCTTAATCGAGAATCATTATCAACGTCAATGGCGGGTGGGAAAGTGCCATAAATAGTCCGGTTAATCGCCTATTTTGGCAGCCTCGCGATTTTTAAGTCCCATCGTCTGTTCGCGTTCCAATAAACGAAAAAGGTCCTGGACAACGGCAGCTTGATCGGGATTGAGATTAGATCGGATGCCCGCCCATAAAATGGAAGAGAGATGCCGCGCTCCAGTCCGCTTGATCTATGTTATTTTTTGCAAGCATATCCTTGGAAAAAATAAGCAGGCAGCCTGTAAGCGGCTCATCCGATTCATTTTCCAGCCAACGATGAATTTGACCGGGGGAAATCAGACAGAGTGAATGCGGAGAGTAGCTGTACCTTTGAAAATCGATTTGAAACTTCCCGTAACCGCCGGTGGCCCAAAAGATTTCAAAACAATCATGCCGATGCGGAGCAAGTACGTCCGAATTATATGTAAGCTGTTCCAAACTTAATGACAGCAGCCTGAAATTGCGAGCTTGCAGCGACACGCCGGATATAATAGGAACGGTTTTGCTCATGGTCTTCTCCTCATCCAAACGACATGTAAAGAATAGTTTAGCGAAAACAATTCTCACAATCAATGCAATGAAGTTTAGGCGAACAAACTGACTAGATTGCCGTCGGGGTCTTTCACGATCGAGTATCGTTGTCCCCACACGGCGTCCCAGGGCTCGCGGTGACAACTGTATCCATGCTCCGTAATTTTAGTGTACAGCTCGTCTACCGCATCGCGGCTGCCGCACAGAAAGGCCAACTCAATTCGATGTCCGGAAGGTTCCTCCCATCCGCCGTACACATCTTCAATGATTTCCCGCGTGTCGAAGGCCAGCCGGAAACCGTTTTGCTGCACATCTACATGCACTTGGCTATTTGCACTTTCCGGAATTTCGAGGCCGAGCAAACGATAAAAATCCAGCGCCTTCTTCATATCCTTCGTCACAATGCCGACCATCCTAAACCAAGCTCACGATCGAAGGTTCTCCTGATGTGCCGTTCGCTGAAACTCAGCTTGTCCGCCAACGCCGACATTGAAATCGTCCCTTTGCTAGCATACAAGTATTGCATGCCGGCAAGCAGCAGCCGATCTGAGGAATCGTCGCTATTGGAGAGCAAGCGAAGGAATGTGCGTTCTGCGACGTCGATCATATCCCTCACGGTCAAAGCGGACAGAATCCCTTCGACCATCTCCAGCGCTTTGGCTCCCCAAACTTCCTCCAGATAGACATGATGACCGATAAAAACGGTGACTGGACATTGCAGCAGGCGCTGCGCCATCTCCGGATAAAAGCGGATGCCAAATAGAGATTGCGGCTCCGAAAAGCTCATTACCTCATATCGGGTCATCAAGCCTTCGATAAACGCGGCCTTCCGGGCAGAGGCGGAGTGTCGGTCGATAATCATGTCCACGCAGCCGTCAGGTATGATACGGTTCACTGCGGATGCGTGGGAATCTATGGTCCAATAACAGGCAATATACGCAGCCAGCTTCTCACAGGGCGCATATTCCCGATAGCTGAAGCCTGCAGGGAGCATATCGCGCTGAAGTCCGGGCGGCTGCACGGGGCGGTATCGCTGCATCATTGTTTATATGGCACCTCCAAACTTCATAAGTTCAGGGCGAGCGGATTCCTTCAAATGCGCAAGCGACCAAATGCTGGACGTATGAATCGTCCAATTTTTCACCTGTTACCAACAAGCGATAAAAAATCGGTCCGTAAATGAGATCCGTGCTTAATTCGGTATCGAGATTTTTCTTCAATTCCCCGCGCTGAACCCCCCGCTCCATAAGTTGCCGGGCCTCAAGCCGGCGAGGCCGGAAATATCGGGCCCGATATTCCTCCGCCAATCCTGAATCAATCTGCCCTTCGCCGATTAACTCGGCAATCACCATACCCTCTCGACTTGTCAAAAACCGGACTAAATTCGTGGCATGAATGAGAATATCATCGAATACTGATCCCGTGTCAGGCACGGGCAGTCTTGCCGCAGCGGCAGACATAAAACCATCCATCACCACGGCGGCCTTGTTAGGCCACCATTTATAAATCGTAGCTTTGCTGACCTTGGCACGATCAGCAATTTTTTCTACCGTGACCGCTCCAAATCCATTTTCCAATAAGAGATCATAAGAAGCGGTCAGGATCGACTTTTGCGTTTCAACATTACGCGGACGCCCTCTTTTTCCTTTTTCTTGCACCCGAACCCTCCCCTTTTTTGGGCTGCATGTTTGAACAACAGGTACATAAACTATACGTTCAGTATACTAAAAATGAAATAAAAAGAAAACGCCACTACATTATCGTAGTGACGCCAGACTGTTGAAAAACTCGCACGCAGGAGATAGCACATCTGCTTAACGTGGAGAAAGCCTGCAAATGTGCAGGTTTTTGCTCGCGGATACGCCTGCAGCGAAATATTCCTGCACATGTGCAGGTTTTTTTGCTGCTGCACGAGCTCAGCCCCATTTTAATCGGGAATTCCGCACAATTGCAGGCTTTTCCTCAAAAAGAGCTTCATGCACGGAAAAAGCCTGCACTTTCGCAGGCTTTTACGTTTGCCAAGCCGCTTCACGTCAAGCACCCTCCGGCTGCGCCGATAAAGTGTCGCGACTTTCTCGATACTCTAGCGCCGCTGCGTTATCGTAGTGACGCTTTCTTTTTAAGACCCAGGAGTCTGTCCGATAATGACAGCAATTATGCATCGTGAGAGGCAATATACGCAATCCTGATTTACCACGATATGCACAAAAGTAGCTCCGTCCGACAGACTCCTAAGGGATCTGCCCCCTGACCCCACCGCTGCCAGGGAAGCGATGGGGGTTCTGTACATTTGCATTACGAATACCTTGTGGGACAAGGCTTTTTCAATTTTACACCTACGTTCGTGAGTGCTACTGCGCTCTGTCTTCCACCTTCTGCTTAAGTGAATTTGATTAGCTTGCCTCGAATCCACTCGGCAGTCTGCAACCATCGTTGCACAATCGCCACTGTCTTCGCTCCGGTGCTGCCGCGCTTTTTTCAGCTTAACCTTGAGTGGCGTTCCCGTTGTCGATCAGCTTGGCTTTGATCAAGAACCGTTGTACAATCGCCGCAGTCTCGGCCCGGGTCAGATTGCCCATTGGCTCCAATCCTTCCGACGAGCCCTTCACAAGACCGTTCTTCACGGCCGCAGCAACGGCCGGCTTCGCCCAAGAAGCTACAGCCCCCCGGTCTGCGAACGGGGACAGCAAGGATTCTGCATCACTCGCAGCTGTCTCTAGCCCCGCCAGCTTCATCGCCCGGGCCATGATCACCAATGCTTCCTGCCGGTTAATGGTCTGAGCGGGATCGAACATCCCGTTCTTGTAGCCTTCGATCAAGCCATACTCCGCAGCCTTGGCTACGGCCCCCGCATACCAATCGCCGGGCTTGATATCGGTGAATGCGCTGCTGCTGCCGTTGTCGGCCAAGCCCAACGACCGTACGACAATCGCCGCGAATTCCGCCCGCGTAATAGAAGCATCCGGGTTATAGCGGTACGCATCCACACCCTTGACAATCATCCGCGAGGCCATATCGTTCACGGCCTGCTTCGACCAATGCCCCTCTACATCCACAAATGTCTTCGGATTCCAGATCAGTGAATAGTCGCTGTTCGTGAGACTGTTCACTACCGCATAATGCTTTCCTGCCCGAGTCTTGATGAAGGTTGGAACATGGCGAACGCTGCCATCCGGATTCACTACCGCAGCCGTTGTCACCTTGCTTGGGTCGAGGCCGTCGGGAAGCGGAATTTCGCGTTCCACGTAGCTGCTGAAGTGCTCCACGCTTACCGTTTTGCCGTTGTAAGAGGCCGTCACCTTAAAACTGACAGGCGGAACCACGATTCCATAGTTTCCTTGAGTCGCCGCAGTCTTTGCGAGATCCGCCACGGATTCATCGCTCTTGGCAATGTCCACATGAACGACGATGTTCGACAACCCGACCTGTGTTCCCAGTTTGGAGGAAACCTCGTCGATAGCGACTTGCTGCGCCGGCAGCTTGTAGATACCGTTTGGCGTCTGTACCTCCAGGACTACCTGCTTGGTTGCCATGCTCTTCACCGCGTCGCCGGTCAATACAACCGACACCTTCTCCACACTGGCAGTCACAGGAACGACCACGGTGGATTTGTCTGCCGCAAGTTTCAACTGTTCAACCAGCTTGGCTTGGTCGACAGTGGCCGTCAGCACGTTCTTGCCGTTCTCCTTGGCAATTGCGCCTGTGGCAATTTGCTCTTTCACCACGCCGTCGACGATGACTTGCAGGCCATCTTGCTTCTCGACGGTTGCGCTTGAATTGGTCGAAGAAGAAGATGAAGAATTGCCCGAACCCGAGCTGTCCGAAGAATTGCTCGTCCACTTCGCATAGAGCGTCACATTGGACGTTACCGTATCCGTCGCAAAGTTCCACGCATTCGTCCACGCCGCGTCCTTGTACCACCCTGCGAACGTATAACCGGCCTTCGTCGGCGCTGTCGGCTTGTTGATGGTCGCACCGCTGTTTACGGTAATGCCGCTAACCACGCTGCCTCCCTGCGTATCGAACGTCACGGTGTATTGAACTGCCGGAATCGCCGTCCACTTCGCATAGAGTGTCACACCAGCCGTTACCGTATCCGCTGCAAAATTCCACGCATTCGTCCACGCCGCATCCTTGTACCAGCCTGCGAACGTATAGCCAGCCTTCGTCGGCGCTGTCGGCTCGCTGATGGTCGTACCGCTGTTTACGGTAATGCCGCTAACCACGCTGCCTCCATACGTATTGAACGTCACGGTGTATTGACCTGCCGGAATCGCCGTCCACTTCGCATATAGCGTCACATTGGACGTTACCGTATCCGCTGCAAAGTTCCACGCATTCGTCCATGCCGCATCCTTATACCAGCCAGCGAACGTATAACCGGCTTTCGTCGGCGCTGTCGGCTCGCTGATGGTCGTACCGCTGTTTACTGTAATGCCGCTAACCACGCTGCCTCCCTGCGTATCGAAGCTGATCGTGTACTGCACCGGTCCTTCGCTCACCGTGACCTTGCCGGTCGTCAGTGTTGCTTCCATTTCGTTTGCTAGCGAATCCGAGATTGAGAAATGGCTCAAATCTTCAGTCCGCACCGTCAATGGCTTGTCCCCCGCTGTCGTCCCGCTCTTGATTTTGAAGCTGACAGTGAACAGCTTCTCTCCCGCTGCAATCGGCGTATCTCCGGCATCACTGTCCGCCCACACGGCTTTTAGCCAGCCCGTGCCGTTATCGTAGTTGGAGTCGAAGTAGTCTCCCGCTTCTCCCGTAATCTTCGTTACTTCCAACGCTGCCGAGTCAAAGTCGATTTGTACGCCGTAAGCCCCGATTCCATACGTCGAGCTGGCTACCGTTACCGGCACGTTAACCGTTGACCCCGGTGTTCCGCTCTTTGCGCCGATCTCAATATGTGCCGCGTTCCGCGTCCACTTCGCATAGAGCATCACATCGGACGTTACGGTATCCACGGCAAAATTCCACGCGTTCCTCCCTTCCGCTTCCTTGTACCAGCCTGCGAACGTGTAGCCGGCCCTTGCCGGCGCCGCCGGCTCGCCAATCGTCGTGCCGTCGCTCACATGGGTGATGCTGTCAACCCCGCTGCCTCCCTGCGAATCGAACGTCACGGTGCGAGTTCCGGCAATCACGTTGATCTTGCCCGCTTCCACATTTGTCAATGGGAGGTTTCCCCCCTCATAGAGATCGTGCTTGGGCACATTCAGCGCCAGTTCCCCAGGCTGTGCGGTATTTTTGATTTTGAAATGAAGGGTGAATACTTTCGTATTATCAGTCATGATGGAGTATTCGACCAGATTGGCTCGTACGTTGACCGTACCGGCATTGGAGAAATCCGGCACGAAGGTATCGCCATTTTGATTAACGCCTAAATTGTTGGTAATTTCATTTCCCTGCACCAGCTCCAGTGACCCGGGATCGAATGAGATCGTAATGTCATATTGGTTAATTAAGTCGATCGGCGTCAGATATACTGCCGCTTCAACGGTACCTCCCGGACTACCTTCCGCACTGCTTACCTTGAGAGAGTTCTTCGGGTCCGGTGCGCCGGCCGCCAGCGTACTGAAAGACAGTATCATGCTGACAGCAAGTATGATCGAAATCAGTTTCTTCCAATGCATTTCATCAGCCCTTTCCTGCAACGATCGCGAGAATTGCTTTTACATCGGCTTCGTCCCATCGCCCGTCACCGTTCATGTCCAGTCCTTGCAATTGCTCCGGCGTCAGCGTGATCTTGCCCTTGATATGCTGGGTCAGGAGCAGCGCATCGGCAGGGGTTACGGACCCGCTTCCATCCGCATCGCCCATGACGATCTTCGAATAGTACGCCGTGTACAGAACGTCCGCCGTTACTGTCGTGGCCGCTACCTGCTGGCTGTTGAGCTTTGTAAGCCCTCCGTCACTGCTCCAGCCTGCAAATCGGTAGCCGTTGGCAGGGGTAACCGCCGGCACCTCCGCAGGATGCCCTCCGATCGTCACCTGCTCGCTCGTTCTGTTGATCGTGCCATGATCCCCGGGCGCGTAGCTCACCGTCGCATTCTGCGGCGTTGAGTCGCTGACCGCAATCTCCAGTGTCTGCGCCGTTCCCGCACTGAACGTGAAGGCCAACCTCGTCGTCCCAACCGATTGCGCGGCCAAATACTCCTTCTTGATCGTCACCGTATTTCCGCTTACCGTATAGTCCACGCCCGCTCCCAGCACCGAGGATTGGTTACTGATGCCGGTCAGTGTATTTCCATTCAAGGACAGCGTAACATTCACATCGGTATAATCCGCAGACGAGGCATACTTATCGAAGCTTGCGCCGGACGGATCGATTGTGCTGTTCGGCTGCACGGTTCGCTTTAGAATGATTCCGTTCTGACCCACCACCACATAGGTGTTGTTGCCGTAACTGACTTTGTTAAGTTCTTCCTGGGTACCGCTCGCCAGCGGCGTCCAATTCATGCCGTCGGTCGAGGTTAAAATAACCCCGTCTTTTCCCACGGTTACAAAAGCGCCATTACCGTAGCCCACGCCGTTAAGTATGCTCTGTATTCCGCTGGTTTGCGCGACCCAATCCACACCGTTGGTTGAGGTCAGGATCGTTCCGGTATCTCCCACCGCTACAAACTTGCCGTTGCCGTAGCCGATGCTTTTAAGATTGACTTGTGTGCCGCTCGTTTGCAGCGTCCAGTTCTCTCCATCTGGCGAAGTGATGACCGTGCCTCCGGCGCCTACCGCCACAAACAGATGACGACTATAGCTGATGCCATTGAGCGTGTTCGTCGTGGGACTCGTGACTTCAGTCCAGGTTGCTCCGTCAAGCGAGGTCCGGATTTTGCCTCCATATTTGACCGCTACAAATTTCCCCTCGCCGTAGCTCAAGCCATAATAAGAATCCGTCCACGCGCCGCCTGACGCTTGACTTGTCCAGGTTGTTCCGTCCGTTGAAGTCATGATTCTGCCGCCAGATCCTAACGCCACGTATGTGCCGTTGCCATAGCTAACGTCTTCAAGACTGATCGACGAATCCATTGCTTGCTTCTGCCATAACGCACCGTCGCTGGAAGTCAGGAGCGTTCCGTAATACCCTACTCCCACGAATTTGTTATTGAAGAAACCGATGCCTCGAACGGGCTGTGTCGTGCCTTGAATCCGACTCGTCCATGTCACACCGTCGGCAGAAGTCAGGATCGACCCATAAATGCCCACCGCCACAAAGATGTTGTTGCCATAGGTCACAGCATTCAGATTGTTGGTCGTACCACTGCTCTGCGCTTGCCAGTCGTTTGCGTAGTTGGAGGCAGTGTAGACCTTACCACCGATCCCCACCGCGACATACTTGCCATTCCCATAAGTGACGCCAGAGAAACCGTCTATGGCGGCGCTGCCCCTGTTCTTGCCAATTGCCCACGCCTGCCAGTTAGTTCTCGAGAGAAAAGTCGAATAAATAATCCCTCCCTGACTGCCTACCACCACATACTTGTTGTTGCCGTAGGCAACGCCGGTATATCCTTCCCAATTCGTATAAGCGCCCCCGTCAGTCCAAGTCACCCCGTCATCCGAGATCACCCGTGTTGGGGACGCTCCTGTCGCAAGAAACCAGCCGTTGCCATAGGTGATGGCCATGAGCCTATCCGTTGTAACGCCTGTTATTTCTGTCCATGAAGATGCGTCGCTTGAGACCAGAATCTTTCCCGACCCTCCCACCGCCACAAACTTGCCTCCACCGAAAGCGACACCCAGAAGATTGGTGGTGCCGACTTGCTGACTTGACCATATGACCCCATCGGTTGAAGTGAGGATATACCCCCAGTTTCCCACCGCCACATATTTGCCATTCCCATAAGTAACCCCGTTAAGAATAGCGTTGGAATTGCTTCTTTGGCTGCTCCAGGTTATTCCGTCTGTGGAAGTTGCAATCGTCCCGTTTTCTCCCACCGCCACGAACATGTTGTTGACGTAAGCCACGGCGTTAAACGTATTGCGCGTGGGCAAAGGACTCCGGAGATCCCAGCCGTACGAACCGGCTGTCGCATACTGCGGAATCATGGCTCCTATGATCACGAAAGCCAGCATAATTGAAAGCCATTTTTTGAGCGCCGCCATTGTCTTTCTTCACTCCTTTTCGATTTAGCCCGATCCGGACCCGTTGCCGGGACCTGAGAAGGGGACCTGGTTGATTATGCCAACCGGCATCTCCAGTGTAACAAAGCGGTTCTCAACATTTTTACAACATTCCCTAAAAAACGACAAAAAACGGCCATCGGATAAACACCCGATAACCGTTTCCTATCGAATACAAGCACGCTTCCGCGCTAATTCTCCTCCAGCAGTATCCGCTCTTTCATGGCTTGCGCTTGACGGGCGCCGGCCCTATCGCCGATTCGTTCATGCACATCCGCCAGCAGATCGTAATATTCCTCCCGTCCCGGCTCCAGCTCAATCAGCTTGCGCAGCAGCATGACCCTGGACTCATTTCCGGCTTCGCCCAGGGAGGCAAGAAGGCCGACTATGAAGGCGGAGCGCAGCTCGAGCCGGTAGGCGTCCGCCCAGTGATAATGATCGGTCTCCAGATAGTCGCCTCCGTACAGCGCCACTGCCTTCTGCCCGCCTTCCCCGCGAAGGCCCGACTCCAGTCCTTTCAGCAGCTCTTCCAGGTCGCTAAGCATGACCGCCGGGTCGAGCCAGTACCGCTCGTCGCGGTACCGGACGATCTCCCCGTAGCCCTCCGACTTGAACATGCTCCGCAAGTAATAGAGCGACGTATGCAGCAGCTTCTGCCCCCGCTCCGCTTGATCGTTCGGCCATAAATGCTCCAGTATGGCATACTTGTAGACCGGCTGTCCCCGATGATGCCAGAGAAAAGCGAACAGCTCCTTGGTCTTGCGGGTGCGCCAGGTCAACAGACGGCCGTCCGAGGTATACAGCTCCATGCTTCCCAGCACCTTCAGCGACAACGCCGGCTTCTCTGCATCGGGCCCCTCCGGCGCGCCCTTTCTATCCGGTCCAGCCTGTTCGCCGCCTTGGCCCCGCTTTTTGGCTTGCAATTTCTCGTAGCGCGCTAGCGTTTTGAGCAGCTTATCCTTGGCGACCGGCTTGAGCAGATATCCGATCGCTTCCGTATCGTACGCATCTACCGCATACTGGTGGTAGGCCGTCACGTAGATCACTTCGGCGTCAGGACAACGGGCGAGCAGCGCCTCGGCGGCCTCCAATCCGTTCATTCCCGGCATCTCGATGTCCAGGAAAATGAGATCCGGGCGCAATGCCTCGCATTGGCGAAGCGCTTCGGCGATCAGTTGGAATTTGCCGACGACCGCCATGCTGCCGATCTCATTCAGCTTGATCTCCAGTACATCAAGCGCGATTTCTTCATCGTCAATCAGAATGGCTCTCCACATGATGCTCCTCCGTCAAAAAGATCGTAATTCGGGTACCGGTACCCGGGCTGCTGACAATCTCCAGCTTCCGCCCGTATCTCATTTGCAGCCGGCGGTTGACATTGCCGATCCCGATGCCGCCGGTATGTCCTTCCTCCAACTGCGCCAGCTTGTCCGCGTCCATCCCGACGCCGTCATCCTCAACGACAATCTCCACGCCGTCCGCGCTCTTGCAGACGATGATGTCCACCGTTCCTCCCTCGGGCTTCGGCCCGATGCCGTGGCGGACGGCATTTTCTACGATGGGCTGGAGGGTCAGCGGCGGCAGAAGGCTGCGCGCACTTTCGTCAATCGTATACCGGACCCGGAGCCGCTGGCCGAAGCGAAGCTGCTCAATCGCCAGGTAGGCGCGGACCAGCTCCAATTCCCGTTCCAGCGGGACCGCCTCGCCCTGGAAGATGAACGTGAACTTGGCGCGAAGATAGGTGGTCAGATGCTCAATCGTCTCACGCAGCTTGTCCACATCCTTATAGCTCAGCCCGACCAGTGCGTTCAGGCTGTTGTATAGGAAGTGCGGCGTAATCTGGGTCTGCAAAAAATCCATCTCCCGTCGCACGGCCTGCTCCGAGGAGCTTTTCATCGCCAGCAGCGACTGGACGCGGGCCTTGAGCTCCGCAATCTCGAACGGCTTCTGCAAAATATCGTTGGCCCCGGCTGCAAAGGCGGCGAGAATATCCCCCGTCTGCCCGGACGCGGTCAACATGAGCACCGGGAGCTCGGCCAGCCCGTGCAGCGTCCGAGTATCCCGGCAGATGTCCAGGCCGGACACGCCGGGCATCATCAGGTCCAGCAGCACCAGATCCGGCTTGCTGCTCCGAAGCGCTTCGAGCGCCTCCTCCCCGCTCCCCACCGCCGTATATGTATGCTTCATGGAGGCGATCGCGTCCATCGCCACCTTCAGGTTGGAGGGCTCGTCGTCGACGATCAGTATGTGAAAAGCCTCCCCGCCGCCGTCACCGCCCACCCCGACTGCGGAGCGCAGCATCGGATTCTCCCCGAATTCCGCGTATTCGGCATATTCGGTGTAATCCGCATATTCCGCGGACGCAGCCGCCTCGTTCTCCACGCCTCCGGCAACCGCAAGCGTGAACGTGAACCGCGAGCCTCGTCCCACCTCGGATTCCACCCGCATGACGCCGCCCTGCAATTCGACAAGCTGCTTCGAGATGCTCAGCCCGAGCCCGATGCCGTCACGCGAGCGAGCGCCTTCCTCGTCGTATTGGAAGAAAGGATGAAATAGATCGCCCATGATCTCCGGCGGTATCCCCCTGCCGGTGTCACTGATCGTGACGAACAACCTCTCTCCCTGTCTCTGAGCCGATATGGACACTGTTCCATGGTCGGTGTACTTCAATCCGTTTTCCAATAAATTATGCAAAATTTGCCGCAGCCGGTTCTCATCGGCCAGAACAAGGGGCAGCCCCGGCGGCAGCTCGTTAGCGAACCGAACTCCGCTTTTGACCGGTGCGATCGACAGCGTCTCCATCACGAAGGCGGTTGAGATGTACAGGTCCACCGGCTTCGGCTGCACCCGCAGCTCGCCGTAGCGAATCCGGTTCATATCGAGAATGTCGTTCACGAGCCCGGCTAGCCGCCGTCCGATTAGATTCAGCAGCCGGATATTGTCGCGATGCCCGGACGCAAGCGGAGCGTCGGTGTTGTCGAGCAGTGATTGCGACAGATTGACGATGCCGTGCAGCGGCGTCCGAAGCTCATGCGATGTTTTGGCCAGGAATTCGTCCTTCTGCCGGTCGTAGATCAGTAATTGCTCGGCCAGCCGCTCGATCCGCAAGTAAGCCGTACGTATCCGGTCGGTCATGAGGAACGATTGCGACAATACCACCAACAGCAGCGTTACAATCATATAGTACGGGCTGTCCAGCGCCAGCTGATAGCGAGTCTGGGCAAACACCCAGCTGAAAATGAGGAAAAATGCCCCGAGCAGAATATAATAGATCCTTACACCATGATGGAGATTGCGGAAAATAAACGTAAAAATGAAACCGAAGGCCAGCATCTGCATCAGGATACCGGGCAATAGGATCGGTACCAGATACTCGTTAGGAATCACGACCAGAACAGCCATAAACACATAACAAACACGCAGAAACCCCTTCAGCCATCTGCCGGGCTTATCGTCCAGATAGAGACGCACGTAATGAATAAAGAACAGAATCGACAGCGACGGCAGGATGAAGAGCAGCTTCTGCAGCAGCGGAAAGGAGATCGTCGGCAGCAGCGAGGCCACGACAATCTCGTCATCGATACCAAAGAACAGACCCAGGGACAGACAAAACAGACTGAAAAAGATCAGGTACGGTTCCCTGCTCCATTGTCTGAACATGCCTGCGAAATAAATACCGAAAACCAGAAGCGTTGTGATGAGAATCATGTCGGCCATGCGGGCGTTGTCCCGCCGGTTCTGCACCGTATCCGTCAACCCGAACTCCGGCGCTTGCACGAGCCCGCCTTGCAGATAACGATAGCTCGCCACCTGAATGATAATCTCGATCGTATGGCTCTCGGCCTTAACCGTCCCGAAAAACGGCAGGTTGCTTGGAACAAAACGGTCAACTGCCAAAGCGGGACGCCCGGAGCCCCCAAGATCGTCGCCCGCCATATAGATGCGGCTGGACATGCGGATTTTCTTCGCTCTCAGGCTGTAAAAATCGGAATCGCTTACTTCCACCCGAAGCCGATATGTACCCGCGCCGAAGCCGCTGGCCGATACGCTGCCCTTCCAGTCGCCGGGGACGCTCAACAGCCTCCGCTGACCTTGCAGCTCCTCTTCATGACCGGCAAAGTCGCCGGGCGTCAGTAGCCGGTCCTTGTAAAATTCCCATTCCCCCCGAAGCGGAATAATTCCCTGCACCGCAAAATCCCAATCTCTGGCGTCCAGCACGCCCGCCCGTGCCTCAGGGTAATCCGCATCGGGATGGAGCCATTCATAGATAGTGAGAGAGGTGGTTACGGCAAAGACAACGATCATGCCGATCAGCACGAACAATTGTTTTCTCATGGGGACGTGTTCCTTCCTGTTAAAAGAGAAGATTCGAAAACACCATCCACCTTTTCTCACTGGGTGGATGGTGTTTCCCATTACTTAGAGTCTTGTAAGGATATAGACTCACGAAGACGTTTGATATCACTTAATGGGGGCAGACCGAACATTCGAGCATATTCGCGGCTGAACTGGGAAGGACTTTCATAGCCCACTTGGAATCCGGCATTCGCAGCTTCCGGAATATCTGAAAGCAATAAACGGCGAGCCTCCTGCAATCTTACTTGTTTTTGATATTGCAAGGGGCTCATTGCAGTAACTTCTTTGAAATGAGAGTGCAATGAAGATGCACTCATGCTTGCAGCCGCAGCTAGCTCATCAATACGCAAAGGCTTAGCGAAATCGCGGTTAATAAGATTAATCACTTTTGCGATCCGTTGGGCATTACTGCCGGCCACGGCGAACTGTAAGACGGAAGCTCCCTGTTCATCCCGTAAAATCCGATAAAGAATTTCACGGATTATTAGAGGAGCAAGAGCAGGAATATCCTGAGGTGTATATAAAAGACGGACTAACCTCAATACAGCATCGAGAAGAGACGGACTAGTTTTACTTACCATCAGGCCGCGCCTCGAACCTTCCTTATGATTCCATTCTGAATTGAACTCCTTGATCATATCAACTATCTGATCCGTACTAAAATCCAGTTGAAGACTAAGGTAAGGATGCTGTGGAGTGGCTTGGATGATTTGTCCGGTAATCGGCAAATGTACGGAGGCAACCAGGTAGGACGCTGGATTATATCGATAACTCTCTTGTCCTAGCATAATCAATTTCGATCCTTGTGCAACAATACACAATGATGGATTATAGATCGAATAGACCGGTTGAGATTCTCCATTAGAGCGAATGAACTTCAATGAAGAAATGGCTGTAGAATGCGTTCCTTCACTATAACGATCAATAATCAAAGCCAATTCTTCCTGCTGTCTAATGATCTCGTCATCCAATGCCATTTTTATCGTCACAGTCTCCTTCCTTTGCTCCGTTTTCGCTTCATTTTATTATGATTTGGAGTATTATGCAATAACTCAACAGGAATCGGCTACCGGATAACATCTCATTTGTTACATACTGAAATTACCGAAAAGCTTACTTGCGCTGCAGGATATTGAAAGGATGCGTTCGCAAGTAACCATAATAAATCAAAGGAGGAAATCAAAATGGAGAAAAAAAACATTGTAGAACAACAATCCTATGTCGGTATGTGGGTTACCCGGGACGGTATTTTCTACCACGGAGGCATGATTTTTTATCGGGAAAAATAAACGTTCATATCGAGAGAGGAACTAAACAAACATGTCAAGCACTTTAAAAATTTACACATTAGCGATTCTTAGTTTTTTAGTCGGAACATCGGAGTATATCATAGCGGGTATACTGGATAAAATTGCAGAGTCAATGGGTGTCTCGGTGGTGACAGCGGGTCAACTGATTACCGTATTTTCGCTCGCTTACGCTTTTGGTGCACCGTTCGTGATGGCTTTGACTGTCCGTATGGAGCGACGAAAACTTCTGCTTTACGCTCTATTCTTATTTGTAATAGGAAATGGAATCGCCTATGTATTGCAGGGATATGAACTACTTATTATATCGCGGATCGTTATGGGTGTAAGCGCAGGGGTCACGGTTGTTTCCGCACTAACGATAGCGTCCAAGGTTGCCCTGCCAGGCAAGCAAGGAAGTGCTCTTGCAGCCGTGCTTATGGGCTTTACGGCTTCCTTGATTTTCGGTGTTCCGATTGGAAGAGTTATTGCCTCCGCATACGATTGGAAGGCCGTTTTCGGGGGAATCGCATTGGTTGGGCTACTGGCGATCATCATTATTTCGCTTACGATTCCGCGAATAGATGGGGAGGAACCTGTACCCTTGCGTAATCAACTCGCACTACTGAAGCAAACGAAGATGGTTATTGCTTTATCCGTTACTTTCTTCTGGATTGTTGGCTATTCCATTTTCTACTCCTACATTTCACCATTACTTATTACGGTAACCGGGATGAGCGATAGTACCTTAAGCACTGCGTTATTCGTTATTGGCATCGCCAGCTTGATCGGATCTAGGTTCGGGGGATTCGCCACGGACAAATGGGGAATTCACAGCGCCCTATTCGGAGGATTATCGATTAATGGCATAGCTCTAATTATGATCGAATTAACGATCCATTCTCCGGCTATTTTGATCCCGATGTTAATCCTTTGGTCGTTCGCGGTATGGGCTCTGGGTCCTCCGCAACAATTACACTTAATTACGCTCGCTCCTGAATCTGCGGGAATTATGCTTAGCTTAAACAATTCGGTACTTCAGCTCGCCATGGCTGCCGGTGCTGGAATCGGGGGCATTGCCGTAGAGCAAGTATCACTGTCGTCCGTCACCTGGGTTGCGGCTGCAGGAATTGCGTTTGCTATTTGGGCAGTCATCTTATCCCGCAGAAATTCCCGATCCAAAAATCCGTCCGGATGACCGGACATCAATCGATTTAACACAGGAGGTTTTTATAAGTGAAGTATCCAAAAGTTTGGTTCGTTACAGGATCATCTAAAGGTTTAGGGCTTGCACTAACACAAAAACTCTTGGCAGAAGGATATCGGGTTGCTGCAACGTCAAGAAGCCTCGATGCGCTAATAACAGCCGTAGGTACCAAAGAAACAGATTATTTTCTGCCTTTGCAGGTTGACCTTGCCCATGAGCAGGATGTTCGAACCGCCATTACATCTGTAATTAGCAAATTTGGCAATGTTGACGTTGTCGTTAATAACGCAGGCTATGGGCTGCAAGGAACGTTCGAGTCGCTGACCGACCAAGAGATACGCGCCCATTTCGACATTAACGTATTTAGCATTATGAACGTATTGCGTCATGTTATTCCGCATCTTCGGAATGCAGGCTCAGGTCACATCTTTAATATTTCCTCCATTGGCGGGTTTAGAGGTGGTTATTCCGGTTGGGGCAGCTACTCTGCCACCAAATTCGCAGTATCCGGTCTTACAGAGGCTTTGGCTGCTGAGGTGAAACCGTTCGGAATATCGGCCACCGTTATTTATCCCGGTGCTTTCCGTACCAACTTCCTAACCAAAGAATCATTGGCAATCTCACCAAATCCAATCCTTGCGTATATGGAAGCTCAGGCTTCAATTGATCGCTATCTTGAATCGTCAGGTAAACAGCAGGGGGATCCCGCAAAGGCCGCTGACGTCTTGATACAAATTGCCTCAACTTCCACTCCTCCGCTGCATCTGTTTTTAGGGCCTGATGCTTATGCAGCGGCGAATGAAAAGATAAAGAGAGTGATTCATGACTTGGAAAATAACAAGGATGTAACTCTTTCTACCTCATTTGAAGAATGATACATTGAGGAGTGCTTCCAGATTCATTCCAGAATGGCCACTCCCCCGCGCCGAAGTCCCAGCATGCGCCTACGGCCGGCTTCAGGCATGTTGCCACTCCTATTATAGCGAAAGTAATTAATCGACAAACCTGCCGACTTGCTTGGTTAAACAATTGGCGCACGCAGTGTTATCCAGCCTATAATTGCAACGAAGCTGCCGAGATATAGCCTGACTCAAAGTGCGCGAAAGGACTCATAAACATCCACTTGATGTCGGGGTTTCCCTCCTGAGGCTTCAGATCTTGACGCTAAACATACTTTGCGGGTAATTTCTTGTCGCGAAAAAAACGACAAGAGACTCCCTTGGAACGTCGAAAGCCTCTATAGATCAAAGTTCCTTTGTTGATAGTTTCTTGTCGTTAGACTATGCGGGTGACAAACGAATACATCCATCGGACAATGGATAACCGGGATCATCGGCATGGTGTGAAAAACCTGCAAATGACCAACATTGCCAGTCGTTCGCAGACAACCAGCGCGCGGTGTTGCACCGTATGACGGCGGTCGGTCGACTCTACATGCGGCCCTTGTCGGTTGAGCATGTAAAATCTGCAAAGGTCAGGGAACGGAACTCGCGCGCAGAACCGGATGTCCTGGCTGCCTTGCTGTTTGGCTGCGCGGAGAAAGCCTGCGAAAGTCGGGCTGCCCGGAAACCCCTGCGTTAGTGGCGACAGCCACAATCTGCCTTGCTGCACGAAGAAAACCTGCAAAAATACATGAATTTGCGGCCTGGGTCGCTGTCCAAGAGGAATTCCTGCAAAAGTGCAGGCTTTTCGCCGGATATATGGACACAGATTCACTTTCAGCGGAAATTCCTGCAGTTTTGCAGGTTTTTCGCCAAAACAAGCCAATTTCGGAGAAAAAGCCTGCACTTTCGCAGGTTTTCTCCCTACCAAGCCGCTTCCTACCCGGTTGTGCAGTTCCACGACCTACGCCAGGAAGCGCGCCAGGTTCCCCTAATCTAACGAAGTGCCGCGATTTTCTCGGGCGACTTGACTTTCGCAGGCTTTCATCAGATCAGCCTGCCAAGCCGCAGCACGACACTCGCCGTGCAGCACTGCAACCCGCGCCTGGAGAGGCGCATCAGGAAAGAGCCATTTCACAACGCCTCTGACAATTCGGTCTTCATCGGGTCCGGGCTGAAGACGAAAATGAACAGCGGCAATGCCGGTTATAGGTCACGTATTCCTCTCACCTCGAATCCTACTTGTTGTCAAGCAGATAGTCATTGGACTGGTTGTCAGCCACCCATAATGAAGCCGGAATCGGCGAACAGAGAAATCGTGTTGTCGGAGACCTTCGTTCCGGGTCTTTGGATGAACGGGCGATGGCGAGCCGGCTGCACTTTGCTGCGCGATCTCACGTGTGACCGTTTAAAGCGGAAACGCCTTCTTGTCAAAAACAAAAAACACCGGGAAGTCCCGGTGCCGCAACGTTAATTTTGGTGGAGCCTAGGGGGGCTCGAACCAGGCTCGAACCCCTGACCTCATCGCTGACAGGGATGAGGTCTCCCGGTTGAGCTAAGTCCCCGTGCCGGGCAAGAGGAAGCCGCCCCAGCTAGAGGAAATCGCCGCAGGACTCTCGGATTACGAAGCTCGTGTCGAACATTTTGGTGACCGGACCTGTCGTTTTATGATGCATCAAGTTAATCAGCATCCTGACGCACTCGCCGGCCATTTCTTCAACGGGCAGATGGATCGTCGACAGCGCCGGAATCGTAAAAGGCGTCACATCGTCGTTGTCGTAGCCGATGATCTCGATCTCGTTCGGCACGCTTTTGCCGAACGCGTGCAAAGCGGCCAAAGCGCCCACGGCCATCTGGTCGCTGATGACAAACAGCGCGGACGGCTGCACGCCGCCGCCGGACAGCAGCCGCCCGGCCGCCTCGTATCCGCCGCGCTCGGAGAAATCGGCGAACGCGATATGTTCCGCCGCCACCTCCAAACCAAGCTCGGCCGCCTTCGCAAGAAAGCCGTTCATGCGCAGCCTGATCGCTCCGGACGAGACGCTCGGCACGATGGCTCCGACCCGCCGGTGTCCGCGGCCGGCAAACAACCGGGCGACTTCCTGTCCGCTCCTGAAGCTGTCCACATGCACCGTCGAATATTTGTCCGAACTTCTCTGATACAACACAATCGGGACGCCCAACTGCGCTTCCTCCAGAAACGCCTCGTCCTCCTCCGTCGGAATCGCGATGATCGCCCCGTTAAACCGCGTGCCCGTAATCAGACTCCGGGCCTCTTTCAATTTGGAGCCCACGTAGGGCTGTATGAGCATTTCGTACTCGTCTTCAACTTCCAGAAGCGCTTCCTGGAGTCCCTTCAAAAACCGGCTGATCAGCGCGGTCCGGGTATCCAGCGCCCAAAACAAGGCGATGATCGGCAGCACGATTTCTCCGCCGCTGCGCAAACGCCGGGCGGAAATGTTCGGCCGGTAGTTAAGCTGTCTGGCAGCTTCGAAAATTTTTTGCTGCGTCGCCGGCGATATGCGATACTGCTCGCCTTTGCCGTTCAGCACGATGGAGGCGGTGCCTTGGGACACATGTGCCAACTGGGCGATTTCTTTAATTGTGGCCATCCAAATTGCCTCCGACATGTACATAGTCTTGTCGCGCACAGCGTTCTGACGCTGTGCTAATACGTTTCATTCATCTTACTCGGCAAGGTTGGCCGATGTCAACCGCCCTGCGGGAGGCACGCAAAGACGCCCGCCCCGCCCCGGCACGCCCCCTGTCTAGCTGAGCCAATAAGCCAGCACGGACAGGAGCACCGAGGCGATCGTCATCGCCGCCGCAGGGCGCAGCACTCTCGCCCCCAGTTCGCGCAAGTTGACGTTTAATCCGAGCCCTGTCATCGCCATCGTCAGCATAAAAGCCGTCACGCCGGATATCCCGTTCATCGCCGATGGTGCGGCGGGAATATAAGGCGTCAGCACATAGCTGCCGAACAGGCTCATTGCCAGGAAGCCGAGGAGAAACCAGGGAAACGCGATTGGCGCGCCGGCGCTGGAATTTCCTTTGCGCTTCATCCCATACATCAGGATAAAACATAACGGCACCAGCAGACATACGCGCCCCAGCTTAGCAAGCAGCGCAAAGGTCAGAGCGTCCTGCCCGGCAGGCGCCGCCGCCAGCGCCACATGGGCGATCTCGTGAAGACTGATGCCCGACCATACGCCGTACTCAACCGGCGACAATGGCAAATACGGCCTCAGGACGGTGTAGACGACGGCAAAGACGGTGCCGATCAGCGCGACGATGCCGACTGCCAGAGCCGTATCCTCGTCTTTGGCTTTGACGATCGGCGAAACCGCGGCAATGGCTGCGGCGCCGCAAACGCCGGTTCCGATGCCGAGCAGCAGCGAAAGCGGCAGATCGGCTTTGAGCCATTTGGCGAGCAGCATCGTTGCCGCAATGGCCAGGACGATCGTTCCCGCATCGCGGACAAGCAGCCCTAATCCTTGGTTAAAAACATCATGGATGTTCAATTTTAATCCATAGAGCACGATGGCGCCCTGCAGCACTTTTTTGGACGAGAACTGAATCCCCGAACGAAACATCTCCGGATATCCCCATACTTGCCGAAACAAAACCGCAATCAAAATCGCGCATCCGAGCTGGCCCAAATGCAAAAGTCCCGGAAGCCGCGATAATTCAAGACCGGCCCATGCAATGACGAAAGTAAACATAATGCCGCCCAGCCACTGCCGGACGGACGCAGGCTTCACTTCTTTTATCCGCTTGATGGCGACTCTTTCTTCGGATGCTCCTGCCATATGCTTCACCTCCATTGGTTTTACATGTTCAGATTAAACCTTTTATGTACATAAGAAAAATAAATCATTATAATATTGATCATAAGTAAATATATATAATAAGATCGCGATGAATGGGCGGTTGATACAGTTGGATCAACATTTGGTCGTCTTTGTTAGGGTATGCGAGCTGGAAAGCTTTTCGAGGGCTGCAGAAGAACTGCATATGACCCAGCCGGCGGTCAGTCAATATATCCAAACGCTTGAGCGCTCGGTAGGCGTCAGGCTTCTTGATCGGAGCAATAAATTCGTGCGGATGAATAAAGCCGGGCAAATCGTCTATCATCATGCCAAAGAAATTTTGGGCTTGTATTCGCGCATGCAGCGCCTGGTCGACGATTTGTCGAATACGGCAAGCGGGAATTTGACCGTCGGCGCGAGCTATACGTTCGGCGAATACGTGCTGCCGCGTATTATCGCCTCTTTGCAGCGGCAATATCCGCGCATTGTGCCGGCCGTTACGATCGGGAATACGAAGCAAATATGCGAGCTGGTGGAAAACCGGCAGTTGGACGTGGGCATCGTCGAAGGGGATTTTAATTCGAACAAGCTTTTTTCCGAGTCGTTTGCGGAGGATTCGATGTACATTTTCGCTTCCGCCGATCATCCGTTTGCGGAGCTGCAAGAGGTGCGGAAGTCTCAACTGCAGGGAGAAACCTGGATCGTTCGCGAGGTCGGATCGGGGACGAGGGAAGCCGCAGACAAAATGTTCGCCGCTTTTCAATTTGCGCCTGAGCGCCTGCTGGAATTTGGCAGCACGCAGCTTATTAAAGAATCGGTGGAAGCGGGTCTCGGGATCACCCTGCTTTCCCGCTGGGCTACGCAAAAGGAGCTTTCCCTCGGCACCCTGCGCATTCTCACAACAGCCGGCACCCCGTTTACCCGCCGGTTCTCCATCATTACGCAATCGGCGGAATTCCAGACCAAAGCCATTGAAGTGTTTTGGGAGCTGGTGCGCAGCTCGGGCCGGCAAACGGACAGTTGAGCAAAAAGAAAAAGCCATGCCTTAAAAGGCATGGCACAGGCTGTTGAAAAACCTCCATGTTAGAGGAGATAGCCATAATCTGTCTGGCTTCACGAAGAAAACCTGCAAAAATACATGAATTTGCGTCCTTGATCGCTGTCCACGAACAATTCCTGCAAAAGTGCAGGCTTTTCACCGAACACATAGACCTATGCTCACTTTCAGCGAAAATGGCTGCACTTTTGCAGGTTTTTCGCCAAAACAAGCCAATTCAAGAGGGAAAACCTGCACTTTCGCAGGTTTTTTCCCTGGCAAACTGCTTCCTGCCCAGTTGTGCAGTTCCACGACCCACACCGGGTGAGGCGAGCGTCCGGAAAAAGCGGCTGTCCTCCAAATTAGCCACGCTCGTTCCCCTAGCCCTCACAGCGTGTCGCGATTTGCTCGGGCAGCCCTCCCCGCCTTAAAGGGGCATGGGCTTATGCGAATCAGCCTTTTACCGAGCCGAGCATGACGCCTTTGGCAAAATGCTTCTGCAAAAACGGATAAACGAGCAAAATCGGGATCGTCGCAAAGACGATAACGGCCATACGGATCGTTTGCGGCTGGATCTCGGTTTCTTCGAACCCGGTGTCGCCGATCCGGCTTTGCGCCAAAATGACGATTTCGCGCAGCAGCACCTGCACGGGCCATTTGTGGCTGTCGTTGATGTACATGATCGCGCTAAAAAACTGATTCCAGTGCGCCACCGCATAAAACATCCCGAACGTAGCGATAGCCGGCATGGACAAAGGAAGCACAATGCGGAACAATACGCCGACATCCGTACAGCCGTCGATCCTTGCGGAATCTTCGAGCCCGTCGGGGATTTGTTGGAAAAAGTTTTTCAGCACGATCAGGTTGAACGCGCTGATCGCATTCGGGATCATAAGCGACCACAGCGAATTCGTCAATCCGAGCCAGCTGACGATGAAATAGGTCGGAATCAGCCCGCCGCTAAACAGCATCGTGAACAATACGGCCATCAGAATCGTCTGCCGGCCGCGCAGCGTTTGCCGCGCCAGCGGATAGGCCATCAGACACGTCAGCAGCAAGTTGATCGCGGTGCCGAGCACGGTGATGTAGATCGAGACCAGCAAGCTGCGCAGCAGCGTATTCGTCGAGAAAATATATTTGTACGCCGATAAGGAAAATTCCTTCGGAAAAAGAATGAACCCTCCTTTGGCCGCCTCTTGAGGACTCGTAAACGAGACGGCTAAAATATAAACGAACGGCAGCACGGTGGCCAGCGCTATGGCCGCCAACACGACATAGTTCATGCAATCGAAAATTTTGTTGCCCCACGTATTGTCAACCCGAATGTGCGTCTGATTCATGCCAAACTCCCTCCCGACTTGTATTCCGTTCTAGTACACGCCTTCCTGGCCGAATCTTTTGGCCAGCCAGTTGGACCCGAGCACCAAAACGAGGCCTACCAACGATTTGAACAACCCGACGGCTGCGCTGTAGCTGTATTGCGATTGCGTCAATCCTTTTACGTACACGTACGTATCGAACACCTCGCCGACTTCGCGGTTTGTAGGAGTCAGCATCAGGAAAATGTGCTCGAACCCGGAATCGAGAAACGTTCCCATGCGCAATATGAGCAAAATGACAATCGTGCTGCGGATCGCGGGCAGCGTTATGTGCCACAACTGTCTCCAGCGGTTCGCCCCGTCGATGCGGGATGCTTCATACAATTGCACGTCCACTCCGGCTAATGCGGCCAAAAAAATAATCGTCCCCCAGCCCACCTCTTTCCAGATCGATTGCGTCACAATGACGGTTCTGAACCATTCGGGCTCCAGCAAAAATGCGATCTTGTGTCCGGTAAAGGCCAACAGCATTTCATTGACGACCCCGCCCTCCGTCGTAAGCAAAATGTAGAAGATCCCGACCACGACCACCCAGGATACAAAGTGGGGGATATACACCATCGTCTGCACGAAACGCTTGAATTTTTCCACCCTGACTTCATTCAGCATCAGCGCAAGCACGATCGGCAGCGGGAAAAAGAAAACGATATTGTACACGGCCAGCAGCAGTGTATTGCGGAACAAATCCCAAAATTGCGGTTCGGTAAAAAAGCGCTCGAAATGCTTCAACCCGACCCACTGGCTGTTCGCGACGCCGATAATGGGCTTGTAATCCTGAAAAGCGATCACGACGCCGTACATCGGAACATATTTGAAAATGAGAAAATACAGCACCCCGGGCAGCAGCATTGCGTACATCCACTTGTCTCTGAGCAATTCCCTCATCAAGGGGCTGCGCTGCGACGCCTTGCTTTTGTTACGCACGGCGCTGCTGTGGGCATGAGTTGGCGAGTCCATAGATCCTCCTCCTAGTCTGGTTGAAAATAAGAGCAGCTGCGCACATCGCGCGCTGCTCCTTGCATGGCGGTCATTTGCTTGACGCCGCAAACGATTCTTCGTACTCCTTGATCACTTTATCGCCGCCGGACTTCCGCCATTTGTCCACCTCGGCCTGCCAGCCGGCGTCGTCGATTTTGCCCATGATATACTTCGTCTCCGCATCGCGGATGATCTGGTCGAGCTCGTTGCCGCGCTCGCTGTACGTCGCCGAGTTTAAAGTAAGCGCCGGATTCGGCACCGCGTACTTGATGTTCTCTCTGGCCATTTTCGTCGCTTTCTCCGCGACCGGAATGTCTTTGAGATCGGCCACATTGTAGCCTTCGATATTGAGCAGGCCGTCGCGGTACGGCTTGACCTCGCGCTGGAACAAGTTAAAATCTTTGTACTCCGTCCGGTTTCCGTCAACTTTGACGTAATGCTTGCCCTCGATGCCTCTCATCTGCAGCGTGGACATCGGCTCGTCCAGCAGCTTGTCGAGGAAGGTCAGCACCTTTTTCAAATCCGCTTCCGTTTTTACCGCCGATTTGGGGATGGCCAGGAAGCCGAAATTCCCCGGCTCTCCCGCAATGCGCGGGTTGTCGGTGCCGCCGAACGGGGCGATGTCCCACACCGCCGCTGGCAGCGTCTTGCTCATCGCGGACTGATAGCCCTGCACGTTTTGCGCGGAGACGTTCAACCGGATGCCCACGCGTCCGTCATACATCGTTTTATCGAGCTCGGTTACATCGTACACGGCAAAATCCGGGTTGATCAGCTTTTCCTCGTACAGCTTTCTGAACAGCTTCAGCACGTCCATGTACGGCTTGGTCACGAATTCCGGCGTAAATTTGCCCTTGTCTTCGCCCCAGCGGTTGACGCCGCCGATGCTGACGGCCAGCCTCGTAATAACGGGCTGCGTTCCGGCATTGTAATTTTTAAACAGCATCGTGCCGTATGTGTCGTTTTTGCCGTTTTTGTCCGGATCGTCCTTTGCGAACGCTTTCATAACGTTGTACCAATCATCCAGCGTGACCGGAAACTTGAGGCCCATACTGTCGAACCAGTCTTTGCGGTATACGACCGCCGCCCGGCCGATATCCCGGTAGTTAGGGATGCCGTACACTTTGCCGTCAACTTTGATATTGTCGTAATAGCGCTTGTCCTGGGCGGCCAAATTTTTGTAGTCCTTCAAATACGGCCCGACTTCCCAGAACGCCCCGTTGCGCGCCGCGCCCAAAATGCTCGGCACATAGTTCACCTTGAGAATTTGGGGAAGATCGCCGGAAGCGATCATCACGTTTACTTTATCGTCAAAAGCGGCCTGCGGAATCCACTGAATCGACAGCTTGGTATTCGTATAGCTTTCGACAGCCTGCTCCACTTCGTTGCCTTTGGCCGGAATGTCCCCGACCTGGCGCAGCGCTATGGAAATCGGGTAAGGCTTGCCGTCCGCCGACTCGGCGGACGGCTTGGCCGTTCCGGCGGAAGCTCCCTCTTTCCCCCCATTCGTGCAGCCGGCCACAAGTCCGATTGTCAGCAAGCCGGAACATGCCATTGTGAGCCATCGTTTGCCTCTCATGTTCATTTCCCCTTTTTATATAAAATGTAAAAGGCAGCGCTTACTTTTTTGTCTGGGCGGTCCGGTCCTGCAATTGATGGACGGAAACCTCGCCCCAGCTCAAATCTTCGACCTTGTAGGCGGCGATTTTATCCCAATCCAGCTCCATGCCCAGCCCCGGCAGTTCCCGCCCCGGCACGAGCAAATAGCCGTTCTCGTATTTTACCGGATGCTTGACGATATCTCCGACGTACAGTTCGGGGCCGGTTGGGTCGGACGTATAGTTCAGATTGACCAGCGAGCTGCCCAGGTGAGCCATGGCCGCCGTGCCGATCGAAAGCTCCTGCGTCGTTCCCATCAGGCAGCCCTTGCCCGCCACTTCGGCTGCGGCGGCCGCTTTCCTTGCGGCTGTTATGCCTCCGATAAAGATCGGCGAAATGTTGAAAATATCGACGCTGTCATGGCGGATCATCTCGTATTGATGACGGAAGCTCCACACATGCTCGCTGACCGGATAATCCGATTTGAAGCGAAAATGATGTAAGCCTTCGAAATCATTTTGCATGGCAGGGCTTTCAACCATCTGAAAATCGTACTTCGACAACCGCTTGACCGCTTGCAGCGACGCTCTCCAGTCCAGCAGATGGCTGAAATCGAGCGATTTGATCGTCACGCTGGAGCCGAATTCGCGCTTGACCCCGTCGAGGAACGCTTCGTCGGCATCGAGGTTTTTGCCTACGTACAGCCTGAACGTGTCGAACCCTTGCTGCAGCCGCTTTCGCACAACGCCTAGATTCACTTCCACTTCTTCCATAAAGCGGTGCCGGAATATCGGGAAGCACACCTTGATCCTATCCTTGATCGAACCGCCGATAAAGTCGGCCACCGAAACGTTGAGCGCTTTGCCGCAAAGATCGTAAAGCGCAGCGTCGATGCCGTTGCGGA
Source organism: Paenibacillus sp. sgz302190 (assembly GCF_059820445.1). Lineage (NCBI taxonomy): Bacteria > Bacillati > Bacillota > Bacilli > Caryophanales > Paenibacillaceae > Paenibacillus > Paenibacillus sp. sgz302190. Next base: position 96,682 of record NZ_JBZYAO010000017.1, read on the forward strand.
TAAAATTGCCCTTTTCGTAGTAAAAATTGGCTTCTGGGAAGTTGCTTTTTAGTTCCATGTTGATCAATGAAATGTCAAACGGATTTTTGCCGAGCAGGATGCTCTTGAGCACTGTAGTCAAATCTTTCAAATCAATCGAATAATGCGGCAGGTGGGAAAAGTCGGACATTTCGCCGATGCCTGTCAGCCCTTCGTCCGTCATAAGCTCTACGATGACATGTTTGCTTACAAAGCCCGTGTCCCGGGGCACCCCTACTACCGTCAGCCGAATATCGGATAGCTTCATTCTGGTTTCGCTCCTGTCCTATCAAAATCGTGCCGGGTTCCCTCGCACAAAGCGAGCAGCGCCAGCCCTTGGGTAAATGGCGTTATTTCATAAGGAATGCTGTTGTATGCCAGCGCGTCGGCCTTGACCGGCGTTCCGGAAGAGCCCCCGGCAACGTTGCCGGCTTCGTCCACCTGCCGGACAACGGCGGCAAGCGCCCGTACGGCCGAATCCATATGCTTGCGGTCGATGAAGCCAAGGCGGATGCCTTTCAGCAATCCGTAAGCGATCCCCGCCGTCGCCGACGTTTCCAAATACGTCGCTTCGTTATTCAAGACGGTCCGCCATAATCCGGATTCGTCCTGAAGCTGGATCAGTCTTTCAACCTGAGCGTTCAACCATTCCAGAATCGCATTCTTTTGCGGAAATTCGTCGGCAAGCAGTTCCAAAATCTCGACAATGCCGGCCGTCATCCAGGCGTTGCCCCGTCCCCAATGAACGCCGATCCATTTGCGCTGCGCGTCGTTCCAGCCGTGGTAAAACAGCTTCTCCTGCGGGTCGAACAACAGCCGGCAGTGAATATGAAGCTGTTCGGCCGCTTCCTGCAAATACCGTTCGTCCTGCAAGGCGGTTCCCCGCTGCGCCATATACAGCAGACTCATGAACAGCGTATCGGCCCACACCTGATCCGACCAGTCATTGTCGAGCACGGTGTGCTCCAGCGCCCCCGAGGCCGTTCGCGGACCGCTCTCCAGCAAATAGCCGTCGAATGTGCGAAACAGCTTGGCATATTTGCCGTCGGCGTTGCGATCGGGCAGCCGCAGCAGCATCAGCAGCAGCGAATTCGAATTGACGCATATTTTTTCGATATGCGAATCGATCCGTTCATCGATCCACGCCTTCATTCCGGCCTCGAACCGGCGATCCTCCCATACGTCCTCAGCCCGGCCTACGCCGTAAAAGGCCACGCCGATGCTCCAGTCCCATCTCCGCCAGCGAATGCCTCCCGGCTGCTCCGAATATGTATGGCTCAATTCCAGCGTCCGCTCGGCGGTCAGCCGGATCAGCTTGAGCAAGCCGGTTTTATTCAGGTTAGTCGTCAACGAAAACTCCTCCTGCCGCGTAAGTATACGTCCATTAATGCGCTTTCAATTTGTTTAAGCATGTTTTTGCAGCCCCCAAGCTTGGATCATAGCCGCAACCTCCGCCATCTCCCTGCTCGTCAAAACGCTGATCGGCGGACGAACCGAATTCGTCGCGATGCGTCCGAGCTGGTGCATCGCTTCCTTTACGACGCTGACGTTGTTGCCGTTCCGGTTCGCCTCGCGCAGCTGCTCGAACGGTAAAATATCTTTCCAAACTTCCATCGCCTGCTTGTAGTCGCGCCTTTTCAAAGCTTCGAGCATCGCGAACGAGCGCTCCGTATCGACATTCACCATGCCGGAGGTGAAACCTTCCGCGCCCGCAGCGTAAAACGTAGGCGCCCACATCTCGGCCGTTCCGCAAATCCAGACGATATCCTCTTTAATCTCCTGCACCGCCCGGCTGAACGATGGAGGATGATTGATCGCGTACTTCACCGCGATCACATTCGGAATCGCCGCCGCCTCCGCGATCGTTTCGTGCGTAATCTGCTCGCTGCGGATGTACAGCACCATCGGCAGCGAGGTTGAAGCGGCGATCTGTTTGTAATAATCGACGACGCCCTGGGACAGCAGGTAAGGGTGCACCGGCTGATGGACCATAATTCCGTCGGCTCCCGCTTTCTCGGCGTGTACGGCCAGCTCGCAGGCCGTTCTTGCGTCATAGCCGACGCCGGCTATGACCGCGCACCGCCGGTCGACGGTTTCCGTCACAAACCGGGTCACCTGCTTCGCTTCCTGCAAAGTCAAAGCGTAAAATTCCCCGGTGTTGCCGCACGGATAAACCGCTTCGATACGGCGCTCCAGCAAAAAATCGATATTCGCTTTCAAGGAGACCCAGTCGATTTCCAGATGCTCGTCAAACGGGGTTACGTTGATCGCATTAATGCCTTTCAGCTTGCTTTTTAAAAGTTCGAACATCGAGATCATAGCCTCCTTTCAACATATTTAGGCGTTCGGGTTTGTGCTTTCCTTGACAAATACGATTGTCCGGCGAATGTGCGAGATCATCGCTTTCTCCGCACCGTCGGCGTCCCTGGCGATAATATTGCGGTAAATTTCGTAATGTTCCTGAAAACCGCGCTCTAGCTCGTCTTTATGAGACAAAGCCTTTTTGCGGAAAGAACGGTCGAACGAGCGGATCGCTTCGATCTGCTGAAAAATATAGTTGTTTTTGGCGCACATGCGGATCAGCTTGTGAAAATGCTCGTTCAGCACAATGAGCTGTCCGGCGTCCTTCGCTTCCGTATAGGCTCGCATCTTGTCGATCACGGCCGTCAATTGCGCGATTTCCTCGTCCGCTATTTTCAGAGCGGCCAGCCGTGCCGCCACTCCTTCCAAAGCGGAGCGGGCCCAGTTGATTTCCTCCACGGAGTTCATAATGTCCCCGGAGACGAAAGTTCCCCGCCGCGCGCTCGTCGTTACAAGCCCTTCCTGCTCCAGCCGGCGCAGCGCTTCCTTGAGCGGCGTCGTGCTGATGCCGAACTGCTTCGCCAGCTCCCTTTCCTTCAGATGATGGCCGGGCTTGTACTGCTCCGACAAAATCGCGTCCTTCAACCGCTCGTATATGACATCGCGAATGGACCGCGTTTGCGAAGCGATATCATCGTTATGTTCCTGCACATCCATACCGGGTCCCCCTTTTTTGCCGTCCTTCGTCCTATCGACGCTATGCCTTGATAAAAACCGTTTTGATCGCCGTAAAAAATTCAATCGCCGCCTGGCCCTGTTCGCGGGAATGCGAGCTGGACTGCTTCATGCCGCCGAACGGCGCCTGCAGCTCGACCCCTGCGCTTTCCGCATTGATGCGGATGAGCCCGGCATCCATGTCCTGGATAAAGGACATCATATGTTGAATATTTTGCGTAAAAATCGATGCGCTCAGCCCGAACTCCACATCGTTGGCGATATGAAGTGCCTCTTCCATAGAGTCGACCTCAATCAGCGCCAGCACCGGCCCGAATATTTCTTCTTGGGCTATCGTCATCCGGGAGTTTACTTCCCCGAATATCGTCGGCTCGATATAATAGCCGTCTTCCAAACCATTCGGCTGCCCGCCGCCATACAGCAATACGGCGCCCTCTTCAACGCCTTTGCGGATGTAAGAGGCGACGGTATTGTATTGATTCTCGCTGGCGCAAGGGCCCATCCACGTTTGGGGGTGCATCCCGTCGCCGATTTGCAGCTGTTTCACGCGGGAAATCAGCTTGGACGCGAACGCTCCGAACACCTCTGTATGTACGATGACCCGGCTCGTCGCCGTACATTTTTGCCCGGTGGAGCGGAAGCCGCCGCTGACCGTCGCCTCCACGGCCTGATCCAGATCCGCGTCGGCCGCGATAATGATCGGATTTTTGCCGCCCATCTCCAGCTGATACTTCGCTCCGCGGGCGATGGCGCCGATGGCGACTTTTTTGCCGACCTGATTCGATCCGGTAAAAGTAATCGCGTTAATATCCCGATGATCGATAATGCCCTGTCCGATCACCGATCCTTGACCGGTTACCAGATTGACCGTGCCCGCCGGAAAACCGGCTGCATGAAAACATTCCGCCAGCTTGACCGCTGTAAGCGCCGCCTCGGTTGCAGGCTTGATGACGACGGTATTCCCGTAGACGAGCGCAGGGGCCATTTTCCAAACGGGAATCGCAATCGGAAAATTCCACGGCGTGATGACGCCGATAACTCCGAGCGGCACGCGCGTCGTAAACATCAGCGCCCCGCTGTCGGTGGAAGGAATTACATCGCCGACCTTGCGCATGCCTTCCCCGGCGTAATAGCGCAAAATCGCGACGCCTCTCGCCGTCTCCCCCTTCGCCTCCGCCAGCGTCTTGCCCATCTCCCGCGTCATTGTCTCGGCGATTTCATCCAGCCGCCGCTCCAGAACGGCCGCCGCTTTATATAAAAATTCGCCTCTCGCGGGCGCGGACAGCTTGCGCCATGACGGCTGCGCCTGCTTCGCCGCCTGCACGGCGGCATCCAGATCGTCCGCGTTCGAGCTTTGCACATAGCCGACAATCCGGCCCTTCGCGGACGGATCAAAGCTGGGCTCAACTTCGCCCGTCAAAGAAGGTACCCACTGGCCTCCGGCATAATTCAAGGCTGTGTAAACGGATTCAGCACTCAAAAGAATTCAGCCCTCCTTGAAAACATCATATTTGATATCTGATATATCAGATATTATCGTAAAATTCCGCCCCCGTCTACCCCTTTCCGCAAAAAAATCTGTGGTATCTGCAAAACTCATGCAATCGGCATATCCGACACCGCGGGCCGAAACTGCGGCGCAGCTGCCAGTGCGCGGTGTTGCACTGCATGATGGCGGTAAATCGACCAAGGACGCTCCTGTGTCATCTGCAATTTCGGCCCCCTCCCCGTGAACAGCCAGGCCACAAACCCCGGACCAACAAAATTTCGAGGCGACGCTATGTGCTTGTATTGCACCCACTAATGAAAACAAATTCTGCAACAAAACTTTCAACGACATGTCAGGTACTTCGATGGCAGCCACATATAAACCCAATCTCCGGGCCAAATATTTTGAACGCTCCCCAAATTCATCGAACGGCTAAATATTCACATTTCAACCGCGTTTTACTGGAGATACATGATTATTAGCTTCGCTAAGATGAAGAATTTTGACGCATGAAATCGTTCCAAGAAGAACTCATGCATCCGAGTCGATTTATCAAATCCAGCATGTCAATTCGTTCCACACTCGCTTGAAGCAATAGGGTTCTGACCGCCGCCATGCGTCGGCGGCACAACGCGCGCCCGGGATTCGCGCACGTTGGGGATGAATAGGTTCGAGGGTATTGCCGACCAAATACATCGATAACTACATGTTTTGATTCCGTTCCGTTTTTTGGAGTTGCGTAAGAAACCGGAGCTTGCTGACAGGCGGAAGAAGGTGTTACGGATACTTGTAAGGGGTGAATTTTAAAACTGTATAAGAATTCCGGACGGCTGTTTAAAAACGCAAGGTATCTGAAGGCCGTAAAACTTGGAACAAAATTCTTAAATAGTCCGTTAGTATCTCTAAAGGGAGGCGAGCAATGATGCGGATATTTTCCAATTCAAAGGAATCGTTTACAGTAACGCTAACAACATAGAATGGGTGCAAAAAGCAGAACTTACAATTGGAAAAAGTATCGGGACCATTACGAAACAGTATAAAGATGGTCTTCCTTTCAATGATGAAATGGCGACCCAACTTCCTGTTGGAACCGAGATTTACGAACCAATGAAAAAAAGTGGACCCATACTCATTGTGAAATTAAACGGCGAAGAAGTAAGGTATTTAGGACAAATAGAAGGCTAATTTACCTAAAAAGTAACAATGTTTACGAAAACAGCGTGTTGTTTTCGGAAAAGCCGTTGGGGGTTTGGCGGGCAACCGGTTCTTTTGCCGCCAAAAAACGTCGCAGCGGCGGGTGAAGCGGCCCGGCAGCACGAAAAAGCCTGCGAAAGTGCAGGCTTTTTCCATGAAAATGGTTCGTTTTGGCGAAAAGCCTGCAATTGTGCAGGAATTTCCAATCAAAACGAGTCTGCGCCCGTTTTTTCGCGAAAAAAACTGCACTTTTGCAGGAATGTTCCGTTACCAGCGGAGCAGCGGGCAAAAAACTGCACTTTTGCAGGCTTTCTGCGCGCTGCTCTAGGCAGATGCCACTGCCGGCGCTCCGCGCCACCTGCCAGGCGGCCAGCTCGATGCGCTAGCTCTAGCGGCTGACGCCTTCCGGCGGCCTCGCCTTGCCACTTCCGGCGCGCCCCGCCGCCAAGCGTTCCGCCGGTAGCTCGCTCCACAGCCCCCGCGGCCCCCCCGGCGTCCGGCCGCTAAAGCCGCTTAACCGGCGGCCCCTGCGCCGGCCTGTATAGATCGACTTCCACCGGCGGCGAGTGCCATCGGCCTTTTAGAACGGGCTGCTGCGGCCAATACATGCGGAGTGTGAGGTTGAACGGTTCCGCAGGCGCCGGCAGCCAGTTCGGCTCCCGCTCATGCCCCGGCGAAGCATGCTGGATATAAATATCGAGGGAGCCGTCTTTATTGTAGTTCAGCTTTCCGAGGTGCGGAGCGACGGCATAGCGTTTTAGCGGATTTTCCACCAAAAATCCTGCGGCGTTATAGAGCGTCACCGACCAGAAAGCATTCGCCGGAGGCAGCCTGCCCGCATTGAAATGCATCACATAATTGTTGCTTCCATCCAGCGGGCTGCCGTCGCTGTCAACAGAGCTGTACGCATACACCGCATCTTCCGGAAGGTTGGCGCCAAATAAATTCATCGCCACTACCGCCCGCCGGACGTAATCTTTTCCATAAAAGCCCATGTTTTTCAGCAGCATGCTCCAGCCGTTCGTTTCGCTTTTTTTAAATAATTCATCTGAGGCAGTGCGGATCGTTTGCGGGCCGCTGCGGACGGCATTAGCCAAAGCCTGCTGCACGGTCGGGTGAAGTTTGTAAAAGTCGAAATGCGGACCCGGAATGAGCCCCATCGCACCGAGCTCCGCCGTCATGGCATGCGACTGGATAGCCGGATAAGGCGGGTTCCGATACATCACCGACATCATCAAATTGAAAAACGCAGCCGCATCCATCGATGCGATCACATCCCTGGGAGAACGCCGCCCCAAAATAATGTGATTATGGAGCAAGGCGTCCCATTCGGGCATTCCGGCAGAGACGAAGCCGTTCAGCCTTGTTAATTCGTACTGCTCCTGGATGGCGTGCACCGCCGCATAATCCGCCGGGCCGTTCGTCTGCGTGCGCCCTGTAATCCATACCGCGTTGGTCGGGGCGGCAATTACCGGAATGCCGACGGGAAGCGCGCCGTGCCAGCCGGGCCCTACGATTACAAACACTCGTTCACCCGTTCCTGTCGTGCGGGCTCCGACGGAAGCGAACACGTTCGACCAGGCGTCCAGCAAAGGCAGCACGTAGTAGCGGTTATCCGTAGTTGGCACATGCAGCAGCAGCGGGCCCCGCGACAAATCCAGCCAGGCGGAGGAATACAGCGTATCCACGTTAGGTCTGACGACGAGTGTAAATTTTGGTGTCGCCGGCACTTTTTGATGATAAAACCGGTTCATCTGCGCCAAACTTAACAACCCGCTTCTGCGGGTAATATCCATAAGCAGCAAAGGGTATCCGTATATATACGCGTGCATCGCCCAATCGTTGAGGACACGATTCGTGCCGTAAGCCGGATCATCCGAGCCCGTCCCGGGAACGAAACTTCTTCTTTCTTTGAAATAAGCGTAATCCATACATCGCCTCCTTCACGCACGCTCCGATCTGCGTAAACGCACTCTTCGCAGGGGCAGCCGCAAACTTGTTCCAACCATTTTATGTAGCATAGGCTGTACGTGACAACAGGCGATATATGGAGTCGGCTTACACAGCAGGGAATTTTATCGTTACGGCGGTCCCTTTTCCTTCTTCGCTCCGGATATGTACGGAGCCTCCGTGAGCTTCCGTTAATTTTTGCACGATTGTCAGTCCGATGCCGCTGCCGCCGGATTTGCGGTCCCTGGATTTATCCACCCGGTAAAATCGCTCGAACACGAATGGCAGCTCTTGAGGACGTATGCCAATGCCGGAATCGGCAACGGTGAATACCGCATGCATCGGTTCCCTGCTCACGACAATGACGACTTCCCCGCCGGACTTCGTAAATTTCAGGGCGTTGGACAGCAAGTTCAGCAAAATCTGCATAACCCGTTTGCGGTCCGCCTGAACAAGGTACGGGTTCGCTCCCTTCACTTTAAGCTGCACGCCTTTTTGCAAATAGGCCGCCTTTACCGATTCCACGCTCTGCAGCACGATTTCCGTCAAGTTTTCCCGGTTCATCCGTACCTGAAAATGCGGCGACTCCATTTCCGTCAGCTGCTCCAAATCCCCGACCAGATCAGCCAACCGCTCCACCTCTTCATAGCACGATTCCAGACGCTTTGGAGACGGCTCCCATATCCCATCCATCATCGCGGCCATATGGCTTTTGAGCGTCGTCAGCGGAGTACGCAGCTCGTGGGCGATGTCGGCGGTCATCGCTTTTCGCAGCTGCTCCTGTCTTTGCAACTGCTCCGCCAGACGATTCAACGATTGGCCGAGATCGGCAAGCTCGTCTTTTCCTCTGAGCTCCGCTCTGACATGCAGTTTTCCTTGGGCCATCTGCTCGGCCGTCTTTTTCATGTTAATAAGCGGGGCCGTGATCCGTTTGGCAACTAGCAGGCTGACGGCGGCGACAAGCACGATAACGATCGCAGACGTCCATACGACAGATTGGATAAGCGCTTCTTCAAAATGGGAGTCGAAAGCGGCCGTATCCATATTTTGCTCCATCGCCTGCTGCTGGTATAAAGAGAAATGATAGTGCGTTTGCCAAATAAACGTAAGCGTGGAAATAAGCAAAACGCCTGAAGCGATGCTAACAAAAGCGATCGTCAGACGTAAATAAAGTCCTTTCAAAGCGCGGCACCTCCCGCGAAGCGGTAACCGACACCGTAGACGGTGACGAGAAACTGCGGGTTTTTGGGATCGTCTTCGAGCTTGTAGCGAAGATTTTTGATATGCTGGTCGATCGTTCTCGCATCCCCGTCGAAATCGAAGCCAAGCACCTTTTCAATCAGCTGCTCGCGGGTAAACGTACGGTCCGGGTGGCGCGCCAATGAAATCAGGAGCCTGTATTCGTTAGGCGTCAAATTCAGCGGCCGCTCCTTTTTGAACACCTCATGGCGGCGGGTATCGATCACAAGCCCTTCCGCAAAATGGATGCTGTCGGCCAACAGCTCGGTTTCCGTGGATCTTCGGAGAATGGCTCTGACCCGGGCCACAAGCTCGCGCGGATTGAACGGCTTTGTCAAGTAGTCGTCGGCCCCCAGCGTCAATCCTTCGATGCGGTCGTCGGCCGCCACTTTTGCCGTAAGCATCAAAATAGGCACGGACGAACGCTGCCGGATTTGCCGGCACACCTGCTCTCCCATCATGTCCGGCAGCATCAGGTCCAGAATGACCAAATCGATCGAGCCTTTGGCTACATATTGCAAAGCTTCGGCGCCTGTCCCGGCTTCCTGCGTTTTGAATCCTTCATTTTCCAAGTAGGACGCCACGACTTCTCTGATTTTCGCTTCGTCATCGACCATGAGTACGGTCTTCATCGTCTTCGCGCCTCATTCGCAATGATCCATGCTGCCGCGGCCAACATACGGTACCCCCTATATATTTTATTTGATCAACTTATTCACCGTCGTTAAAAGTTCGGCTATTACGTCATGATCGCCTTCCTGCAGCCGTTCGACGACGCAGCTTTTCATATGATGCTCGAGCAGCAGCTTGCCGACGCCGTTCAAGGCGGATTGGATCGAGGCGATCTGATTCAACACATCGTCGCAATAAGTGTCCTTCTCGATCAGCCCTTTAACCCCGCGGACTTGTCCTTCGATGCGGTTCAGTCTGCTGATTAAATTCGTTTTGATTTTGTCCGAATGATGGCTCTTCCGTTCACCCGGGGAATGGCAAGATTCCGTAAGCTCCGTATGGTTTGGTTCCATGCAAACGTCCCCCTCTCTGCGATTGATTATACCAATATCCCCTATCCTATGCAAAATGCAACCGCTTCTACACAACTTCTACATATGAACGGGTTATGATGAGGTTATAAGATCCGCATGACAAAACAAGATCTGGAGGTAAACATGATTAAAGCTGTGACGAGTTTAAAATATTTGTGGATTGGCGGAGCGATTTCCGCCCTGCTTGCAGGGTGTACGAACGCCGACAAAAACATGGAGGGCATGGATCATTCCAAAATGAATCATGCCATGAATACGGAAGAGCCACGGCAGACCGGACCATCGGCAGAGAGCAAAACGAACAACAGCGAAACCTTGACGGCAAAAGAAATTACACTGACGGCAAAAGCCAGCAATCTAGAAGTACTTCCCGGTAAAATCATCCCAGTATGGACCTATAACAATTCAGTTCCGGGACCGCAAATCCGGGTCAAACAAGGCGATGTCCTGAAGGTCAATCTGAAAAACGAGCTGTCCGCCCCCGTTACGATCCATTGGCACGGCGTGCCGGTTCCGAACAATATGGACGGAATTCCCGGCGTCACACAAAACGCCGTACAGCCCGGGCAAACGTTTACGTATGAATTTAAAGCCGAAGTGCCCGGCACTTACTGGTACCACTCCCATCAGGACAGCGTCAATCAGGTGGATAAAGGTCTGTACGGTTCTTTGATCGTAGAGCCGAAAAACGAGGAAAAACCCGACCGCGACTACACGCTTGTTCTGGATGAGTGGATGAGCTCGGGGACATCCGGCATGGATATGTCTGGAATGGATATGTCCGGTATGGATCATTCCAAAATGAATATGGACGCCTCCAACCATGCGTCAACTGCAAATTCCCAAAGCTCTGCGGCCGCAGGGCACGATATGAGCATGTATGACCTGTACACCATCAACGGCAAATCCGGGTCCTCCATCGACAAGCTTACTGTCAAAAAGGGCGACAAAGTCCGCATCCGTTTGATCAACGCAGGCTATAAATCGCATAACATGCATTTGCACGGCCAGGAATTTAAAGTGACCGCGACAGACGGGCAGCCGATTCAAAATCCGCCGCTCATCAAGGATCAACTCATTGCCGTCGCTCCGGGAGAACGATACGACCTTGAATTTGAAGCGGTCAACCCGGGCGTATGGTACTTGGAAGAGCACGGCAAAGAGGCTCCTGTCAAAAACATGAAAGCCCTCATTCAGTACGAGGGTTCCTCGGACTCGAAAGACCGGGCTGACGACGACAAGGATTTGCCGGTTCTGGACATTACGAAATACGGCAAAGCGGCCAAGGCCAAATTCACACTGGACCAGAAATACAACCTGGATTACACGATGGACCTGGGGACGAACGAGCATCAGGGCAACCCCGTATACACGATCAACAACAAGGCATACCCGAATACCGACGCGATTCAAGTAAAAACAGGGGATTTGGTCAAAGTTCGCCTCACCAATACATCCAAATCCGACGATCACCCGATGCATTTGCACGGCCATTTCTTTCAAATATTGAGCAAGGACGGCAAGCCGCTGGAAGGATCGCCGATCATCAAAGACACGCTGAACGTGAAACCGGGCGAAGAATACGTCGTCGCTTTCGAAGCGGACAATCCCGGCAACTGGATGTTCCACTGCCACGATCTGCATCATGCCGCCGCGGGCATGGTCACGAGCGTCAACTACCTGGATTACAAAACGGATTTCGTCCCCGATCCTAAGGCGGGGAACATGCCGGAGTAATCGCGGCCACCCGGCTTCACCAGCAGCAAGCAAAAATCCCCTCCGTTCGCATCTGCCCGGAGGGGATTTTGTTTGCACCATCGTATTATTCGCTCCGATCCGCTCGGTCTTTCATTTGCCGGAGCAAGCGCTGCAAGTTTTTGGCGGAAACCGGCACAAAGTCATTGTTTTCGAAATATACGGATTGGCGGTCTTCGTTGTAGCCTTTCAGCTGATTCAAATGAACAATGTAGGACCGGTCCACACGTTCAAAGCCTGCCTGCTGGAATGCGGAAAGAATCTGCTCGAATGACGTGGGATATAGATAATATGCAGTTTCCGTATGTACAGTAATTGCATTCCTATGTATAGTAAAATACAAAATATCCGATTCTTCCAGCTCATACACAGATCCATCCTCACGCAGAACTCGCATTCTTCTTTCCAACTCCAATAGTGAATTTAATTCTTCGCCTGTCTCAGTTCTTGCGGTACTTTCGGTGAAGCAAAGCACGGTTTGTTTCTTTTTTGAATCCCTTTGGCAGAACGAGTCAGCATATCGGATATTTTTTTAGCTATCGCCGCTTTCATCATGACCACCTCCTTTCGCAGGCAGTAAAGTTAATGACTGAATTAAAAACGACAGTGCCAGCAGCCAACTTCCCGCGGCAAAATTGACGGCAACTATGCAGAACGAAATCAGTTTAAGCCGGGGATGCGCCGCTTTTTCGACGCTCGTTTCCGAATCGATGTTAGGCGCAAAAAGCAGGACCAAAAGCACGCTCGCGAGGTTGGCTATCATCGTCAGCGAAGAATGGTACAGCGGCACATGGGGCACGATCGTAAAAATCGCGACACTGACAAGATTGCACCCCCACGTCGTCCGCACATGCCTGCCGCCCGAGAAATACCGCAGCACATTGACGGCGACGAGGCACAGCAGCGTCTCCTTCAGCTTGCCGCTCAGCCAACCGATCAAAAGCGATTCCACGACGATCAACGTGGTATTGATGTAAATGATAAGCGCATATCGGAGCACTTCGACAGAGCTCGTCTGCTCCGGATTTGCACGCTTGATCGCAGTTGCGGCGCGGGCGGCAAGACTATCAATCATCGCTTAGCTCCCTTCTGTTCGCCCAGGACAATAAGGCCAGCAAAGCAAATCCGAGCGAGACCGGAATGATGAAAAACAATTTGCTCATATGCGCCTGTACAAAATAGTAAATCAGTGTGATAGGGATGACCGCCGGCACGTACAGCAGAAGAATATGCCTGTTTTTGCCGCGAAGCGCAATCGAGCCGTGATTGCTGTGAGGTACGAAAGAGAAGCCTTTGTTTCTTAAGTGGATCAACTTGCCGATGAGACAGGCGATGATTGCAGATATAAGCTGCAACAAATATGTCGTCGCCTGATTAGGGCCGGGTTCGTTATGTATAAAGCCGAGCACATTCATGAAAAAGTACAAGCCTGTCTGAATGAGCAAATAAGCGATAAAACCGGTTGCGGCCATCACCGCGGCATAAAACACATGAACCCTGAACATCAGCCAAAGGAACAAGAACGTCAACACCAGCTGCAGAAGTATATCCAGAGTGAAATATCCGTACATCTCGCGGAGGGAGAAACTGATAAAGCTGGCAATGATACTGGCGAAAACGATCGACGAAACATAAATGTCAAATTTAAAAAGCTTGAACATCAAATAATACATCGCTGAAGTTTCAATAACGCTTAGCAGCATAAAAAAAAGGAAGACCATCTATAACTCTCCCAATTATCGGTAATTAAGTTCTAATATTTACTATAATGCGAAATGCAAAGATTGACAATATAGGAATTAAAAAAAATAAACAGCGCCCAACGCATAATTTCCGCTGCGCACTGTTCGGTTCGTACGCTATTCATACCTGCGGGCCCCCTCGCTTACAATATCGGCGAGATCAGCTTGGAAATCGATTCAAGAAAACGGATGCGCAGCGAGCGCTTTTCGTATTCTTCGAGCGTCAATTCCAGGCAGCCTTCCATGTCTTTCCAAAAAATATGTTCGAGCGATGTCGCCGTCTCCGCATCGTATATCAATGCGCTCGTTTCGAAGTTCAGCCGCAGACTGCGAATGTCCAGGTTCGCCGTCCCGACGGAGGCGACCCGGCCGTCGACGACGATCGTTTTGGCGTGCAGGAAGCCGTTATCGTACAAGTAGCATTTGACCCCCGCCTGCAGCAGCTCCCCGGCAAAATACAGCGAAGCCCAATGCACGAACAAGTGGTCCGCTTTTTGCGGGATCATAATTCTTACGTCGATTCCCGACAGCGCGGCGATCCGCAAAGCGTTCAGCAAGCTTTCCTCGGGAATGAAATACGGAGTTTGCACGAGAATGCGGCGTTTGGCCGAATGAATCATTTTCAAAAACGTATGGACAAAATGCGGCCACTTCTCATTCGGTCCGCTGGCGATAATTTGCATCGGCACCCGGCCGGACGCCTCCTGTTCCGTCCTCTCGGGGAAGTACGCCGGTTCCATATCGATCTTGGACGCCGACGCCAGATTCCAGTCCAGAACGAACCTGGCCTGCAGCGCCAGAACGACGCTTCCCGACAACCGCAAATGCGTATCCCGCCAAAAGCCGAACCGCCGGTCCAGACCCAAATATTCGTCGCCGATGTTAAAGCCGCCCGTATAACCGACGATACCGTCTATTACAACCAGCTTGCGGTGATTGCGGTAATTGACGCGGTAATTGAGATAAGGAATGCGGGACGGGAAAAAAGCCGCCACCTCTCCGCCCGCTTCCCTCAGCTCCCGAAAAAAAGCGTCCTGCAGCGAGCGCGAACCGATATCGTCATACAGCAATCTGACCCGAACTCCTTCGCCGGCTTTTCTTGCCAGCGCCGCGACCACTTTTTTGCCCAGCTGATCGGGCTTTATAATATAGTACTGCAGATGAATATGATCTTGCGCTTGTGCGATCCGGTCCAGCAAATCGTCGAATTTGGACACGCCGTCCGTAAAAATGCGAACTTGATTGTCGTGCGTAATAAAAGAATCGTTCGTCGCTACGTTCAAGTAAACCAACTCGCTGTACGGCTGCACCTCGGGAAGATCGCGAAGCAGCAAGCCGTCCTTCAATTGCTGCGACTGCTCAGTGATCACTGTCTGCACCCTCTCCAGCATCGACTGGTTCCATTTGTACAATTTTCTGCGGCTCAAATTTTGCCCGAAAATAAAGTACAAGACAAATCCGAGAATGGGGATGAAGAGCAGCACCATTAACCATGACCAGGTTGCCGCCACATTGCGCCGCTCCAGGAATACAATAGTCAAAGCGAGCAGGATGTTGATCACAATAAAACCTGTAGGCAGATGGGAAAGCACATTCATAGGAACACTCCATATCTCCCGTGACCGGATAAAGCGCTGAAGCTTTTTCACGAATCGCCGAGGAATCGTTTAAGCAAGTTAAATTCTATTATACCTAATTGTTTCTTGACTGAAAATAAACGCGGCTCATGACAAAAAAAGGAGCTCTATCGCAGCGGATAGCACTCCTTTATGTCGGAACCTAGCGGTTCGTGCGCTTGCCCGGGAAATAGCCGGACGGCCCTATTTCCCCGCTTCGTCAGCCAACGATTTTCCCGTCCCACGGCAAGCCTTGCCGGTACCGGTCGCGATCGTTTTTGCGCCATGCCGACAGCACTAAGGGATCGTACATCTCCCATATTTCGCATGGATCGGCATCGGAGCTGCTGGCTTCGAGAATCGCATTGACAGCCCGTCTTGCGGCCTCATTCGCGCTCTCCATCGTCGCCAAATCGGTGTTGGTCCGCACGTAATCCGCCGCCAGATACAAGTTCGGAATCGCCGTATACGCGTTGGGCCGCAAATACCAGGTGTTGACCTTGTTCACGAGCAGCGGCTCCAGATTGATCGTTTCATGCGGATTCGGAAACTGAATGTCCGAGTCCAAAAACCAGTCCACGAGCTGATCGTCGGACAGCACAACGGATCCGCCGGCATTCAAGCTTTTTTTCGTCTGCTCCCAGACCTCGTTCTTGATTTCCTCCTTAGTGCAGCGCATCGCCGGCTTCCCGTACAAAATTCCCGGCGTATGCCAGTCCGAAATGTCCACCGACAGCACGTCTTTGACCAGGCCGTTACCATATTCGGCCAAATCCACGTCCGGCCAAAATTGGGCCTGTGAAACCGACGTAAGCGCCCAAGGGCTGTCCATATGAATGACATGGCCGCGAATGACCGGTACGTCCCGGTTCAAATAAAATTGAATCCCGTTCATCCAATCCACAGACTCCGCAAGCTTCTTGATGCCTGACAGCGTCGCATCGGCCTGCAGCATCTCGCTTGTAATCAGCTGCGCCATCACTTCTACGGGCAGCGCGGAAATAAAATAGTCGCCCGTCACCATCGTCGTGACGCCGCCCTGCGTAACCGCTGCGCCCGTAATGATTCCGCCCGCGCAGTAAATGTAATCGACCTTGGCGTCCAGGTGGTACTCCACTCCGTTCGAGGTCAAATAATCGAGCCACGGCTGAATCCACACCTCATTGGTCGGGCCGCACAGCAGCCGGTCCGCGCTGGAGCCCGGCGTCACCATATCCATCATCAGCGTGGCCCCGACCGTGCCGATTGTGCCTGTATTGGCCTCGTGCGCCTTGGCCGCGACCAAAATCCGCGTCAGCCCCGTGAACACCTTGCGGAACGCCTCTGACTGCTTATCGGCCTCAATGAAATCCCACCAAGCGATCTGCTGGTATTCCAACTTCCTGCGCTCGTCGCAGCTGGTCATCACCTGCCACAGCCTGGACACATACTGCTCCACGTCGTAATCGCTAAGACCGAGGCCGTTGTCAAACAAAGATTTGATCAGCGTCTTCCAATCCTGGAACGTCCGCGGAAATTCCGCCATGAACGGCAGCATAGCCCGGTCAAAGAAAGCCAGTCCCAACTGCGAGCCCTCCACCAAATTGTCGAAAACGCCCTGCGGATTGTCCCCGTAAGGAATCCGCTTCATCGTATCGGTAATATGTTTGTAAAACTTCGGAAAAAAGCGGAACCCGTGCTCGCCGGGCAAATCCCGCCTGCCTTCCGTACCCGAATTCGGCATCGGCATGCTCCGCGCCTTGCCGCCGGGTATCGATTTCATTTCGTATACGGCAACCTGAAAGCCGCGCTCCATCAATTCATGAGCCGCGCTCATTCCGGCTACTCCGCCGCCAAGGATGACTACCTTGAGACTCATCCTGCCTGCTCCCCCTGCCCTTTGGAATTGAACTCCGAACGAATACAGCGCTCTCCGGGGATGAAGGCTATTTTTTTATCAGGCACAGCTTCCGCAAATAATAGACGCCGCCTACTTTGATGACTTCATCGGAGTAGCCTTCGATCAAAGCTCCGGCATCCTCCAGCTCCCCGTCAAACCATACTTCGACTGTAGTTTGAAACAACATGCATAGGTACAGGTCTGCGTCTGTCGAACATACTTCTGTCCGGCGCATCGTACACTTCCGCCTCCCGTCTTTATTTTCATCCGGCATTGTATTTATCGTCATGACTTGAAGATTTATAAAGACCCTTGAGCGCAAAAAAGAATCCTTAATAAATCAGTCTGCCGGCGAAAGTCGTGACACCCTGCGCAACACAAAATGGGCAGAAGGCACCATCGTTAGAGAAAAAACCTGCGAAAGTGCAGGTTTTTCCTTCGAAATTGACTTGTTTTGGCGAAAAGCCTGCAAAAGTGCAGGAATTTTCGCTGAAAGTGTACTTGAGCCCCTGTACCCGCTGAAAAGCCTGCACAATGGCAGGAATTTTTGGTGGACAGCGTATCCATTGAGCAAAAACTGTATTTTTGCAGGTTTTCTTCGCGCAAGTAGGCAGATTGTGCAACTGGTTATGGCGTGAGGAGTTATGGGAAGACTCAAATGCGCAGGAATGTTTCGGTGCTAGCGTGCCCACGAGCAAAAAGCTGCACTCTCGCAGGTTTTCTTCGTACTGCAAGCCTCGGTGTTACAAATGTCGGTGGCGCAAACCTCCGCACCACAAGCCTCTGTGCTACAAACCTCCGTACCGCAACCTCCGCGCTGCAAACGAAAGCGAATGGAAATTTTTAATTGAAACTACACTTCGAAACGTCATCTAGTCTAATAGTCTAACACTTTTTATTAATATTATGACGATTCAAAGACCGGGATTCCTTACATAATAAATGGAGTCTCGGTCTAAACCTTTATTTTCGCTGGTGCAATGGAGCAAAGGTTACGAGGATATAAGCGTAGACGAAATGACCGACCGAGTATTAGCCGTTTTGGCGGAAGGCGCAGGCCGAATTGCGTTTAAGGAAAAAAGTTGTAATCGTAAAACGAAATGCATGACCGCTCGTACGTCAAAAGCTGCCGGATGTAACGGCAGCTTTTTTGAATTATCTTGCCCGTGTCCAGTATTAAGGACTTCTAGGTATCGACTCGACATATTCCTACCACGCACTCCCAGCACCGTATGCGGAAACATATTATCTAATTTGTGCAAATTTTTTAGCCATACTCCTTCCTTATTGCTGAAACAGACGAATCAGTTCCTGAACATTTCCTTCTTCATCGATAGCGTACACCGCACCGTCGTAGGAAGCAGCGATGCCATGACTCCCACGGGATGCAAGGCTGCTGATGCCGTTGGCAGCGGCTTTGATCTTCTTCGTCTCGTTGGTCCTCACGTTCCAGATACTGACGTAGCCCCAATAATCACCGGCAAACACGACACCGTTGTCGTTGAAACTGACGCTTTTGATCGAGTAATTATGCAAATTATGAAAACTTAACAGCTTGCCGTTGTACGGTTCGAACACCCGAACAAAGCGGTCCCTTCCAACCGTTGCCACCAGTTGCAGTTCACGGCTGAACGCAACGTCGTTGACGATGAACGGAGATGATTTCAGATCTACGGGCGGCGCATTCAGATCCGCCCTGTTGAACAGATAGGATTGTCCGCCTGTCGATCCCGACAAGATGAATTCTTTCTCGATCACCAGTCCTTTGATCGCGCCATCGTGCGCTTTAAACCGATGGACTTCTTGATAACCATCTAGTTCGATCTGGTGAATGAAACCGCCGTATGTACCTACAAAGAAGGAATGGGCCGTTTCGTCATATTTAATTTTATTGATCGGTCCCGTGTCCAACTGTACGGAGATGCGCAGTTCGCCTGCATTGAGATCATAAATATGAACGACGCCCGCATGGTCGCCCCATGCGGCCAGGCCCCCGCTTGTGGAGAGGCCCGCTGCATTATTCAGAATGCCGCTAGCTTGACCAACGGCAATGCCGTTTACACGGAATATCCCATCATCTGAAGCCGTAATAATCGTATCTCTGTTAATATCAAGATCATTGATGGAAGGGGTCGCTTTCACGACATCCTTTTCCAGAATCGTTTCGTTATTCACATCCCATACGCTGTATTTCACGCCGAAGCTGCCTCCCAGAATGTGCTGCTCATCAGGATGCCAGGTAAAATCGACCTCCCACTGATACGGGTATGAGGGCAGTGTTTTGATATACTGCAGATCCGCATCCCATATTTTAATTTTGTGATCGTAGCCCGCTGTTAGCACATACCGCTGGGAAGGTGATACCTTGATCGTCTTAATTCCGATCTCGTGGGCTTCGACCCGCTTCACTTCTTCGAACGTATCCGTGTTCAGCACGATAAGCTCCCCGCTGTCGAGCCCAAGAAACGCCTGTTTCTTCGAGGCAATGCCAGTCACAATATCCAAATCATAATGAAAGGGCCCCAGAGTTGTAATAATTTCACCGGTCCTTAACTCCCAGATATAGACAAGGCCGTCGTTGTCGCTGGTGTAGACTTGGTCGCCGTTCACCCAGACGGATTTGACGCTATTCTTGTGCTTCGTGAATTGCACCAAAATGCGGCCTGAATTTAACTCCCATACCAGCACTCGACCATCATGCTGATTGGAAGTGGAAATCAGCAACCGATCGTTATCCGCTAGGGTCAGTGATTCTACATCATCGTTGTGTCCGAATAATTCGGCAACCACTTCGTTCTTATTCAAGTCCAGCACGCGAATCGTATAGTCCGCCGAAGCCGTGACCAGATACTTGTTATCCTGGGTCAGCTTCACCGCATTCACCAGATGGTTATGCCGGGTAAGCTGTTCGGAGCTTCCTTTTTTGTAATTCCATTTAATAACCCGCTTGTCATATCCGGCCGTGTACACATATTCGCCTTTCTGATCAATCGCAACCGTCTTGATAGGTCCCGTATGAGCCATTGGTTCCTTCACGTCCTTTTTTTATTTGAAAATATCGCGTCTGCCATTTGCCTGCTGACTTCCTTATACAAATCCGGCGCTGCAAGCGCAGTGCCGCTTATCAAGCCGCCCTGATTATGCTCGACAAGCGCAATCAGTTCCGAACCGCAGCGGATCGCACGCTCCAGCCTCGCGGTCTCGATCTGCTTTGCCTGCAGGATGACCAGGCCTGCCGTCCCGATGGAACCCAGAACGCGCACCCTGTCGATCCGTTCCATTAACTTCACGTAGATCAGCCCGCCAGGCGAAGGATCGAATCGCCGATTGTATACCTCACCGGGCTGTGCCAGAGAGCTGCGGTATCGGGCGGCAACCCGGAAACCGCTGAACAAGCTCGGGATGTTGCCATGCCGCCGGGTGCAGCGAGCCAAATCCAGTTTGTGCTCGCAAGTTCCGCCACGTAAAATCCGATAATGCAAATTGTCGGGAACACCTATCGGATTGCACGCATAAGACAAATTCCGGCTGGCAGTCCATTCCTCAACTCCACCGCCCATATTTCTCACCCGATAATAGGACAAGTTGCCGGAAAGGTTATTCGTCTTATCCGGGAGCGGACGCCCGGATTCGGTCGTGTTTGACACTTGCACGTTATCCGCGTTGCCCCAAGGATACTCGCGGCCGTCCAATCCCTTGGCTGCCTTCTCCCACTCTACCTCTGTAGGCAGGCCGAATTGCAGCGTACGGTGGCCGTGGGAAAGCCAACTGCAAAAGCGTTCGGCTTCTTCCGGCGTAACCGGAAAGGCAGGCATCTCCGCCGGATATCGCTTCATGTGCGCGGCAAGAAGCGCATTCACTCGGGGGTATCCCACAGAGGAGCGAATGTAAGAAGCCATCATCCCGAAAGTTACGGGGACACTCGCGATGAAATACGCTGCCACCTGCAACTGGCGTGCAGGCAGCTCCTTCAGTAACCAGTCGACGGGGATGTCGAACTTACTGGCCACAGCCTGAAGGTGGTCCCAATCCGCTTCTCTCCCGAAGGAAAAGTAGCCCCGGGGAATGGCTGTCAGCTGCAACTGGTTGACAGCCATATGTACAGCCTCATTCCTGAAACCAGCGATGTCCGTCGCTTCTTCGACTCGCTCAAGCGCCCTCACCGGTCACCTGCGGCCGGTGGCGCCTGCAGGTGACCGGTCTTTTTGATTTTGCTATCAACATACTTCTGATTATGAACGCTGCCGCCGACCCATTTGACGATGACGTTGGACACAGTAATTCCGGCTCTGCGAGCTTCTGTCACTTTGAGCGGATTGTTCGTGATCAGTTGAATTGGCAGTGTCCGCAAATGCCGGATGATGTGAAACGTTTCCTCGTACCGCCGCTCATCGGCTCCAAAGCCAATCAACTCGTTCGCCTGTATCGTGTCATATCCCATCTCCTGGATTTTGTAAGCAATATTTTTGGCAAACAGCCCGATCGAACGTCCTTCATGGTTGGCCAAATAAAATACAGCCCCCGTCCCCTGCTGAACAATCCGCTCAAACGCATGCTTTAGTTGAGGGCCGCAGTCGCATTTTTCACTCCCAAAAATATCCCCCGTATGGCACGTGCTGTGAATACGCACAAGCGCCTGCTCGTTGCCTGCGAAATTGCCGTATACGAGCGCCGAAGAAACTTGTCGCTCTTCCAGACGCTGGCGCCGAATAAACGCCAGAAGCGGCTCGTCCGGCAGAACACCGCCACCAGTGAACCAGCAGTACCACTGAAAAAAATACGTATTGCCGCCAATAGCAACCGGCAGATTCACGGGTCCAGAGACATAAATAGGCTCATCTTGCCGATAAGGGATCTGCGTGACGTGCTCCGTTAGCAACCGTTCCAGTTGAATCTCCCGCTTCATTACGCTTCACCTGTCTTATTGGAGTGTTGTTCCCGAAATAAAATTCACGCACTTTAATTAGTCTCCCTTGTGAAAGACGATAAGCGAACAGGAATCCGCCATTGCCAGCAGCTAACAGCAGATCATCGCCGCCGGAAGACGTCAGCATATATAGCCCTTTGACATAATCAGGCAGGTCTTCGACAAGATCAATAATTTCCCCGCTCTCGTAATCGTAGACGCCTATCTGCAGGCCATAGCTGGATACATAGGCATAGGAACCTGCGACGATCCCTTCCTCCCTAGTGTTGGTTAGAAGCTCGCCAAACTGTTTAATGACCGAATAATCAGACTTCGATAGCAGTACATAGCCGTAAGGAGCACCGATCAGTTCAATATAGGCCTCCTTCACTTTCAGTCTTTTTGGATAACCCTCAAATTCATGCTTGCCCAGCAAACTCCAATCAGAGGCAGCCAGAACTTGAAGAGTGCCGCTCTTCGTTCCCGCCAATACATGCTTATCGTTATAACCGGCTACATATAGCGGGCCTGCGAAGCTTTTTTCGCGCAACTTGCTACCCGCGGCGGTATCTAATTCCAGTAGCCGTCCGTTATCTAAAGCGACAAGCGCCAGCGTTCCTGCCTCGTTCAAGCTTAGATGCTTTGGCAAATCTTCCAGATTGGCCACCCATTTAACCGAACCGAAGCGGTCCGCTTTAAAAACGAGGTTCCTGCGGGACAATGCCAAAAAGGCTCCATCATGAAGTACTTTTAGGCGGAAAATGAGCCCGAAATCATAACGAAACTGCTGCTCTACTTGAACAGACACGCTGTTAAAAGGCTGCTCGGCCACTCTAAAAACATGAACACCCTGCCCGGATGGACTATATAGCAGCTTGTTATCCGCAGGATGCGGTTCCAACGCCCAATGGCAGACGTAATCGTAATCCAAACGGGCGGTTACTTCGCCGAACCGGTTGATACGCAGTGTTTCCCCCGATTGCAGAAGCACAAAGATATGATCATCTGAAGCTATCGTCGCATACGTAATCTGATGGTTAAACGGACCCAGAATCCGACTCAGCTTTAGGTCCTTCTCCTGGTTGTCGAACACGTACAGTTTGCCGTCGAAGCCACCAGTATACACTTCTGTGTAATCAGAATTAAAAAAGATGAATTCCACATCATCGCGCGTAAAATTGTAACTTTTCCGTTCCAGCGTTTGCGCGTCAAACGTAATAATGCCATTCTCGACATTGAAGCCGTCGTCAATCCCGTAATCCTGTGTAGCAATGAACCGATCGTGCCGTCTGTCGTAACGGACTACGTGAACATTGCCGCCGTCAATCTGAACCTTCCGTGGAAACTCGAACGTGTTCAGCTGTCCCAGATACACAATGCCATTCTTGTCGGCAATAATGTGCACGTCTGCATTCTCGGCGCTAATGTGGTCGATGAGGGAGTCAGCCGCCAGCGGCTGGAAAATATCAACAAGATTGAACGTGTCAGCCTCAATCTTAAGCACCTGTCCATAGCCGTTGTTCGTGTATACAAACCCATCGTGAACACCGATTCCACGGGCGTTGCTGATTGTCGGTTCCTCATCCTCCTGCACCCACTCATTGCGCCGGGCGGCGAATTCGTCGTGCACACTGATCAGATCAAGGGTTGCTAACTCCCATTTGGCAATGGTCCCCTTGTTATTGCGGGTGTACACATGGGTGTCGTCAAAAACAAACGAGGTGATCTTGCGGGTATAAGTACTTACATGGGAGCTGAGTATGACCTGCAGATCAAGATTATACAAATGAAGCCTGCCTTTAATATCGGAAGCCAGTATGGCTTGCAGGCCCGGAACGTATTCGATTTTGGAAAATCGGTCTGTCAAGGGACATTACCTCCTTTATGAAAGAAAGAAGGAGATGCACCATCGCCTTCTTTCTTCGTAAGTACGATTACTTCGCTGAGTAAATGTTGTTGCGAACCGGCTTCACGAAGCTGCTTTTTTTCATCGGAAACACCTCCTCCATTTTCGGAATACCTTTATTTTACTTAAAATACAAATAAACGAATATAGGTTTTTAATACTATTAAGATCAAATTACTAGGTATTTAATTTGACGAATTTTGTTATTGTATAGATTATAATGTATATTCTCTTCCTCCTAAATGCTTGTAGTCTTCCTCTCCAACTCCGGCCTCACATTTTGGTACAACCGCCCAGTTCGATACGTCCAAATAACAACAGCCACACTGCCCATTGCGAGAAGCGTAATAAACCCAATTAACGGCAGGGAGCCGCTACTCTCCACAACCGTCGTGAACGACATCAGCAGCAAAAGACGCAGCAGCAAACCAAACGTCGTATAAAATCCAGATACACGGCCAATATAGGCATCAGGTATCAAATTCATCATCATCGTTGTCCGGATAATTTTGGTTCCTGCATTACCGAATCCGGTAAACAGTGCAAATAGCAAGAACGAAACCGGCTGGCGGAATACGAACATACCCAGCAAACTTGCGGCAAAGACAGACATCATCCCGATCAGCGCCATGAAGCTGCCGAAGCGATTAATCAGAAGGATGACGATGAAGCCGGACACAATGGCCCCACTGGCATAAATGGCATTATATAGCCCCAGGAACGAGCCAGGCTGGAGAAGTTCTTTGATTATATATATGGGCATTAAATAATTACCCGCCATTACAATTAGGAAAGTCATATAGGAAGCAGCCAAAAAGACGAGCAGCCGAGGGTGCGTGCGAAGATAGACAAAGCCTGCTGACAGATCCAGCAGCCAACCCGATCGTTGTCCGGCAGCCTTCCCTTCGCGAGCCGTTGGGTGATACGGAATGAGAGCAATAAGTATGAAACTGAGCAGATAGCTGATGATGTCCAGACTCAAAATGACAGGTAGATCCTGCTTGGCCAGCATCAAATTGGCAAGAAGGCCTGCAATGATGGGATCCATCTGATTGAGGATTTCAAAAATTGTATTGACTGTCTTGTACTGGGAAGAATGAAACATTTCTTGTACAATTGCATTGAAAGCGGGAAGATGAAGTGTGTAGTAGAGAGATCCTGCCAAAGAGATGACGATCAAGTCGTATGTACTGAAATAGTGCTTGTAGATGCCACTCATCGTAAAGCATGCGATCAGTCCACCGCTCAGAACCTGCGCCCCCAGCAGCACTCGCTTGCGTGAAAAACGGTCAACGATAGCCCCGATTGACGGAGACAGCAAAAACAGCGTAACGGTCACAACGATCATGATGACCCCTAGCGCATGCTCTCCACGCTGCTCAATAACATACCATGGGAGCGTAACCGAGGTGATGCCCGTTCCCACAGAGGAAGTAAACGTGGCCAACAACAGCATCACAAACCGAAAATCGCGGAAAATACGCAGCATCGATTCAACGCCTTTCACTTGAATTTTTTTAATCTTCCCATAGTATAGATTTTCCAGACCGAATTGTAAATGAATACCAGGATGAATACCAAGCTTTTCTCAGTCCAAAGGCCAGCCTAGCGTTTGGTTTCTCACTAACGATCCCGACTTAGCATCATGTTGCTTTTCGACTAAAAGGAACCCGTCCAAACGAAAGGTCGGTTGATTAAGTTATCGTTCTCCGTTATTGGTATTCAACTCAACTACCATAGACATGTAAATGTCTATGAGATCCTCTTTATCCACTTTAAAACCAAACCGTTCATAAAGACGTTGAGCAGGGCTTCCTTGCAGGACATTTAATGTCACCCGTTTTCCAATTATATAATCTTGTTTTAGAAGATATTCTAATACCTGACTACCCATGCCTTTACCTTGGTAATCGGGATAAATATAAAAATGTTCCAACAAGTACCCATCTAATATCGGTTTAAAAGCTATGCAACCAATAAAGGAAGAATCCGCTTTAATGATCCATGTATGAATTGGGTCAAATGCATCACGAAAGCGTTGGCGAACCTTCTCTTCATTAAATCTTCCTAATCTGGTTAAATCATCGCGCAGTACAATTGCCCGTAAATGAGCAATTGTCTCAACATCGGAATTTTGGGATTGGTGAAGAGTAATCTGTTCCATCTCATATAACAACTCCTTTTACTGTAGATAAGCCCTCGCTTTCCGCTATCATCCAAGGCTTCAACAAGCCTTTTCAGTTCCTTCAAATTCATGGACAAACCATCTCCGAACCCATAATTAGAATTAAAAAAAAGCATGCCATTACCTGCAGCAGGTACGGCATGCCTCGTTGCAGCGGATTACGCTTCTTGCTCTTGTTTCAATTCGAGGCTCGTATGAATGACTTCGCCAATGATCGTTTGCGGATTGATGAGCAAATTCAGTACTGGACACGCCTTCTCCACCGCCTCATGCAGTTCGGCGATCGTTTGCTTGGGTTCCGGTGAGACGATGTGCAGCTTGTACTGGATATTATGCGGATAAATCGGAATATCCTCGTATCCCGGTCGGCTGGCCAGAGGGTGCTGCTGCCCTGTAACCTCGACTTCGAGCGAATCCAGCTTAACCC
Source organism: Paenibacillus sp. sgz302190 (assembly GCF_059820445.1). Classification (NCBI taxonomy): domain Bacteria; kingdom Bacillati; phylum Bacillota; class Bacilli; order Caryophanales; family Paenibacillaceae; genus Paenibacillus; species Paenibacillus sp. sgz302190. The sequence goes on from NZ_JBZYAO010000017.1 coordinate 123,070, forward strand.
CACGCTCCGCTGCTTGTATCAATGTGATATGAGTGATGCAGCTGCCCAGAACGCCGAGCTGTAGCTCCGGCGAGCTCGGACCGAGGTCATAGCCGGCAAAATCCGGCGGGCTGTCGCTTAAGATTTGAAAATCGCGGATGCGGATTTCCCGTACTCCGCTCCGTCCTTTAGCCCGTACCTTGGCACCAAAGCGGTGAGGCTCCAAATTTGGTGTATTCAATGCCTTTTCCCGTCTGGTGATCGAGGCTTCCCGCTTTTGCAGCAAATATTCATTAAGAGTACTCATTGGTTTACACGCTCCAAAGTATAAGATATTGAAAAAGCATCCAAGCTTAATCATAAAACGTCACCGGCTCCCGGTTATCTGGCTCACCTCCTCCCGCACAAAGCGGGTCCACCGGATCCCGGGTCTCATTTGTATGGGGCTCCTTCTGGATTAAATTATTGCCTCGAATCCAACGCATCGCGCAGACCGTCTCCGACGAAGTTAATCACCAGAACGGTGATCAGGATCATCGCTCCCGGCGGAACCCACAGCCACGGCTGATCGGTCAGTACCGTCAGAGACTGCGCATCCGTCAGCATATTGCCCCAGCTGGCCGTCGGCGGTTGTACCCCCATGCCGAGAAAGCTCAGCCCGGCCTCGCTCAGAATGGCAGAGGAGATGCCAAAGGTGGCGTTGACGATAATCGGACCGATAACGTTCGGAAATACGTGCTGAAACAAAATACGCGGCGTGCTTAAGCCCAGGGCCACGCCTGCTTTAATATAATCCATCTGTTTGACCGCCAGCACATTGCCCCGAACTAACCGTGCCACTCCAGGCCAGGAGAATAAGGCAAGCGCCAAAATGATGGTGGTCATATTGGAGCCGAGGACACTGATGATAACCAAAATGACCATCAGAAAAGGAAAGGCCATAAACATGTCCGTTATGCGCATGATGACGATATCGAACCAACCGCCGAAATAAGCGGAAGTAATGCCGATGAAGGTACCGAAGCTGACATACAAAGCCACCGTGATAAAACCGACCAGGAGCGAAACTCTTGTCGCATAAATGAGACGACTCAGAACATCCCGGCCGACCTGATCCGTTCCGAGCCAATGCTCGGAAGACGGGCCCGCCGAGAACACGCCCGTCACTTCCTTCGGATCGTGCAAGGCCAGCAGCGGAGCGAATACCGCTGTGAAAATAAGCAGCACGGTAACGACAAGCCCTGCTACGGCCAGCTTATGCCGAACGAACCGGCTCAATAACTGCCTGATGAACGGGTCTGCAGCATCCTCATCCAATGTTACAACGACGGCGGGCCGGAGCCGAGCTTCCTTCAGTTCAAATTCGGATTGTGCCATAACCCACCTCTTTTAGTTATATTTGATTCTGGGATCGGCGGCGGAGTATAACAGATCGGTGAGCAGGTTGGTCACGAGTACGATACATGCAGCCACAAGGTTGAGTCCCATCAGCGTCGGGTAATCTCTGGACAGGATCGATTGAATCGTAAGCTGGCCGATACCGGGCCATTGAAAAATTTGCTCGATCAGCACGCTTCCGCCAAGCAGCAGCGGAATTTCCGTTCCGACCACTGTAATGATCGGGATCAGCGCGTTGCGCAGCGCATGCCTGTTCGTAATGATCAAAGGATGCAGACCTTTGGCCTGCGCCGTACGCAAATAATCCTGCTTAAGCACATCCAGCATGCTGGCGCGCACATATCTTACCTTTTTGCCGGCTATGAGAATACCGAGAACGAATACAGGAAGGATCATATGGCTGATCCGGTCCCCTATCCCCCCTTGCCCTCCGAGCGTAACCATCCCGCCGGTCGGCAGCAGCTTCAGCTGAACCGCAAATATATAGATCAAGCTGAGCCCGAGAAAAAATTGCGGAATCGACGTACCGATGAAGGAGAGCCCTGTCATCACGTAATCGAATCTCGTGTTTTGCCTGATGGCGCTGACGATTCCTACGGGAACGGCGATAACGAGGCCCAGAATGAGCGAAGCGGAAGCAAGCTCCAATGTGGGGCCGAGCCTCTCACCTATCATTCGGGTCACCGGCGCGTACGTGCTGAAGGAGTACCCGAGCTCGCCGTGCAGCAGATTTCCCAGCCATTTGAAATACTGAATCGGCAGCGGATCGTTTAACCCGAGCAGTTCTTTCTTTGCGTCCAGCAGTTCTTTGGGCGTATTCGGGTCAATGAGCATCTCCACGGGATTACCGGGCGCTAAATTAATAATGAAAAAATTAATCACCGTGATTCCTAATAAAACGGGTATCGCAATGAGCACCCGCCGAACGATGTAATGGAAAATCGGAAGTCCTCCTTTACGTTCATTCTAATGCAGCGGAAAGTGGCAGGCTGCTGCGTGCGCCTCTCCTATAAGCGCCGGCTCTTCCCGCTTGCAGCGGTCCTGAGCATAAGGGCATCGGGGGTGAAAACGGCACCCCTGCGGAGGATGGGCGGGACTTGGAACGTCGCCCTTAATAACCATTCTTTTACCGGAGCGCAGCGTCGGATCCGGTGCCGGGTAGGCGTTCAGCAGAGTATGGGTATAGGGATGCTTGGGCCTTTTGAAGAGTTCATCCTTATCCCCGATCTCCACGATTTTTCCCAAATACATGACGGCGATCCGCATACTGATATACTTGACGGCACCGATCCCGTGTGCAATAAACAGATAGGTCAGATTTAATTCTTTTTGCAGATCGGCCAGCAGATTGAGAATTTGGGCCTGGATGGAAACATCGAGCGCGGATACCGGTTCGTCGCAAACGATGAGCTTTGGTTCAAAGGAAATCGCTCTGGCTATCCCGATACGTTGACGCTGTCCTCCGGAAAATTCGTGTGGGTATCTGTTTTTATACGAACGCGGAAGTCCCACCATATCGAGCAGCCGGTCGACCTTGGCTTGGACCTCACTGCGTTCTGCCAGCCGATGGGCAATTAACGGCTCCGATAAAATATCATTGATCCGTTTGCGCGGGTTCAGGGAAAAATACGGGTCTTGGAAAATGATTTGCAGCCGGGTTCGGATCGGCCTTAATTCCTTCTGCGAACGGTAAGTGATATCCTCATTCTGAAAAAGAATGCGCCCTGCGAACGGGTTCTCCAGTCTTACAACGGAACGGCCGATGGTCGATTTGCCGCAGCCGGATTCGCCGACAAGTCCAAGGGTTTCGCCTTCATGAATGTTCAGGCTGATGTCGTCTACCGCCTTGATATGGCCGACGGTACGGGAGAAAATGCCTTTTTTGATCGGATAATAGGTCTTTAACCGTTCAACCTGGAGTAAGGGCGAACCGGTTCGGGGAGATAGATCCATGTTTCTGTTCATACTCGGACCTCCTGAAGCAGCGGTTTCGGTTGAAGCTGTGAGTCCTGCTCCTGCGCTATCCAGCATCTTACCTGATGCCCGGGACGAATAAGTGCAAGCTCGGGCTGCTCCTGCCGGCATCGGTCGGTTGCCCATACGCAGCGGGTATGGAAGCGGCAGCCCTGCGGCATGCGCTGCAGCGAAGGCACGACTCCCGGAATGGCTGTCAGGCGGTCATTCCCGTTGTCCACCCTGGGAATGGAATCCAGCAGCCCCCGGGTATAAGGATGCAGCGGTTCGCGAAAGAGAGTGAATACATCCGCCTCTTCTACGATTTGACCCGCATACATCACTACGACTTTATCGGCCATTTCCGCTACGACGCCGAGATCATGGGTAATGAGCATAACGGCCGCACCACTCTCCTCGCGCAGCCGCTTGATCAGCTCAAGAATTTGAGCCTGGATCGTCACATCCAGCGCTGTAGTAGGCTCGTCGGCGATGAGCAGCCTGGGCTTGCATGCCAATGCCATCGCGATCATAATCCGCTGCCGCATACCGCCGGACAACGTATGGGGATATACCTTCATCAGGGCTTCGGCCCGGGGAAGACCGACCTTGTGCAGCAAATCTACCGCATAAGCCTTGGCTTCCCTGCGTGACAACCCCATATGTTTGCGTATGGTTTCCAACAGCTGTTGGCCGATCGTAAGGACAGGGTTCAGGGAACTCATCGGCTCCTGAAAAATCATCGAGATATCCTTGCCCCGCAGCTCGCGCAGCTCCTCTTCGGACAGCGACGCCAAATCGATACCGTTAAAGCGGATTTCCCCTTGTTTAACCCTCCCGTGCTTGCCCAGCAACCTCATGACGGATAGTGACGTTACGCTTTTGCCGCAGCCGGATTCTCCGACGATGCCAATGGTTTCCCCCGGCATCAGCGTAAAGCTGACTTCGTCGACGGAGGTCACCTCTTCCCGACCTGTCCAAAACACGGTCTGCAGTCGCTTGATCTCAAGTAATGGCTCCATGCCCCCCCTCCCTGTCAAACCAAAACGGGAGCCTGGATTTCCTGCGGAATGGCAGGCACATAAGGCTTACCCTGCGTGGACCTTTGAAACTCCTCTTGCGCCTGGGCCAAAACTTCTCCTCCGTCTGTCAGCAGTTCGTATGCCGCAAGACCAAGCAGCTTGGCCGCTTGGTGCATGCCCTTGAGCCCGATCGGTGAACCGAATGCTGCCGTCGCCTGCCACGTGTGTACTTGGACGCCGAACGGTGCGCAGGTGGTTGTGATTTGTCCGACCGGTGTAATCCAGGACACATCGCCCACATCGGTTGAACCGCCGCCGGCCGTTTTATAAGCAGGTTTGAAATTGACGAAGGTGGTCGGCAGCAGCTCCCCTTCCGCGAGTCCCAGTTCCTGCCGCCGTTTGACAGCGGCCTGCTGTATGGAAGGATCCAGCGTTTCAACGATGGCTGCCGCAAGCTTATAATCCTCTTCGGTAAATTCAAGCTCACCCGCCCCATCCTTTTGCCTGAACAACAGCTGGTTCAGTGTATCATTCACGTTCAAATCGTATGCTCCGGCTTTAATTTCCCAAGTGACCTCCGTCTCCGTCATTAAAGCTGCACCCTGTGCAATCTTCAGCAATCTTTCTAATAATTCGTCGACATGCTCCCGATTGGCCCCGCGAAGGTAATACCACACACTCGCTTTGTCAGGAACCACATTGGGCGCCCCTCCGCCGTTCGTGATCGAATAATGGATGCGGGAGCCGTCGACTATGTGCTCCCGCAAATAGTTCGCCCCGATATTCGTCAACTCGACGGCATCCAGCGCGCTTCGCCCGAGATGCGGGGCGCCGCCGGCATGAGCGGCTCTCCCGTGAAAGAAGAATTCGATCGAAGTGAGCGCCGAGGTGGGCGTATTCCAAGGCACATTGGAGCCCCCGGGGTGCCAGGTTAAAGCGGCGTCCAAATCGTCAAAGACACCTTCCCGGGCCATGAAGGTTTTGCCGGACAGCACCTCTTCCGCCGGGCAGCCATAGTAGCGGATCGTTCCCGTTAACTGCTCCTCTTCTATGCGCTGCCTAAGGGCGATGGCCGCAGCTACGCCAGCCGTCCCGAGGAGATTATGACCGCAGCCGTGCCCGGGACCGTCCGGTGTAATGGCTTCCCTCACCGCACTTACCTTCTGCGATAGGCCCGGCAATGCGTCGAACTCTCCCAAAATGCCGATGACCGGCTTGCCGGAGCCATATTCGGCTACAAACGCGGTTGGAATGCCGCCGATCCCGAATGTGACATTGAAACCGACTTCCTCCAACACGGAAATTTGCAGCTTGGATGCGAAGGTTTCCGTATACGCCACTTCGGGCCGTTCCCAAATGCACAGCGCCAGCTCCGCAAATTTGTCCTTATTCTCTTCCAGCCATTCCACCAGCCGCTTCTTCCCCATTTTCATTCTCCTTTATCTCCTGTTTATTTTTTTGTATCCCACTGGTTGATGTTGTTGAACATTCCGATGTCCAGGGGCTTTCCGACGATTAAGTTCTTGGATACCGCCAGCAGGCGTTTCTCCGAATAGACGGCAAGCGAAGGAACATCCTGATGCAGAACCTCTTGAAGTTGATTGTAAATGGCATGGCGTTTTGCCGGATCGGATTCGATTTCGCCTTTGACGATCAGTTCATCGACCTGCGGATTGTTGTATTTCAGGTAGTTGTTGGTGTTGTCGCTTTTGAACAAAGTGAAGTAGGAGCTCGGTTCAATATAAAAGTCCCGCGTGAAGATAGTAAGGTCGTACTCGCCCTTACGTACCTTCTGAATCAAGGTGGCAAAATCGTATTTCTGCACCTCGATTTTAAGGCCGACCGCCGTTAAATTCTGAACCAGAATATCCGCCGCCTGCTCACGGATTTTATTCCCCACCGGAATCAAGAACCGGATTGGCCTCGCGACATCCCATTTCGCTTCCTGAAGAAGCTTTTTCGCCTTATCGGGATCATAGGTATATTTGGGAATATCTTTGTTGTAGTACGGGTGGTAGCTTGGAATGCCTCCATCAATAATTTCACCCTGCCCTTTGAGCAGTTGATCCACGATCAGCTGGCGGTTCAGCGCGTAAGCAATGGCCTGGCGTACTCTCGGATCGGGAATTTTCTCCGTATTGAAGAACAATTCCGGCGGCACGGACGGGTTGCCTGTCGTCAGCTCGATGTTCGGCAACCCCTTGACCTTCTCGTACTCGGTAATCGGGATAAGTCCAACGGGCACAGAGTTCATCTGGATTTCTCCCGTTTGCAGCTGGGCTACCAGATTCGTTGCCGGCAACACTTTGACGAAAATTTTATCAAGCTTGGCTGCATCGCGGTAATAGTTGGTATTCTTTACAACCTCGGCATACTGGCCTTTGGCAAAATTAGCAAACTTAAAAGCGCCTATCGTCACTTCCGGCTTTTGAAAATACGGATGTGTGGCGAGCTGCTCAGGCTGAACATCCTTCAATATATGCTGCGGCAAAAAGAATACCTTCGTGCCGAACCGCTCCTTGAAGATCAGCGGGTCTACCGGTGTTTTCGTTTTTACCTCAAAGGTTTTATCATCGACGATCTTTAGACCGCTGATCTCCGTCTTGCCCTCATCGAGCTTGCCCGCTCCGTTCAAGCCCTCGATAAAATTAAGCTTGAAATTGGTATCCACCTTCGGGTGAAGCGCCATTTTTAGCGTAAAGGCGACATCGGCGGTCGTGAAGGGCTGGCCGTCATTCCACTTTGCTGCAGAATTTATCTTGACGATATACGTCTGGTTGTCTTTGGTTTCGACGGATTCGGCGAGCTTAGGTTGAAACTCGAATTTTTCGTTCAAATCCAGCAGCGAATCGTTGAGCAGAGCGATGACATTATCGGAAGCCGAGTCGCCCTGATCGTTGATTTGGTTAAGGGTAACGGGAGCATTGACGATTCCGATATAGACGGCTTTCTCCTCTTGGTTTGCCCCTGCCGGTTTATCTGCTGCCGGAGTCTGGGAAGCGATCGGTATTGAACCCGGCGAGCCGCAGGCGGCTAAGACCAGCAAAAGAGCTGCGACCGCATAGAGTATGACGACGTGTAGATGACGATGCATAAATCCAATCCCCTCTCTCATTATCATATAATTCCTATAGGTTAAGTATAGATAAGTTGTTCCTTAATTTACCACCTTAAGGTCAACACTGTCAATTGACTTGCCAATAGATTTTCTTTATCCATTCGATGCTATAATTACTGTTTTCAATTGAAGGTATTCGATCATTCGAAGGGCACGCCGAACAAAAAAAGAGACATCACACACATGCTGTATGCAATGTTTCTGGATGGCACCAGAATCGGCGGGTCGTCGGTCAGTTCCTAGTAAAACTCATACAGGATCGAAAAGGATATGAAACACGCTGGAAAGAGCTTATCGTGCTACTGGCATCCAAGATGCAGTTCTTTAGCGGTGCCCGTTTGCACTTGGGGCAATGGAATCGCTGAATTCGGCCTGGATGGAGGCCGCCGGGGCTGAACAGCTCATCCACGCGCAGCTCCCATCGCGCGGTGTTGCGCGGCATGACGGCAGCCGGTCGGCAAAAAAAACCGGAAACCCCATAAGGGCTTCCGGTTTTGGCCGTTTAACGGCTGCGGATCGTTTCTTTGTACAGCGCGATATACTGCTGTGCGGACTTTTTCCAGCTAAAGTCGCATTTTTTCATGTTTTGCTGGATACGCAGCCACGCTTCGCGATCGTTCTGGTAGAAGAACACAGCCCGCCTGATCGTATGAAGCATGTCATGCGCATTATAATTGGTGAATGTGAAGCCCGTTCCTTCGCCGGTGAATTCATTGTAGGGCAGCACCGTGTCCTTCAGGCCGCCGGTTTCCCGGACAATCGGCACCGAGCGGTATCGCAGCGCGATCAGTTGGCCGATACCGCACGGCTCGAACTGCGACGGCATAAGGAACAGATCGGATGCCGCGTACAGCCCACGAGCCATCGTCTCGTCAAAATAAATGAGCGCCGCAACTTTGTCCGGGTTCGCTTCCGCGGCGTGGCGGAACATTTGCTCGTAGCCGTAATCGCCCGTTCCCAGTACGACGAGTTGAATGTCGAGCGACAATATTTCCTGGAGCACGTGCTGGATAAGATCCAGCCCTTTTTGCTGTACGAGCCTGGTGACCAGCGCAATCATCGGCGTATCCCCGTTGACCGGAAGCCCGAGCCGCTCCTGCAAAGCCAGCTTGTTTTGCTGTTTCTTGGGCAAAGAATCGCGGTAATTGACAGCCAGATGCGGGTCATTCATCGGATCGAACGTTTCATAGTCGATGCCGTTGACGATGCCGGTCAACTGATGCTTCCGGTGCCGCAGCAAACTGTCCAAATATTCGCCGTAATACGGAGTTTGAATCTCCTCGGCGTAGGTTTGGCTTACCGTCGTAATCTGGTCTGCGTAAAGGAGTCCGCCTTTCAAAAAGCTTGCTCCGCCATGCAGCTCGAGTGCCGTACCGGTGAAATGGTCGTCGCTTAGGCCGAACAAATCTTTCAAGAGCGATTGGCTGAAAACGCCCTGATATTTCAAGTTATGAATCGTCGTGATCGTTTTGATCGGGGCAAAAAAAGGCAGATGGCTGTAATGAGCCTTCAGCAGTACCGGAATCATACCCGTCTGCCAATCGTGGCAGTGGATCAGATCAGGTTGAAAATTGAGAACCGGCAGCGCTTCGATGACGCTCCGGCAGAAGAAGGCGAACCGTTCCGCCTCGTCGCCGTACCCGTACAGCCCCGAACGAAGAAAATAATATTCGTTATCCACAAAGTAGAAGGTAACGCCGTCTGCCTGAAGCACATCGATGCCGATGAACTGCTTTCTCCAGCCTACATAGATGTCGAACACCGCTGCGGATTCCATCTGCTCTTTATATTTCGGCGGGATGCTTCCGTATTTCGGCAAAATGACCCGCACGTCAAGCCCTTGGCGCGCAAGCTCCTTCGGCAGCGAGCCGATGACGTCAGCAAGGCCGCCTGTTTTGGCAAAAGGCACCGCTTCGGATGCGGCAAACAATATTTTCATCGTCCCACTCCTCTGAGGATTTGTAAAAGCTTAAATCACCTTCGTTTTGGCTGCGATAAACGGAGCTTTGTTGTCTCCGGTAAGCACCCGGCCTCTGCTGATAAAGACGTCCTTATCGAGAATGGAGTTCTCGATGATTACATTTTCCTCGATCTCGCAGTTTTGCAAAATGATGCTGTTTTTCACATAAGCGCCTTTGCGGATTTTTACGCCGCGGAACAATATGCTGTTCTCCACCTTGCCCTCGACAACGCAGCCGTTGGCGATCAGCGCATTTTTGACCGCTGCGCTTTCCAAATATTTGGCCGGCGGCTCATCCTTAACTTTCGTATAGATCAGATTTTTCTGGAAAAACAGCTCCCGCCATACGGCCGGATTGAGCAGCTGCATGCTGTGCTTGTAATAGCCCTGGATCGAATTCACGACGCCGACGTGCCCTTCGAATTTATAGCCGTAAACGCTTAGCTTGTCGATGTTTTTCATGATGCCGTCACGCACGAGATGATCGTATCCTTGCGCCAGGCAGGACTCGACCATATCCAGCAGCAGCGCTTTGCTCATGATGTACATTTCCATCGAGATGTTGTTCGTGCGCAGCCGCCCGGTATGATCCTCGATCAGCGTGATCTGCCCGTTCTCCTTGACGGCAAGCCGGCGGAATTTTCCTTGCACATCCTCATCCGTCTGCTTGTAAATGACGGTAATGTCCGCTTGCGATTCCTGATGAAAACGCACCGCATCCACATAATTGATGTTGCACACCATATGGCTCCGCGAAATGATGACGAGCTCTTCTTTTCCCCGGTAAAAATAGTCGCGGTGGCTGTAAAATTGATACAAATCGCCGCGGGAAATGCCTGTCGGCTCATCCAAAACGGAAGGCAGCACGAACAACCCCCCGCGCTTGCGGTCGAGATCCCACTCCTTGCCCGACCCGAGATGATCCATCAAAGATCTATATTTATGCTGCGTGAATACGGCGACATTATCGATGCCCGAATTCACCATGCTCGAAAGTGTAAAATCAATCAGGCGGTATCTCCCGGCAAAAGGCACGGAAGCGGCACAGCGGTAATACGTCAGTTCCTCCAAATCGTCAGGTTCATTCACTAAATTGATGACGCCCATCACATGCTTCATATCGAAATCATCCTTTCTGATTTGTATTCGCAGGAACCCGTTCATTACCGCCGATCAGAACGATTTCGCCGTTGCCGTCGACCTTCGCGCCGTCCTCCACTACCGTATTCTCGCCAATGATGGCTTTGTTGATCGTCACATTGCTGCCGATCTTCGCATTCGGCATAATGACCGAATCGCGGATGCTGCTGCCTTCGCCGACCTGTACCCCGTAAAACAGCACCGAATGATCGACATCGCCGAAAATCGCGCATCCTTCGTTCACCAGCGACCTGCGCACGGTGGCCGTCGGAGCGACATACTGTGCCGGCTGGTAAGGACTCAAGGAATATACCCGCCAATCTTTATCGTTAAGGTTTAAACCGTTATTGTCGTCGAGCAGATCCATATTCGCTTCCCACAGGCTGTCGATCGTCCCTACGTCCTTCCAGTAGCCTTCGAAAGGGTAAGCGAACATGCGCGCCTGTTCCTTCAGCATCATCGGAATGATGTCTTTGCCGAAATCTTTGCTGGAGTCCGGGTTCGCTTCATCCCGCGTCAAATAATCTTTAAGCACTTTCCAGTTGAATATATAAATGCCCATCGAAGCCAGATTGCTTTTGGCTTCCTTCGGCTTTTCCGCAAACTCCGTAATCGCCTGCTGCTCATCCACGCTCATGATGCCGAAGCGGCTCGTTTCCTCCCACTTCACCTCAATGACTGCGATTGTGGCATCGGCTTTCTTTTGCTTATGGTACTTGAGCATCAAATCGTAGTCCATTTTATAAATGTGGTCACCGGAGATGACCAGCACATATTCCGGATCGTACTGCTCGATAAATCCGATATTGCGGTATATCGCATTGGCCGTGCCTTTATACCAGTCGCCGCCCTTCTGTTCCATGAACGGGGGCAGCACGGTGACGCCGCCGTATTTGCGGTCCAAATCCCAGGAGCTTCCGATCCCGATGTACGAGTTCAGCACCAGGGGCTGATACTGGGTCAGCACGCCTACCGTGTCGATCCCCGAATTCGTACAATTGCTTAGGGTGAAATCAATGATCCGGTACTTTCCGCCGAAATGTACGGCAGGCTTTGCCAGATTGTTCGTCAGTACGCCTAGTCTCCGGCCTTCCCCGCCGGCGAGGAGCATGGCAACGCATTCTTTGCTTCGCATTGTTGAATTCCCCCTATTCCTTCTGCATTGTCGATTTGGACTGCGTCTACACACTTGATATAGATAGCGGCTAGCGGCGGTAAACGGAGCGCCAAGCTGTTCGGAAAGCCATGCCACGGCTCAGGCTTGCTGGCCAGCAGCTCCGAATTGCTTTGACCCGAACCGCCGTAGCTGACCGAATCGCTGTTGAACACTTCCTTGTACGCGCCTTGCCGCGGAACGCCGATCCGGTAATCCGGATGGACGACCGGGGTAAAATTGCACACAAGGATGAGGTCATCCGCGGGACTTGCGCCTTTGCGAATAAAGGCGACTACGCTCTGACTTTGATCGTGGGGGTTGATCCACTGAAATCCGTCCGGACTGTGATCCAGCTCCCACAAGGCGGGCTCATCCAGGTAAAACCGGTTCAACTCCTTGACGTAATGCTGCATGCTGCGGTGCATGTCGTAATGCTCCAACAGGAACCAATCCAGTTCTTCTAAATCTTTCCATTCATCGAATTGCCCGAATTCCCCGCCCATGAAAAGCAGCTTTTTACCGGGATGACCGAGCATGTAACCGTAAAAGGCGCGCAGATTGGCGAACTTTTGCCAGTAATCTCCCGGCATTTTATGCAATAATGAACGCTTGCCATGAACGACTTCGTCATGGGACAGCGGCAAAATGTAATTTTCGGAGAACGTGTACATGAAAGAAAAAGTGATCAAATTATGATGATAGCGCCGGTGAATCGGATCCAGCTTCATATAGCGAAGCATGTCGTTCATCCAGCCCATATTCCATTTGTAGTTAAAGCCCAGACCTCCGTCGTGAACCGGGGCGGTGACGAGCGGCCAATCCGTGGAATCCTCCGCCATCATGAGCGCATGAGGGTAATAGGAGAACACCACTTGATTCAGCTTGCGGAGAAACGCGACCGCTTCCGGATTGTCCGTACCGCCGTACTGATTGTAGATCGGCTCTTCGGACCACCTGCCGAAATTGAGGTGCAGCATGCTCGCCACCGCATCGACCCGTATCCCATCCATATGATACATGTCCATCCAAAATACCGCGTTGGAGATCAAAAAGCTGATGACTTCCGGTCTGCCGAAGTCGAACGTCAGCGTTCCCCACTCCAGCTTCTCGGCTTTTCGCGAATCCTGATATTCGTACAGCGGCGCGCCGTCAAACTGGCGCAAACCGTGATCGTCCTTGCAAAAGTGTCCCGGCACCCAGTCCATAATGACGCCGATGCCCCGCTGATGGCAGCGGTCCACAAAATACATGAAATCTTTCGGAGTTCCGTGCCTGCTGGTCACCGAGTAATATCCGGTCGCCTGATATCCCCACGAGCGGTCGAAGGGGTGCTCCGCCAGCGGCATCAGCTCGATATGGGTATACCCCATCTCGGCGGCGTAATCGACGAGCTCCTCGGCCAATTGCCTGTACGTGTACAAATCCTCGCTGTGCCGGTCCTTTTTGCGCCATGTTCCCAGGTGGACTTCGTAAATGGACAGCGGCTTGTTGTAGGCCGATCCGTCCTGCTTGCGCTTTTGCCAAGCCTCATCCTGCCATTCGTAGCCTTGCAGATCGCAAACCCTTGAAGCGGTTCCCGGACGAATCTCCGAGTAAAAGGCATAGGGATCGGCTTTGAGCACAATCCGGCCGTTCGCGGAGTGAATCTCGTATTTGTAATGATCGCCTTCCCGCGCTTCGGGCACGAACAGCATCCAGACGCCGAGCGTGCTGAGCCGCTCCATGACATGGCTGCCAGAACTCCAGCCGTTGAAATCGCCGAGAATGCAGATCCTGCGGGCGTGCGGCGCCCAAACCGCGAACCTGACTCCTTCCTGTCCGGGCGTGCGGCTTACATGCGCCCCCAAAAGCTTGTAGCTGTGGTAAAGGGATCCTTCGTGAAGCAAAAATAAATCTTCTGAACTGGGTATCTCTTTCATCTTCACCATATCCCTCCCTGATTCAGCCTGCTTCCATAGAGTACAAATACTACAAAAATCAAGGAATTCCTTTAATCGCAAATAAGAAAAAAGGAAAATGCGCTCCTCCCGGTGAAATGTATAAATATATCGAGCTGAAAGGTGGAAAATAGACAATGAATGACAAAATGAAAGGGCTGATCGTCGGGTTGACGATCGGTTCCCTGTTGAGCGGGACCGCTGCATTTGCAGCAGGCAGCCAAATTGAAGTTGCCTTCCGAAATCTCAAGTATATGTTCGATGGCGTGGAAAAAGCACCCGCAGAAGGAAAAGGATTTATTTATGAGGGCTCCACTTACGTTCCGCTGCGTTTTGTCAGCGAAGCGTTGGGAAAACCCGTGGAATGGGATGAAGCGAACGAAACGATCTGGGTCGGCAAAAACCCGAGCCATGTGGCAGCGACGTACAAAGGCGGACAAGTGACGGAAGGCGAACTGGACAAGTTCATCGCCGTGCTGGCCTTCCTGCAGCCGCAAGGCGCCGGGGATGCAAACGACCGCAGCTACCGGGAGTATATGGTCAAGCAATTGATTCAGTTGAAAATTTGGGCAAGCAAAGCTTCCGAAGCGGAAGCCGCCGACGCCAAGACAGAAGCGGATAAGCAAATTGCCCTTTGGAAAACCAAGGAATCCGAACAGCAAATTCTTGATTCGCTAACCGCTGCGAAGCTGACCGAAGCGGATGTAAGCGGCTTTTTGACGACTCATTTCACCGCGCAAAACGCCGCTGCTTCCAGTATCTCAGATGCGGAGGCAAAAGCCAAGTTTGACGCAAATTTGGCCGCCGACAAGGATATGTATACGACGGTCTCCGTCCGCCATATCCTGATCGCGACGACCGATATGAGCAGTCCTGAGCGGAAAGCGCTGCGCACGAAGGAAGAAGCGCTCGCCCGCGCCAAGGAAGTGCAGCAAAAACTGAAGAACGGCGGCGACTTCGCCGCGCTGGCCAAGGAATACTCCGACGACCCCGGCTCCAAAAACAAAGGAGGGTTGTACGAGAACGCGCCGGTGAGCGGCTGGGTGGCGAACTTTAAAAAAGCGGCCCTCGAGTTGGAAGTCGGCAAGCTCAGCGAACCGGTCGAGAGCGAATACGGCTACCACGTCATGAAAGTGGAAGCGCGGAAAGTCAAAACATTCGACGACGTGAAAGCCGATCTTCGCAAACAATTGGCCAATGAAAAAATGCAGCAGTTTGCCCAAAAAGAACTCCCCGCGCTGATTGAAAAGATCGATTTAAGTCAATAAATGGTGTACAATGGATGTTTGACAAGTATACAAGTTGAAGGATGGATTACAGCATGTTTTTTGCAAAAGATTGGGCCGATTACGAACTCCTCGACACCGGCGGAGGCGAGAAACTGGAGCGCTGGGGCACTTACGTGTTGAGAAGGCCGGACCCGCAAATCATCTGGCCTTTGGAAAATGAAACGAAGTCCTGGCTGCAGGCGGACGCCCATTATCACCGCAGCTCCAGCGGAGGCGGACAATGGGAGAACCGCACCGAGCTGCCCGAGCGCTGGACGATTACATACGACCAGAAGCTGACGTTCTACATCAAGCCGACCGGTTTCAAGCATACGGGCTTGTTTCCCGAGCAGGCGGTCAACTGGAAATGGATGATCGAGAAAATTCAAGGCGCAGGCCGCCCGATCAAGGTGCTGAACCTGTTCGCCTACACGGGCGGCGCCTCCCTCGCTTGCGCATATGCGGGCGCCGAGGTATGCCACGTCGACGCCTCCAAAGGCGTCGTGCAGTGGGCGAAGGAGAACCTGCACCTCTCCGGACTCGGCAGCCGCCCCGTTCGGTTCATTACGGACGACGTATTCAAATTCGTGCAGCGGGAGCAGCGCCGGGGCAGCAAATACGATGCCATCATTATGGACCCGCCATCCTACGGGCGCGGGCCGAACGGCGAAACGTGGAAGCTGGAGGACGATCTGTTCCCGTTCATCCAGACGTGCATGTCGATTTTGACGGACAAGCCGCTTTTTATGCTCGTGAATTCCTACACGACCGGCATTTCCGCAACCGTGCTGCACAACATTTTGACGATGGCGATGAAGCAGAGGCACGGCGGTACGATTTCCAGCGGCGAAATCGGCCTGCCTATCACCCATTCCGGGCTCATGCTGCCCTGCGGCATCCTCGGACGCTGGGAGGCGTGAGCCGTTGGCCGGACCGATCGAAGAAGCGGACGCTGCGCAAATTCCGATTCTGTATGAAGACAACCACGTGCTCGTCGTGGTGAAGCCCGTCAATATGCCGACGCAGGAGGACGACTCGCGCGACCTGGATTTGCTCAGAACGCTGAAGGCCGACCTGAAGCGCCGCCACAACAAGCCGGGCAACGTGTACCTCGGTCTCGTGCACCGGCTTGACCGTCCCGTTGGCGGCGTCATGGTATTCGCCAAAACGTCAAAAGCCGCGTCCCGGTTATCGGACGCGGTGCGGACCCGGCAGCTCGACAAGACGTACGTCGCTGTCGTGCACGGCACGCCGCCAGTTCCGCAGGCTACGCTGCGGCACTGGCTGCGCAAAGACACGCGGACGAATACCGTCAGCGTGGTCAAACAAGGCCAGCCGGACGCCAAGGAGGCCGTGCTGGACTACAGGCTGCTCGGCAGCCGGGACGGTTTCAGCTTGATCCGGATCAAGCTGCTCACCGGGCGGCCGCACCAGATCCGCGTCCAGCTCGCGGCGGCGGGCTGCCCGCTGTACGGCGACCAGCGCTATGGCGCCGCCGTGAACAAGCCCGGCCAGCAGCTTGCGCTCTGGTCGACGGAGCTTGCCTTTGAGCATCCGACGCTCAAAAAGACGCTGCGCTTCCGCTCGCTGCCGCCGGACGAGCGGCCGTGGCGGGAGTTTGTAAGCCTCTTCTCAGAGGACTAGCTTGCGTACTCCCGCCCTGCACCTGCCTGCGCGTGCGGCGTCAGCCGGCGACTTTGCCGAGCAAATAAATGAGCAGTTTCTGATTATGGGCGGAAACGCGGCTAAGGTAAGAATCCAGCATTTCTTCGCGGATTCGAATCCCTCTCGCGCATTCCGCCTTTCCTTTGTCCGTCACGTTGACCCATACGATCCGGCGGTCATGCTCATCCCGCTCGCGTACGATCAACTCGTTTTTTTCCATCCGGTCCAGAAGCGTCGTTACGGCGGCCGGCGTCGTCGCCAAATGCTCGATCAGGTCGGACGGCTTCATGCGCTCGCTGTTCAAAAGCAGTTCCAACACATTCAGTTGTCCTTCCGTCAACGTCGGCGAAAGCCCTGTCTCCATTTGCGTCTTCAACTCTTTTGACAGCCTCACCCATAATTTCCCGAATTCCTCTGAATACACAGTCATCAACTCGCTTCCTAAAAAGCCCCTGATTTCAGTATACCATGATGTGAAAACGGTTTAAAGGTTAACGGCATTAATATTTTCAGACAATGTCCGCGCGCTCCCTTGAGACATGCTGTCGAAAACGATTGAAATATCGGCGATCTGCGCCGCGGTTAACATAATGGCTGACTCCGACATATACTGAGACGTAAGGCAAGAGTAGGCATCCGTCTACTCCCGTTGTTATTTGCTACCGCGAAAAGGAGTGATTCAGGGTGGAAGCTTGGAAACAGGAAATTGGCAAAAAGGCGCTGGATGCCGGTCTAATTAAAGACCCACAGTGGCTGGATCGATTGGATGAACCGATGCCGCTGTGGGTCGTGTTGGAAGTGGCGTTTCAGCTTATCGAAAAGCTGGATCCGCCCACTGTCAGCTATGACTGAGAAATTTCGGCAGCGCGCCGAACCTGAGCCGCTACAGCGGCGCTCTTAACAAATCGATGATCGCATCCGTTTTCGTCACAGGCACAAGCTGCTTGCCCGTCGATTTGCGGTCTTCCAGAGGCGCGGTTTCCGTGGAAAAGCGCACTTTCTCACCGCTGCTCATCAAAGCTGTGACAACGTAATCCATCTTGACGATAAACGTGCGGACCAAGGCCGTGCCGTTCGGTCTGACCCGCTTGCCCTCCTTGAATTCGAAGGTCGGAATGCCTTTGCCTCCGCGTCCTTGCAGCGGATAATCCACGACCAGGGAACGTTTGGCGTAACCGAGGTCGGAGATGACAAGCACCTCTCCCTCATCGCCATATATCCATTCCGCC
The DNA here is from genome assembly GCF_059820445.1 of Paenibacillus sp. sgz302190. Taxonomy (NCBI): domain Bacteria; kingdom Bacillati; phylum Bacillota; class Bacilli; order Caryophanales; family Paenibacillaceae; genus Paenibacillus; species Paenibacillus sp. sgz302190. The sequence continues at coordinate 140,895 of NZ_JBZYAO010000017.1, forward strand.
GAGACGACTTCATCGTCTTGCTTGAGCTGTATGCCGCGCACGCCAGCGGCCGAGCGGCCCATCGGGTTCACTTCCTCTTCGCGGAAGCGGATGCTCATTCCCTGCTTGGTGACAAGCAGTATTTCCTTCGTATTGTCGCTCAGATGAACCTGCAGCACTTCATCCTGCTCATTCAGCTTGCAGGCTACGATACCGTTCGAGCGGTTCGTCATGTACTCCTTCAGTTCCGTCCGTTTGACCTGTCCTTTGCGCGTTACGAAGACGAGCGATTTGCCCGGGTCGTCGAATCCTTTCACCGGAATCACGCTGACGATCCGGTCTTCCTTGGAAGTCGGAATGACGTTGACAATCGCCGTCCCGTTCTCCTTCCACTTGTACTCCGGCACCTGATGGACAGGCAGCAGGAAGTACTGTCCTTTTTGCGTAAAAATGAGCAGGCTTTCGATCGTATTCACGTCAAGCAGGAAGCGGACGTAATCGCCTTCCTTCAGTCCTGTGCTTTCCAGCTCGCCGCCGGAGCGCGTGAACGACAGCTTGCTTGTCCGCTTCAAATATCCTTCGTTCGACAGCGTCACGAACACGTCCTCCGGAGTGACCATCACTTCCAGATTGACCTTCAGCTCTTCCACTTCGCCCTGAATCTCGGAGCGGCGGTCGATGCCGTATTTTTTGCGGATATCGCCGATTTCGTCCTTGATCACGCCCAGCAATTTTTTCAGGCTGCCCAAAATGCCGCGCAAATACGCGATCGTTTTTTCCACATCGCGAAGCTCTTTTTCCAGCGCTGTAATTTCCAGATTCGTCAAACGGTATAATTGCAGGACGAGAATCGCGTCCGCCTGCCGCTCCGTAAATCCGAACTGGGCCACGAGGTTGTTTTGCGCATCCTGGCGGTTTTTGGAAGCCTTGATGGCGGCAATGACCTCGTCGAGGATGTTCAGCGCCTTCACGAGCCCTTCCAGCACATGAGCGCGGTCTTCGGCTTTCTCCAGCTCATACTGCGAGCGGTGCGTGACGACTTCCTTCTGGTGCTCGATATACGCCGCCAGCATTTCCTTAATGCCGAGCTGGCGAGGCGCTTTATTGACGATCGCGACCATATTGAAATTGTAGGTCACTTGCAGATCGGTTTTTTTCAGCAAATAAGCGAGAATGCCCTGCGCATCCGCATCTTTTTTCAGCTCGACGACGATTCTCAGCCCGTTGCGACCGCTTTCGTCGCGCACCTCGGCGATGCCTTCGACCTTTTTCTCCAGACGGATGTTCTCCATCGCCGTAACAAGCCGGGATTTCACCACTTGATACGGAATTTCCGTAATAACGATCTGCTGTTTGCCGCCGCGCAAATCCTCGATCGCGGTTTTGGAGCGGACATAAATGCGCCCCTTCCCGGTGCGGTACGCTTCGCGGATGCCTTCCTCGCCCATAATGATGCCGCCCGTCGGGAAATCCGGGCCTTTGACGATGCCCATCAATTCCTCGATCGTAATGTCCGGCTTATCGATCATGGCGATGCAGGCGTCGATCACTTCGCGCAAATTGTGCGTCGGAATTTCCGTGGCGAAGCCAGACGAAATGCCGCTGACCCCGTTCACCAGCAGATTGGGATAACGGGCGGGGAGTACGACCGGCTCCTTCGTCGAATTGTCGAAGTTGTCCTTGAACAAAACCGTCCGCTTCTCGATATCGCGCAGCAGTTCCATCGCGATCTCCGACAATCGCGCTTCCGTGTAGCGCATCGCCGCCGCCGGATCGTCGTCCAGCGAACCCCAGTTGCCGTGGCCGTCGATGAGCGTATGGCCCATCTTCCATGGCTGCGCCATCCGCACCATGCCCTCGTAAATCGAGGAATCGCCGTGAGGATGGTAGTTCCCCATCACGTCGCCGACGGTTTTGGCCGATTTGCGGTACGGCTTGTCCGGCGTATTGCCCGCATCGTACATCGCGTACAAAATGCGCCGCTGCACGGGCTTCAGCCCATCGCGGACATCGGGAATCGCACGGTCCTGAATAATATATTTGGAGTACCTGCCGAAGCGGTCGCCGACGACCTCTTCCAAAAACGCAGGCAAAAACTGTTCTAATGTGCTCAACGCTCGGTCACCACTCTTTATGATCTATACGGAAATCGGCGCGATTCGCAGCCGCTCCCGTCTTACTCTTCGAATTCGGTAAAATCGACATTCTCGATGATCCATCGCTTGCGCGGGTCGACTTTGTCGCCCATGAGCGTCGATACCCGCCGCTCCGCTTTCGCGGCATCCTCGATCTGAACTTGCAGCAGCGTGCGCGACTCGGGATTCATCGTCGTTTCCCACAGCTGCTCCGGATTCATCTCACCGAGACCTTTGTAGCGCTGAAGCTCGCTGTTTTTGCCGAGCTCCTTCATGACGGTCTGCAGCTGCTCGTCGGTCCAGGCATAGCGCTGCGCCGCGCTTTTGCCGCCTTTTTTGGTCACCTTGTAAAGCGGAGGCTGGGCGATATACACTCTTCCCGTATCGATCAGCGGCTTCATATACCGGTAAAAGAACGTCAGCAGCAGCACTTGAATGTGCGCGCCGTCCGTATCGGCGTCCGTCATAATAATGATTTTGCCGTAATTCGATTCTTCAGGATCAAATTCCGGGCCGATCCCCGCTCCGATGGCGGAAATGATCGCCTTGTACTCATCGTTTTTCATCACATCGAGAAGCTTGGCTTTCTCGGGATTCATCGGCTTGCCCTTTAGAGGCAGTATCGCCTGATGCTTGGAATCGCGTCCCTGCTTGGCCGATCCTCCTGCCGAATCCCCTTCCACGATGAACAGCTCGTTGCGTTCAAAATCTTTCGACTGCGCCGGCGTCAGCTTGCCGTTCAGGTTCGAGCTCTCGCTCTTCCCCTTCTTGCCGCTGCGGATTTCTTCGCGCGCTTTGCGCGCCGCTTCACGGGCTTTGGCGGCTTGCACCGCTTTCTTCAGCATCATCTGCGCGACCTGCGGGTTTTCCTCCAGGAAAACCGCCATTTTATCCGCGACGACCGCGTCCACCGCGCTGCGCGCTGCGGCGCTGCCGAGCTGGTCTTTCGTCTGGCCGACGAATTCGACATCGCCCATCTTGATGTTGATAACGGCCATCATTCCTTCACGCAGGTCCGTACCGTCCAAATTTTTCTCTTTTTCCTTGAGCAGCCCCGCTTTGCGGGCGTATTCATTCATCACGCGCGTGTAAGCGGTCTTGAAGCCGGTTTCGTGCGTGCCGCCGCCGCGCGTCGGAATCGAGTTGACAAACGAAGCGATCGTTTCCGTATAGCCGTCGTTGTACTGCAGCGCAACCTCGACTTCGATCTCATCCTTCTCCGCCGCGAAGTGAATCACCTCATGCAGCACCGTCTTCTCTTCGTTCAAAAACTGCACGAACTGGCTCGCGCCGCCCTCGTACTGGAACGTCTCCTGCTTGTCGGTTCTTTCATCCTTCAAATTCACCTGCAAGCCCGAGTTCAAAAACGCGATCTCCTGCAAACGCTCGGCAATCGTATCATAGTTGACCGCGGTTCCGCCCTGGAACACCCGCTTGTCCGGCTTGAACGTGATCTTCGTTCCCGTGCGGTTCGTATTGCCGGTCACGATCAAGCCGGTAACCGGCTCGCCCACATGCTCGACACCGGCATCGTCGACCCAATACTCGAACCGCTGCTTATGGATTTTGCCGTCGCGGTAAATTTCCACTTCCAGCCACTCGGACAGCGCGTTCGTCACGGAAGCGCCCACGCCGTGAAGCCCGCCCGACTTCTTGTAGCCCGCTCCGCCGAACTTGCCTCCTGCATGCAGCATCGTAAATACGACCTGCGGCGTAGGAATTCCCGTTTTGTGCATCCCGGTAGGAATGCCCCTGCCGTTGTCATGCACCGTAACGGATTGATCCTTATGTATCGTTACATGGATCTTGGAACAATGCTTGGCGAGATGCTCGTCAACCGCGTTATCCACGATCTCCCAAATCAAATGATGCAGGCCCGACGAGCTGGTGCTGCCGATGTACATCCCCGGCCTTTTGCGCACCGCAACGAGTCCTTCCAGCACCTGAATATCATCCGCGCCATAATCCGACGCCGGGGCGCTCTGATTTGTCATTATATCTAGCTGCTCGGTCATCGAAGCCCTCCTTCATGTTTTTCCGTCAAAATAGTTCGTCAGCATTAATTCAATACATCTTTTCGCGTGAATACGGTAAATGAAACGATCAGGGAAGCAATCGCCCAGACGCTTAGTACGGTAAGCGAGAAAGCCAAATCCATCCCTTTTATCGGAGGAAGCGATCCTGTCAAATAATCGGTTAACTCCAGATTAACCATGAATAAATATTTGGCCGTTTCCCATGATGATACCATATTGGAAAGAATGGTGCCGGAAATAAGTACAGCCAGCATGACACCCATACCTGCCGCCGTTGAACGGATCAGCACGGACAGCATAAGCGACATCAAAGCGACGACCAGGGACGAGAACCAGACAAGCCCGAACTCCATCAACAGAAAGAACCATTGGTCGACCGCCCTGACAAGGCTGAAATCCACATTCGAACCGCTGAGCTGAATCCCGATAAAAACCGGCAGCGACCATCCATTGTAGCCGAAAACAACCCCGGAAATCAAATAGCACAGCACGCCCGTTGCCAAAACAGTCAGCGATGTAAAGAAGACGACGGTGATTAACTTACTCAATAGGATTTTCCAACGCCTTACCGGTCTTGTCAACAATAATTTAATCGTCCCCGTAGAATGCTCCGATGATACGATGTCCGCGGAAATGACCATAATGATCAGCGGAATGAACAATCCGACCGCATTTTTAACAAATTCGCGGGTAAAAGTGACCGCATTGGGCGAGTTAGGGTCTACATTTTTTTCCAAATAATAATTGGCGACCTGAATCTGCACCTTGAGCTGCTGCTTCCACTCGTCCGGCGTGCGGGCGCTGCTCAGCCGCTTTTCCCAATCGGCGATTTTTTGCCGCTGGTCCGCTCTCCAATCGGTAGTGCCGAACTGCTTCTGCGTATTTTCGGCAACGCGCATTTGCGCATACGTAAACATCGGAATCAATGCCAGTAAAATGAGGATGATGACGTAAAACCGTTTCTTTTTGATCATCTTGATGCATTCGTTTTTGACCAGCGCATACATGCTACTCAATTCTTTCACCCTCCGTCAGGCTCAAGAACAAATCTTCGAGCGTAGGATTTTTGATTTCTACGGAATAAAGGCTGATTCCTGCTTGAATGAGTTCACGGCTAAGCTGGGGAACGTCCTCTTGATTCATCTGCACGGCGATGAACTTCATGCCGTCGCCCGCTTCCTGGCCTTCCGGCGACGCGTTTTCCTCGATCGCTTGCACCAAGGGCGAAGCGGCAAAAATCCGCTCGGCCGCATCTCCCGGACGAACCGTCCACACCACCTTGCCGCCCTGCGCGACCAAGTCTTCGACGGACCCTACTTTGATCACTTGACCATGGCTGATGATCGCCACTCTATCGCACATTTGCTGAATTTCACTCAGCAGATGGCTCGAAACGAACAGGCTCAGGCCGCCTTCCGCCAACCGCTTGATGAACTCTCTCATTTCCTTGATCCCCTGCGGGTCCAGGCCATTCGTAGGCTCGTCCAAAATAAGCAGGCTCGGACGGCCAAGAAGCGCCTGGGCGATGCCGAGACGCTGGCGCATGCCCAGCGAGTACGTGCGCACCTTGTCGTGAATGCGCTGATCCATGCTGACAATTTCCACGACCTCGGCAATCCGTTTTTTATCCACATCAGGCAGCATCCCCGCGAAATGCTCCAGGTTTTCCCAGCCCGTCAAATACGGGTAAAGCTCCGGATTTTCGACAATGCAGCCGACATGCCGCAGCGCCTGATCGTGCTCCTTGTGGACATCGTAACCGCAAATTTGAATCGAGCCTTCCGTCGGACGGATCAAATCGACCAGCATGCGTATCGTCGTCGTTTTGCCTGAACCGTTAGGCCCCAAAAAGCCGAAAATTTCTCCGGCATATACGTCAAAGGATATCCCTTTTATGATCTCTTTATTTTTAATCCGTTTTTTTACGTTTTTCACAGACAATACCGTATTTGGACCAGGCGTCATTTCCCGTTCATCCCCCTACTTCAAAATTTGCACAATGCGGTCGGCAATACGATCGTAACCGTCCCCATTCGGATGAAAATGATCGGCTGAAGAAATATATTTGAGCAAGTTTTGCTCGAACAGGTCATATGTAGGCACAAGCACCATATTTTTGTATCGGTTCGTCATCTCAAACACATTGTTGTTCCACTTCTGGACAATCAGCGAGCCTTTCCGTTCCGGATCCAGATCGAGAAAAGGATGATACAAACCGACGTAGAGCATAACGGCGTTCGGATTCGTTTTATGGATGGCTTCTACGATGCCGTTCATTCTGTCCAGCGCGGGACCTACTCTTGCTGCCGCCGCTTCCGGGTTGAACTCCTGCGGATCTTCGGAGAAAATCCCGTTCCCTCCGTCAAAAAGGTCATTGCCGCCTATCGTCAGCAGCACGATATCCGCTTGCGCGATCGCATCCTGCGTCTTTTTCAATTCCAAATCTTTCAGCAGTTGGCCGCTCCTATATCCTGGAATCGCCAGATTGTTCAATACAAAAACAGGCTTGCCGCTCTGCTGTTCCAGCTTCTCGCGAACGCGGCCGACATAGCCCTTGCCCGTATTGTCGCCTGTTCCGGCAGTCAATGAATCCCCCAGAGCGACGATCTGCAGTTTGTTTTTGGAGTCGATATACGTTTCCTTGCCGCTTTGCGGCGCAGAGATCGCATATTCGCTTGAGCCCGCTTTCGGAAACAAAATTTGATTAACCGCATAAATAAAGCCGACAACAAAAACGACCGTTGCTATCGTGGCCGAAAGCCCTACAATCCCCCAAATCCATCTGGATGATTTCAAAAAAAGTCCCTCCTGCGAATAAATGGCTTATTTCACTCTAAGAGTAAAGCTTCTTGCCGCATTTTGCAAACTTCTGCCAAGAGCGACAAAACCCTCTCTGCCGGGACAGAGAGGGTTTACGCGAAGCAGCTTAATGCACGCCGCCCGATGCATATTCAGTTCCGCAAGGCCCCCCGGCTTCATTGATTTCCAGCCGTATCTCGGAGCCGTCGTGCCTATAGATCGGGTAGTACCAATGAGCGATTTTTTGCGCTGAGATGCCTGTATAGTGACAAATAAACGCCCGGCGGAAGCGGTCCTGCGACGTATTCGGGTACGATCCGTGAATCATGCTGCCGTTAAAAAACAGCACATCCCCCGCCTCCAAACTCAGCGGGATCGCTTGACGCCCTTCCGGCACGTCCACCTCTTCCTTCGTGAAGGACTGCTTCGGATCGGCATCGTGCGGGCATAACACGTCTAGCGTGTTCGTTTGCGGGACGACGAACAATCCCCCGTTCTCTTCGTCTGCGGCATCCACGGCAGTCCATGCGGCTATGCATGTGCCCGGCTCCACCTGCAAATAAAAGTTGTCCTGATGCAGCGCCTGCCCCTTCGCGCCCGGAGGCTTGAAATAAAACATGCTTTGCGCGGCAATCGGTTCTTCCTTCAGCAAATCCGCTAAAATATTCATGACTCTCGGATCAAGCATGTATGCCATCGAAAGATCGTCGACCTTGTGCGGATGCATCATCCGCGGGTACATTTTCAAAATATCGTTCCCCGCTTCCTCGCGCGAAACCGGTTCAAAACAGCCGGGAATCGGCCCCGCAGCATGCAGCTTCATAAAATGGTCCCGCAGCTTCTCCGCTTCCCCCGCAAAAAGCCCTCTTACAACCACATAACCTTCCCGATAAAATTGCTCCACCTGGTCTGGTGTCAACACGCCTCCAAGAGCTTTAGATTCCAAATTTAAAGCCTCCATTCCTTGTTGTCATTGTGTTTTTCACAATTCTATTTTAAAATAAAAACGCCAAAGGAGGAATGCATACAATGGCTAATAACCTTGATGATTCTGCTATTCATAAAGAAACACCGAGCCCTTCCCCCGGCGTTTTCGTAGCCGGACATTTCAAGGAACAGCCGGGCTACCTCGTTCATCGTTCCGGCGGCACCAGAGACTGGCTGCTCACCTACACCTTGGCGGGAACCGGCGCTTTTCAAATCAACCAAACTACGTACACCGTCCAAGAAGGCGATATCGTGATGTTGACGCCCGGAACTCCTCATCACTACTACACCCCACAGGATACCGTATGGGAATTTATGTGGGTTCATTTCATTCCGTCGCCATCGTGGTCATCGCTGCTGCGCCTTCCTCAAGCCGCCAAAGGGCTGCTTTTCGTCCAGTTGGAGCTAAAGCGGATACGTGAACGCATCGCCGCCGCCTTTCAAAGATTGCTCCAAGACAGCTTGGAAACGGAAGCCGGAACACTCCGCATGCAGCTGTCCATGAATGCGCTCGAAGAAATGGTGCTGCTCCTTGCTCAGGCAAACGGTTCCGGCAATAATCGGGTGCTTGATCCCCGTGTAACGCAAGTGATGGACCTGCTGAACCTGCAAATGAGCGAACCGCACACCATTGAATCTCTTGCAGCAAAAGTCGCGCTTTCCCCATCCCGGCTATCCCATCTTTTCAAAGAACAGGTAGGAGAATCCATTATGGAAACTTTGCAAAAAATCAGACTGCGCCACGCAGCACGCCTTCTGGAGTACACAACCCGGCAAATATCGGACATCGCAGGAGATGTAGGCTATCGCGATCCCTACTACTTCACCAAATTGTTCACAGGACTCTACGGAAAAAGCCCCACCAAATATCGAACCAACCTGCACAAGCGCGGCTAATAACTTAGAGGCTCCAGCCGCGCTCTCGTCCATCCATCTCACCAGCTACCTTATTCCCACTATCCCTTTTGCTCAGGCTCGTCGATTTGGTGCTTCTCTCACACTGCCACGTTCTCGCCAGCTGCCCTTATTTCCACTATCCCTTTTGCTCAGGCTCATCAATTTGGTGCTTCTCTCACACTGCCGCGTTCCCACCAGTTCCCCCTTATTTCCACTATCCCTTCTACTCAGGCTCAGTAATGGCTTGCTTTCGCCCCAAACTGCATTAGCAAGTCTGCTTGCAACTTTCCTGCTTGATCGGCTGTACTTACTTCACTGTCAAACTTCCTCATGAACGAAGGGGATAGTGGTCATAAGCGTCATCAAAAGATATAGCGCTCTGGATTGCCCATATTTTTCCATATCATTGTAATTCAGAAAGTCTCGCACCTTTTTCTCACCTCATAATATATAACCCCTAACGCATAACCGGCACATTGCGCGCAAAAGCTTGCTAAAATACATCTTTTTCGCTCCTTCATGCGCTTGTCTAAGATTATTCCTGCAATTCCGCAGGTTTTACCGCTCAAACTCCAGCTCAGCCCGGTCTCTCAAGCCGCTTTACACACGACTGACTTTCTTCGGCGATAAAACCGTATAAAAAAACTGCCCGATCGCCAAAGCAACCGGGCAGCATTAAGAAGTGTTAACCTGCATCCTGTAAAAATTTGTACTGGGCCTGGATAAGGCCGTAATATATTTTTCGCTCGTTCATCAATTCATCGTGATTGCCGCTTTCCATCATTCGGCCGTGGTCGAGGACGATGATTTTGTCGGCATTGCGAATGGTCGAGAGTCGGTGCGCGACGATGAACGACGTTCTTCCGGCGAGCAAGGTTTTGAGCGCTTCCTGGATTTTGAGCTCGGTTTCCGTATCGATGCTTGCCGTCGCTTCATCGAGAATAAGTATGCGCGGGTTCGCCAGCAATGCGCGAGCGAAGGAAATCAGTTGCCTTTGCCCCATGGAGAGCACGTTGCCCCGTTCCTGGACTTCGGTTTCATAGCCTTGAGGCAAAGCCGCTATAAAATCGTGCGCGTGGACGGCTTTAGCCGCTCTTTCCACTTCTTCATCCGTAGCGTCCAGCCGTCCGAAGCGGATGTTGTCGCGGATCGTGCCGGAGAAAATAAACGTATCCTGCAGCACGATGCCGACCTGGGAACGCAAGCTTTGGATCGTTACTTCGCGGATATCCTGCCCGTCGATAAGAACGCGGCCCTCCACCGGATCGTAAAACCGGCACAGCAAGTTCATGATCGTGCTTTTTCCCGATCCGGTATGGCCTACAAGCGCAATCGACTGGCCCGCTTTTACATCCAGGTTGATGCCTTTCAAAGCAGGTCTGCCGGGCTCATATTCGAACACCAAATTTTCGAATTTCACGTTTCCGGCAATGTCCGGCAGTTCTTTGGCGCCGGGAAGTTCCGCTACGGAAGGCTTTTCATCGATATATTCGAAGATTCGCTCGGAAGAGGCCATTGCCACCAACAGTTGGGAATACATTTGTCCCAAGCGGGTAATCGGCTCCCAAAAATATCCGATGTACGTTGCGAAAGCGACCAATAAGCCTACCGAGATTTCTTTGGATTGAATCATGTGGGCGCCCAGCCAAAACAAGATGCAGTAGCCGATCGCTCCCGTAATTTCGATAATCGGCCCGAAGCTTTGATTCAGCATTGAGGCGCGGTTCCACGATAGGCGGTTCACCATGTTCATGTTACGAAAAAAGTTAATATTTTCTTTTTCCTGCGTATACGCCTGGGTAACCCGAATGCCTTGAATGCATTCGTTCAAATGCGAGTTTAAACGCGACTGCTTGATCGTGACATCCTGCCACGCCCGGCGGATTTTCAGGCGCAATTTGGTCGAAATGAGAAACATCAGAGGGACGGTTACGATGATCGCCGCGCCCAATTTGAAATTATAAGAAAGCAGAATGATCATAATGCCGCAAAGCTGAACGCAGTCGATCAGCAAATTGACGACGCCGTTCGTGAACAGATCCTGCAAAGAGTTCACGTAATTCGTCACCCGAACCAAAACCGAGCCCGCAGGACGCGTGTCGAAAAAGCGAAACGAAAGCTTTTGGATATGGCTGAACAGATCGTGCCGGAGATCGTAGATGACGCGCTGGCCGATCATATTCGTGTAACGGATCCGGTACGTGTTGGCGACCCACTGCACGATATAAACACCGAACATAATGCCCATCAAGATGAATAAAAGCTGGCCGTCCTTCGGCGTGATCGCGCGGTCGATCGCATATTTAATAAGCAGCGGCACCGTCAGCTTCGTCAATGCGCCCACAAACATCATCACGATGATGATCGGCAAAAATTGCTTCGCGTAAGGCTTCATGTAACCGAATAGACGTCTAAGCTGGTTCCAGTCAAACGGCTTGTCGATCAGCTCGTCATCCTGATATACGAATCGCTGTCCGGACTGCGAATCTTCCGGCTGAGAGGAATTTCCGGCTTGCTTGGAAAAAGTGCTCAATGCGCCAACCTTCTTTCTAAAGAAGATGAATAGCCGTCTGCCTCCGCGCGCCCTTCCGTGCCTGGCTGATCCGCATACTGGATCCGGTAAGTTTGACGGTAAAGGCCCTCCTGCGCCAAAAGCTCCTGATGCGTTCCTCTTTGTACGATCCGGCCTTGATCCATGACGATAATTTCGTCCGCATGCTTCAGCGAAGAGATCCGGTGAGCAATAATAAACGTCGTACGGCCCTGCATGACTTCTTTGAATCCGGCCTGGATTTCATGCTCTGTTTCCATATCGACAGCGCTCGTCGCGTCATCGAGAATAAGAATTTTCGGATCTTTCAGCAGCGCCCTCGCGATTGCGATCCGCTGTTTTTGCCCGCCGGATAAGCCGAGGCCGCGCTCGCCGACAATCGTATCGTAGCCAAGCGGCAGCTCCATAATAAAATCGTGGGCTTTGGCCAGCTTGGCCGCGCGGATGATTTCTTCCATGCTCACGTTTTTGCGCCCGTAAGCGATGTTGTTGCGGATTGTAGAGGAAAACAAGAACGTTTCCTGAAAAACCGCCGCAATTTGGCTGCGCAGGCTTTCTACCTGGATGTTGCGAACATCCTTGCCATCGAAGGTGATATGTCCTTCCTTGACATTGTAAGCTCTCATCAACAGGCTGACCACCGTCGTCTTACCGGAGCCCGTGCTGCCCAGCAGTCCGATTACGGAGCCGGGAGGTGCATCGACGGAGAAATCGTACAGCGCCGGCTGTTTTTCGGGATAGGCGAAAGTAACCCGGTCAAAGCGAACATGGCCGCGAACTTTCGTTTCAGCCAGCGAAACGGCTTCCTGCTGATCTTTTACGTGTATGTACTGATGAAGAATTTCCAAAATCTTTTCGCCGGAAGCTTTCGTTTGAGTAAAGTTATTGATATGAAAGCCGAGTCCCCACATCGGGCCGATAATGTACCAAATGATGCTGAAGCACGCGACCAATTCGCCGAGCGTAATCGTTTCCTGAATGACCATGTAGCCGCCGGCTCCGAGTAAAAGAACGACGCTCAAGTTCGCCAAAATTTCCATGACGGGAAAATATTTGGCCCATATGTGCGACGTTTCCACGTTCATTGCCCTGTATTCTTCGTTATGAGTCGAGAACTTTTTTACTTCATGGGGCTCGCGGGCAAAAGATTTTACCGTGCGGACTCCCGTAATATTTTCCTGAACGGCCGTCGTCATCGTTCCCAGCGACTTGCGCACCAGACGAAACGCGGGATGAATCTTGCCTTCGAAACGAACTGCTGTAAAAACGAGGAAAGGCATGGAAACCATGGTGATGAGCGTCAGCTGCCAATTGATCGAAAACATCATGGCCATGCCGAAAATCAGCATCAAAAAGACGTTCAAAATTTGCGCGAAGCCAAAGCCGATAAAGTTCCGAATCGCTTCCAGATCCGCTGTCAGACGCGACATCAAGTCCCCGGTACGCGCCTGATCGTAATACTGAAACGACAAGTACTGCAGCTTGTTGTAAAGCGCGTTGCGCATATGGAACGCAACCCGATTTCCGAGCCTTCCTCCGCAAAGGCCGTGCAAAAACTGAAACATGCCTTTCAAAGTTACGACGCCAACGACAAAAAGCGACAGCTTCGGCACCAAGTCGAACCTTTGTTTCGTAATTACATCGTCGATCAAATAGCGAAGCAAATTCGGATACACGAGTCCAAGCGCGGTCGCTGTAACCAGGCATAGAATCGACCCGAACAACAGCTTCTTCTCCGGCCAATAGAACTCTTTCAGTTGCCTAAAGACGTCCACTTTTAAAGCACCCTCCTCAAGAAGGAAAATTGGGAAAAGCTGAGAAAGCGTTTCAATACTTAATGAATCTTATCACCATCCCCCTATCGGAGCAACGAGAGGATAACGGGATTTATACGCTTAAACCCGCATAACTCCACAAAAACTTGCAGGAATCCATGCCATTCTTGGATATCTTTCAAATCCTAAGATATGTAAGCCCTTACATGGCAATGCACCCAAAATAACATCATATGCTCGGGATTGTGAAAAAGATCACGACATATAAATTAAAAGGACGCTGCCGCTGTGATGTGCGGAAGCGCCCTTTTTTTAATCCATCAGCTTTTTCAGCTGCTGTTGTCTGGACAATAAATCGTCCAAATCGATTTTCATTTCCAATGCGTTCAAAAGCCCTCGAACGTGCTCGTTCAGCTGTTGGGCCAGCAGCTCTTGCAGCTCTGTCAGCCATTCTTCCAACTGTCTGGAATACGCCTGGTCAAGAGCCGACGTTTGCCGTTCCATGAGCTCGGACACGGGCTCGCTGACGCGGCTTTCCAGCTCCGCTCTCAGCTTGCTTTTGCCGTCGCCTTCAAAAAACTGCTTGGCGTTTTTAAAATAACCCGTCAGCAGCTTATCCGTTACTTCGCTGGCGTCAAAAGCCGTCGTTACCGAAGGCGTGTCAAACTTGCGGGCATCGTACTCGCCGCCTGCGAAGCCTTCCACGAGCTCGGCAAGCTGCTCTCCCCAGCGCTGCGCGCGGCGGCCGGACAGGCGATTGATCGCGTTCTCGATGCGCAGCGTCGTAGCCAGCACTTCCTGGGACAGATCGAAAACGATCATCCGCTGCAGCTCGTTCCATGCCAAACGGAGCGCCAGCTTCGGATCGCGCGCTTCCTCGCGGAACGTGGAAGGGTTGAAGGCGTAATTGTACAGCTCGCCGAAGCGGTACATCGTTCTCTGCTTCACGTAGTAAAGCAGTTCCTGGATTTCTTTGCGCAATTCTTTGACGTCTGCGCCGTGATCCGCTTCCCGAAGCAGCTTGACTCCCGCTTGCTCGGCCTGCTGGAGCTTGTCGATTTGCCGTTTGCGCTGTTCCTCCCCGGATTTGGCGCTTTCCAGCCATTGCTGCATCGTTTGAACCGCACGTTCCAGCTCAAGGTTAGCCGAATGAATGGCAACGTCGCTCAATTCGCCCAACGTAAACTGCAGGAAATCGTTCTCGAACGGACGAATGCCGGATTGGGCGACAAGCGCGGAATCTCCCGCTACTTTGCCCTCGGCGGCCAAATAGCTTGAAATCGGATAAATGCGCGGATTGCGGATGCCGTGCCGGAGCAAATTCGTCTCCACGTGCTTGACTACGCCGTCCAGCTCCTCCTCGCTTGCCGCAAGGTCGGCGGCGTTGACGATAAAAAACATTTTATCCATTTCAAAGCTGTCTTTGACGCGCCCCAACTGCAGCAGAAATTCGCGGTCCGCTTGGGAAAAAGCGTGGTTATAATAAGTGACGAAAAGAATCGCGTCCGCATTTTTGATATAGTTAAAAGCTACTCCCGTATGCCGCGCATTGATCGAATCCGCGCCAGGCGTATCAACGAAAATAATGCCTTGGTCAGTCAGCGGGTTGGAATAAAATAATTCGATAAATTCCACAAAGCACGATTTCGATTCATCGGCGACATAACCGGGAAACTCGTCTTTCGTAATCCGCAGCTCAGCGCCCAGATGGTCTTTGGCTGCCGTCCATCCTTTCTCGACGGCTTTGAGGAAGGAATAGTGCGGCTTGCCCTTGGGCGTTACGTCGGCGGGCGTCAACCCGCCGATGCGCGCGAGAGCCGAGGCCATATCGGACGCCTGGACGCCGAGCAGCTCCAGCGAGTACAAGACGTCCTGGAGGATGGCGTCGGCCGACTTCATCCTGACCTTGGCCGTACCGTGCGGCCAGCCTTCCTGCGGCGGCAGGATGCGGTTGATCGCCGCCGTCGTCGGGTTCGGCGACACCGGCAGGACGCGTTCGCCAATGAGCGCATTGGCGAACGAGGACTTGCCGGCGCTGAATGCGCCGAACAGCGCAATCGTGAACGTCCGC